>NZ_CP107783.1:2775681-3084090 GCF_036345255.1 Streptomyces sp. NBC_00569 | reverse complement strand
AGCGCCCGCGGCATGAACGTCGGGGGCCGCTGGGTCCTGCCGATGTCGAAGGGCAAGGACAACGCCGTTCTGCTCGTCCGGGAGGTCCAGGGCAAGGGAAGGGGAGCCGACAAGGACTGGGAGGAGTTCCTCCAGGGCATGGACGAGGACCAGAAGAAGCGCAAGGCGCCCTTCTGGCGGGCCCGCGCCATCCGGCGCGCCACGCTCAGGTTCTTCCGCCGCAAGGAGATCTGGCTGATCGCCGAGCGCAGGGACACCGCACAGGACAACAGCCTGCACCTGTTCAGGTACCTGCGTACGCACGAGCGCCGCCGCAAGGCGTACTACGTCATCGACAAGGCGAGCGCGGACCGGGCCAAGCTGAAGCGCCTGGGGAACGTGGTGGCCCACAGCTCGTGGAAGCACAAGCTGCTGATGCTGCACGCGTCGCTGCTGATCAACGCCTATGACATCGACTCGTACATGCTCCCCGACGGCTGGGACCGCGGGCAGTACCTCAAGCACCTCAACTGGCGCGTGGGCGCCAAGCGGGTCTTCCTCCAGCACGGAGTCACCGACGAGGACGGCAGCAAGGCCCTGCACCGCAACAGGACCGGCGTGGACCTGGTGTTCGCCACCAGTGACCGGGAAGCCCAGTACTTCTCCGAGCACATGCACTACGGCGAGCAGGCGAAGGCGCTCGGCTTCCCGCGCTTCGACGCGCTCCAGCCGGACCGCGGCGGCCGCCGCATCCTCCTCATGCCCACCTGGCGCAAGTACCTGACGATCCCCTCCTACCTCCAGCAGGAGGGCGCCGACCAGGACGCCGTCAACGAGATCTTCCGCGAGTCGGCCTACCGGGACTTCGTGGTACGGCTGCTGCGCGACCCGAAGCTGATGGAGGCGCTGGAGTACTACGACTACACGCTCGACTTCCTGCCGCACTACGAGATGCGGAACATGATCGACGGAGTCGTCCCGGACCACCCCCGGGTGCAGCGCCTGGACCAGACGAAGGTCAGCGTCCAGACAGCCCTGCGCCAGTGCGACCTGTTCATCACGGACTGGTCCTCGGTCCACTTCGACATGGCCTACCTCGGCACGCCGCTCGTCTACGCCCGGTTCGACCCGGACGAGTACTGGGCGAAGCACGCCAGGAAGGGCTACTTCGAGGCGGAGCACGACGGGTTCGGGCCGGTGTGCGGCAATGTCGACGAGGTCGTGACCGAAGTGATCCGCTACCTCGGCAACGGGTGCGCGCGCGAGCCGGAGTACGACCGCAGGGCGCGGGCGTTCTTCGCCTTCGAGGACCGCGACAACTGCGTTCGCGCGACGGCCGCGATCGCGGAGCTCGCGGCGTCGGACGGCTAGGACGTGTCGCGGCGCGCGTGTCTCACGCGGGCCGCACCGTCCGGGGTCCCACGCAGGTGGCACCCAACTCGCCCACGCGGCGACGCAGTTCACGGTCGGCGGTCACCACGGTGCACGGCCCTCCGGCGGCGGCGACCAGTTCCACGACGCGGTCGTCGCCGCTTCCCGCCGCCGATTCGACCCGTACGCCCGGCACCGACCCCACCCCGCGCGCCGCGCCCTCGACGACGAGCACGATGTCGACGTCCTCGCGCTCGGCGTGGGCCACCAGACTGTCCCGCAGCCGTTCGGCCGCGCCCCGCCGGTCGCGCCACCACCCGTCGGGAACCGAACCGACGACATTGGCACCGTCGACGATCAGCAGCATGGTCATGGGGTCCCGCCCTTCTCCCGCACGAGCGTACCCAGACCCCGCAAACGCCGGTGCCCGGCACGCCAGTTGGCATGCCGGGCACCGGGAACGCCGGGGAGTTACGCCGGAACGCTGGCCACGCCCTGCGCCAGGAACCGCTTGCCGGTCACCCGCTCGCTGACGCCCTCACGGTCCAGGTACGCGGTGATGCCGCCCAGGTGGAAGGGCCAGCCGGCGCCGGTGATCAGGCACAGGTCGATGTCCTGGGCCTCGGCGACGACGCCCTCGTCGAGCATGAGGCCGATCTCCTGCGCCACCGCGTCGAGCACGCGGTCACGGACCTGCTCCTCCGTCAGGACGACATCGCCCTGCTCGAGGAGCGCGGCGACCTCGGGGTCGAGCTCCGGCTTCCCGGAGTCGTACACGTAGAAGCCACGCTTGCCGGCCTTGACGACCGCCGCGAGGTTCGGGGACACCGTGAAGCGCTCCGGGAAGGCGCGGTTCAGGGTCTCCGAGACGTGCAGGCCGATCGCGGGACCGACCAGCTCCAGGAGCACCAGCGGGGACATCGGCAGGCCGAGCGGCTCGACGGCCTTCTCGGCGACCTCGACCGGGGTGCCCTCGTCGATGACGTTCTGGATCTCGCCCATGAAGCGGGTGAGGATGCGGTTCACGACGAACGCGGGGGCGTCCTTCACCAGAACCGCGGTCTTCTTCAGCCTCTTGGCGACACCGAAGGCCGTGGCCAGCGAGGCGTCGTCGGTCTGCTCGCCGCGGACGATCTCCAGGAGCGGGAGGATCGCGACCGGGTTGAAGAAGTGGAAGCCGACGACCCGCTCGGGGTGCTTCAGCTTCGACGCCATCTCGGTGACCGAGAGGGACGAGGTGTTGGTGGCGAGGATCGCGTGCGCCGGGGCGACCGCCTCGACCTCCGCGAACACCTGCTGCTTGACGCCGATCTCCTCGAAGACGGCCTCGATGATGAAGTCCGCGTCGGAGAAGCCCTCGGCCTTGTCCAGGACGCCGCTCACCAGCGCCTTGAGGCGGTTGGCCTTGTCCTGGTTGATGCGGCCCTTGCCGAGCAGCTTCTCGATCTCGGCGTGGACGTAGCCCACACCCTTGTCGACGCGCTCCTGGTCGATGTCGGTCAGGACGACCGGCACCTCGAGGCGGCGCAGGAAGAGCAGCGCGAGCTGCGAGGCCATCAGGCCCGCGCCCACGACGCCGACCTTGGTGACCGGACGCGCGAGCGACTTGTCCGGCGCACCCGCCGGGCGCTTGCCGCGCTTCTGGACGAGGTTGAACGAGTAGATACCCGCACGCAGTTCGCCACCCATGATCAGGTCGGCGAGCGCCTTGTCCTCGGCGTCGAACCCGGCCTGCAGGTTCCCGTCCTTCGCGGCGGCGATGATGTCGAGGGCGCGGTACGCGGCCGGGGCGGCGCCGTGCACCTTGCTGTCGGCGATGAACTTGCCGCGCGCGACGGCCTCGTCCCACGCGTCGCCGCGGTCGACCTCGGCGCGCTCGACGGCCACGTCGCCCTTGAGGACGTTCGCCGTCCAGATCAGCGACTGCTCCAGGAAGTCGGCGCCCTCGAAGATCGCGTCCGCGATGCCGAGGTCGAAGACCTGCTTGCCCTTGAGCTGGCGGTTCTGGTTGAGCGAGTTCTCGATGATGACCGAGACGGCCTTGTCGGCGCCGATCAGGTTCGGGAGCAGCGCGCAGCCGCCCCAGCCCGGGACCAGACCGAGGAAGACCTCGGGGAGCGAGAACGCGGGCAGCGCCTTGGAGACGGTGCGGTAGGTGCAGTGCAGACCGACCTCGACACCGCCGCCCATGGCCGCGCCGTTGTAGTACGCGAACGTCGGCACGGCGAGGCCCGAGAGGCGCTTGAAGACCTCGTGGCCGCCCTTGCCGATGGCCAGCGCGTCGTCGTGCTTCTTGAGGAGCTCGACGCCCTTGAGGTCGGCGCCGACGGCGAAGATGAACGGCTTGCCGGTGATGCCGGCGCCGACGATCGTGCCGTCGGCCGCCTCCTTCTCGACCTGGTCGATCGCGGCGTTCAGGTTCGCGAGCGAGGCCGGGCCGAAGGTGGTCGGCTTGGTGTGGTCGAAGCCGTTGTCGAGCGTGATCAGCGCGAACCGGCCCGCGCCGAACGGCAGGTCGAGGTGGCGTACGTTCGCCGACGTGACGACCTCGTCCGGGAACAGCTCGGCGGCGCCCTTCAAGAGCTCAGCGGTGGTGGTGCTCACTTGTCGCCTCCGGCGTCCTTGTGGTGCGGGTTCTCCCAGATGACCGTGGCGCCCATGCCGAAGCCGACGCACATCGTCGTCAGGCCGTAGCGGACCTCGGGCTGCTCCTCGAACTGGCGGGCAAGCTGCGTCATCAGGCGCACACCGGAGGAGGCCAGCGGGTGACCGAACGCGATGGCGCCGCCGTACTGGTTGACGCGCGCGTCGTCGTCGGCGATGCCGTAGTGGTCCAGGAAGGCGAGGACCTGGACGGCGAAGGCCTCGTTGATCTCGAAGAGGTTGATGTCCTCGATCGACAGACCGGCCTTGGCGAGGGCCTTCTCCGTCGCCGGGATGGGGCCGTAGCCCATGACCTCGGGCTCGACGCCGGTGAAGGCGTAGGAGACCAGGCGCATCTTGACCGGGAGGTTGTGCTCGCGGGCGAAGTCCTCGGACGCGATGATCGACGCGGTCGCACCGTCGTTCAGACCGGCGGCGTTGCCCGCGGTGACGCGGCCGTGCACGCGGAACGGCGTCTTGAGGCCGGACAGGTTCTCCAGCGTGGTGCCCGGGCGCATCGGCTCGTCGGCGGTGACCAGGCCCCAGCCGGTCTCGCCGACGTCCGGGTTGGTGTTGCGCACGGAGACCGGGACCAGGTCCTGCTGGATCTTCCCGTTCGCGTACGCCTTCGCCGCCTTCTCCTGCGAGCGCACGGCGTACTCGTCGGCGCGCTGCTTGGTGATCTGCGGGTAGCGGTCGTGCAGGTTCTCGGCGGTCATGCCCATGAACAGGGCGGACTCGTCGACGAGCTTCTCCGACACGAAGCGCGGGTTCGGGTCGACGCCCTCGCCCATCGGGTGGCGGCCCATGTGCTCGACACCGCCGGCGATGACGGCGTCGTACGCGCCGAAGGCGATGGAGCCCGCGGTGGCGGTGACGGCGGTCAGCGCGCCGGCGCACATGCGGTCGATGGAGTAGCCGGGCACGGACTGCGGGAGGCCCGCGAGGATGCCGGCGGTGCGGCCGAGGGTCAGGCCCTGGTCGCCGATCTGCGTGGTCGCGGCGATGGCGACCTCGTCGATCTTCGCCGGGTCGAGGGCCGGGTTGCGGCGCAGCAGCTCCCTGATGGCCTTCACGACGAGATCGTCGGCGCGGGTCTCGTGGTAGATGCCCTTCGGGCCCGCCTTGCCGAACGGGGTGCGGACGCCGTCGACGAAGACGACGTCCCTGACGGTACGAGGCACGATGGCTCTCCTCCAGATGCGGGATGGCACTGCCGCGCGGCACGCACCCGGGATGCGGGAAGCGCGCTGCGAATACCGTCATGCTACTTGCGGGTAACCAAGACGTGTAGTCCCCCCGGCCGGAGCGGCGAAGGTCACACCGCGCGATCGAGGATCGAGCGCACCACGGGCCCCGCCGAAGCGGTCACGTCACGGACGAACCGCACCCGTCCCACCCCGAACCCGCGCAGTGCCGAGCCGTGGTCGCAGGCGACGACGAGCGCCGCGGCGAGGAGCAGCGCCCGCCACCCCAGGAGCACCAGGCGCCCCAACGGGCGTGGCATCCGCGCGAAGGCCTCGCGCAGCCGCTCGCAGTGGAACGGCACATGCCGCACCTCGTCGGCGAGGATCGCCCCGGCCACCCGCGTCGTGAGCGCGTCGCCGGTGCCGTCGCGCAGCGCGCGGTAATAACGCAGCGCCACGACCTCGGCGACCATCAGGACCAGGAGTTCGAGCCGCAGCCCGAGAAGCCGGCGCAGCCGGACGAAGACGGTGTCGCTCCAGTGCGAGGTGAGCTGCGGCACCCCGCCGGCGCCGAGCAGCAGCCCGAGCAGCCGGGCGTGGTTCTGCTCCTCGGCCACGAAGAGCCGTACGGCGCGCGCGTACGGCGCGTCGCCCGCCCGGTCGGCCTTGGCGATCAGGTTCGCCCCGTCACCGCTCTCGCCGACCTGGAAGCGCCGCACGCTCCGCCAGATCGCGGGATGCACCCGCGCGCCTTGCTCCCAGGCGGGCTCCGGTGCCGCGGCCCGGCGCTCCCGCTCGTCCTCGAAGTCGCGCAGCCATGCCTCGTACCCCCTGGTGATCATGGGAGTGACCGTAGGCATGCCCTCCCCGCCGCGACGAGCGAAGAGGGGCCACCGGTACGAAACCGCGACGAACCCGGGGCGCCGCGCGGCGCCCCGGGTGTCAGGCGGTCTGCTTCAGTGCCGCGGTGAGCAGCGGCGTGACCTGCTCGATCTGCCAGAGCCGCGCCCCGTACCCGCGCAGCGCCTCGGCCACCGCCGCCTCGGAGCGGTCGCCCGGGGGCTCCCAGCACACGCGGCGGACCGTGTCCGGCGTGATCAGGTTCTCCTGCGGCATGGTCAGCCTCTCGGCCAGCGACGACACCGAGGCCCGCGCGGCGGAGAGCCGTGCCGCGGCGACGGGGTCCTTGTCGGCCCAGGCCCGCGGGGGAGGAGGCCCGGCGAGCGGGGCCCCGGGCTGCGGCAGCTCCGCGTCGGGCAGCTCCTTCGCCCGGTCCACGGCCGCCTGCCACTGCTCCAGCTGACGCCGGCCCGTACGGTGCCCGAAACCGGGCAGCGCGGCCAGCGCGTGCACATTCGCGGGAAGGGCAAGCGCCGCCTCGACGATCGCGCCGTCCCCGAGCACCTTGCCCGGCGACACGTCACGACGCTGCGCGATCCGGTCCCGCGCGGTCCACAGCTCCCGTACGACGGCCATCTGCCGACGGCGCCGCACCTTGTGCATCCCGGACGTGCGCCGCCACGGGTCCTTGCGGGGCGGCGCGGGCGGAGCCGAGGCGATGGCGTCGAACTCCTGGTGCGCCCAGTCCAGCTTTCCCTGCCGGTCGAGCTCCTTCTCCAGCGAGTCCCGCAGGTCCACGAGGAGCTCCACGTCCAGCGCGGCGTAGCGCAGCCACGGGTCGGGCAGCGGCCGCGTCGACCAGTCGACGGCGGAGTGGCCCTTCTCCAGGACGTAGCCGAGGACGTTCTCCACCATCGCGCCGAGCCCCACGCGCGGGAAGCCGGCCAGGCGCCCGGCGAGCTCGGTGTCGAAGAGGTGGCCGGGGACCATACCTATTTCGCGCAGGCACGGCAGGTCCTGCGTCGCGGCGTGCAGCACGCACTCGGCGTCGGCGATCGCGTCGCCGAGAGCGGACAGGTCGGGGCACGCGACGGGGTCGATGAGCGCGGAGCCCGCGCCCTCGCGGCGCAGCTGCACCAGGTAGGCGCGCTGCCCGTAGCGGTAGCCGGAGGCGCGCTCGGCGTCGACGGCCACGGGCCCGGTGCCCGCGGCGAAGGCCGCGACCACCTGGGCCAGGGACTCCTCGTCGGCGATCACCGGCGGGATGCCCTCGCGCGGCTCGAGCAGGGGGATCGGCACCTCCGCAACAGAGCCGCCGTCGTCCGGGGGTGCGCCCCCGGTGGTTCGCAGTGAACTGTCTGCTGCGGTCTCTTGGGCGTCGGTCACGTGTCAAGGGTATCTGTGTATGTACAGCGCCCGTCGACGGAACGTTCCGTCGACGGGCGATGAAGGTACGTAAACCAGTCAGGGTCAGTGGATGATTCCGGTGCGCAGAGCCACGGCGACCATTCCGGCGCGGTCTCCCGTGCCGAGTTTGCGCGCGATGCGGGCGAGGTGGCTCTTGACGGTCAGCGCGGACAGGCCCATCGAGACTCCGATGGCCTTGTTCGACTGGCCCTCGGCGACGAGCCGGAGCACCTCGACCTCACGGCCTGACAGTTCGCGGTAGCCGCCCGGGTGGCTCGGAGCACCCGGGGGGCGGCGGTGCATACGGGCCGCTGCGGACCCGATGGGGGCGGCGCCGGGGCGGGAGGGCATCCCGACGTTGGTGCGGGTGCCGGTGACGACGTAGCCCTTGACGCCACCCGCGAGGGCGTTGCGTACGGCACCGATGTCGTCGGCTGCGGAGAGGGCGAGCCCGTTGGGCCAGCCCGCGGCACGGGTTTCGGACAGAAGGGTCAGGCCGGAGCCGTCGGGAAGGTGGACGTCGGCGACGCAGATGTCGCGGGGGTTGCCGATGCGGGGACGAGCCTCCGCGACGGACGAGGCCTCGATGACGTCACGTACACCGAGCGCCCACAGGTGGCGGGTGACAGTGGAACGGACGCGGGGGTCGGCCACGACCACCATGGCGGTCGGCTTGTTCGGGCGGTAGGCGACCAGGCTTGCGGGCTGCTCGAGGAGAACGGACACCAGGCCTCCTGGGGTGCGGGACGGGACCGGCTCGGGGATGAAGCCGGGGCGAACCGTGCTTTCAAGGTCACAGACCTCTTCGGCAGTAAACCCGCCCGCCTTTAGAGAAAGATCACGATTTAGTGAGTAACAATTCGTGCAATTCGGACACGCGATCGATCATCCGAAGATCGAACCGAATCACAACGGGACCGGAACTCTTCGAGGTCCGGTCCCGATCGGTGCGGTCACTTCCCCTCGCCACCGGCGACGGAAGGCCGAAAATCGTCTGCCGATGGCTGTTCCTCGCCGCCCGTCAGGACTTCCGCATCGCCGCCGAGGTCTCTGGCGTCGCCGTTCGGGACTTCCGCACCGCCGTCAGGACTTCTGCGGACCCCGGCGCTGAGGCAGGGTCACCACCGACGCGTCCCCGGGAGCGGTCGGCGGCAGGCCCGCGATCTGGCTGAGCAGATCGCACCAGGCCGCCAGGTGAGAGGCCGTGTCCGGCACCCCGCCGAGCCCCTCACGCGGCGTCCACGAGGCACGGATCTCGATCTGTGACGCCGGCGCACGCTCACCGAGCCCGCCGAAGTAGTGGGAACTCGCCCGCGTCACGGTGCCGCTCGCCTCCCCGTACGACAGACCCCGCCCCTTGAGCGCGCCCGTCAGCCACGACCAGCAGACCTCGGGGAGCAGCGGGTCCGCCGCCATCTCCGGCTCCAGCTCCGCCCGCACCAGCGTCACCAGGCGGAACGTCCCGCGCCACGCGTCGTGCCCCGCCGGGTCGTGCAGCAGGACGAGGCGGCCGTCCGCGAGGTCGTCGTCGCCGTCCACCACCGCGGCCTCCAGCGCGTACGCGTAGGGCGCGAGGCGCTGCGGCGGCTTGGTCGGGTCCACCTCGATCTCCGGGCGCAGCCGCGTCGCCCGCAAGGCCTCGACCGCCGCCCGGAACGGCGGTGGAGCCGAGTCCACCGGATCCTTCGTCTTGCGCCCCTCCCGCTCCGATTCACTCATTCCCTCAGCGCCGTCCGACAGTCGTCCCTCAGCCGCAGCCATGCGGGGAAGATTAAGGGGAACGCGGGCTTCGCGCAGGGAGAGACACCCGGCACCCCCACCTCGATGTCCCCGCGCCCGGCGGGGTTCGCGCCCGTGCGAGACTTTCCGACGTGAGTGCCAACCTCCGCCCCACGGGCCAGCAGCCGACAGCGACGTACGAATCCGCCTTCCTCAAGGCGTGCCGGCGTGAGCCGGTGCCGCACACCCCGGTGTGGTTCATGCGGCAGGCCGGTCGCTCGCTGCCCGAGTACCTCAAGGCGCGCGAGGGCATTCCGATGCTCGAGTCCTGCATGATGCCCGAGCTCGTCGCCGAGATCACGATGCAGCCCGTGCGCCGCCACCACGTCGACGCGGCCATCTACTTCAGCGACATCGTCGTACCGCTCAAGGCCATCGGTATCGACCTCGACATCAAGCCGGGCGTCGGTCCCGTCGTCGAGCAGCCGATCCGCTCGCGCGCCGACCTCGCGCGGCTGCGCGACCTCACGCCCGAGGACGTCTGGTACGTCACCGAGGCGATCGGCCTCCTGACCGCCGAGCTCGGCTCCACCCCGCTCATCGGTTTCGCCGGCGCGCCCTTCACCCTCGCGAGCTACCTCGTGGAGGGCGGTCCGTCCAAGAACCACGAGCACACCAAGGCGCTCATGTACGGCGACCCGCAGCTGTGGGCCGACCTGCTCGACCGCCTCGCGGAGATCACCTCCGCGTTCCTCAAGGTGCAGATCGAGGCCGGCGCCTCCGCCGTCCAGCTCTTCGACTCGTGGGTCGGCGCGCTCGCCCCCGCCGACTACCGGCGCTCCGTGATGCCCGCGTCGTCCAAGGTGTTCAAGGCCGTCGAGGAGTACGGCGTGCCGCGCATCCACTTCGGCGTGGGCACCGGTGAGCTCCTCGGTCTCATGGGCGAGGCCGGCGCCGACGTGGTCGGCGTCGACTGGCGCGTCCCGCTCGACGAGGCCGCGCGCCGCGTCGGCCCCGGCAAGGCGCTCCAGGGCAACCTCGACCCGGCGGTCCTCTTCTCCACGCCGCAGGCGGTGGAGGTCAAGGCCCGCGAGGTGCTCGACGCGGCGGCCGACCTGGAGGGCCACGTCTTCAACCTCGGCCACGGCGTGCCGCCGACCACCGACCCGGACTCCCTGACGCGTCTCGTCGAGTACGTCCACACGCAGACCGCCCGCTAGGGCCTGTCCGGCGGATCTTGTCGCGGGCGCGGGGTCCGGCACGCCGATCTGCGGCGTTGTCGTCGGTTGCCAACGCTCCGCGTTGTCGCCCTCCTCCGCCTTGCATCTCGACGCACCAGACCCCGCTCACCAGCACAGATCAGCGCGGGCCCCCGAGTGCGACCTGATCCGCCGGACAGACCCTAGGGGTGGTGGGGGCGGGCCGGTGCCCGCCCCCGTCCCGCTGAACGAACAGCGCCCGCCTGAACGCAAGCCGCCCGCCGCGCGTACGTCATGCCGAGCAGTGTCCCGCCGCCCCACGCGAGGAGACCAGCCCATGACCGACCACCAGCCGGGTGCGCCTGTACCTCCCCTCACCGCCCTGCCGGACGGTGAGGCCCAGCTCGCCGTCGTGCTGCGCCTCACCTGGGAGGACCTGGCCGCGCTCGGCCAGGAGGCGGGCCGTATCGCCGCCCGCACGCACCGCCCGGTCACGCTCGACGAGGCCGTCAGCCACCGCCTGCGCACCCGCCTGCCCGCGTCCCACGCCAAGCCCCCGCAGCCCACGGCCGCTTCCGCCCTGAGCGCGGCCACCCCCCGCACCCCCGGCGACCAGGCGCGCCAGGCCATAGAGCAGATCAACGGCACCTCCACCCCGATGCCGCCCACCTCGGGCCCGGACGCGCCCTAGGGGGTGTCCGGCGGATCCCCTAGCCCCTGCGCACCGCCGCGCTCGACTTGCGGGCCGCCACCAGGATCGGGTCCCACACCGGTGAGAAGGGCGGTGCGTAGCCGAGGTCGAGGGCCGTCATCTGGTCCACCGTCATGCCCGCGGTCAGCGCGACCGCCGCGATGTCGACCCGCTTCGCGGCGCCCTCGCGGCCGACGATCTGCACGCCGAGCAGGCGGCCCGTGCGGCGCTCGGCGATCATCTTCACCGTCATCGGGGCCGCGCCCGGGTAGTAGCCCGCACGGCTCGTCGACTCGATCGTGGCGGACACGTACTGCAGACCGGCCCGCCGCGCGTCCTTCTCGCGCAGGCCGGTGCGTGCGATCTCCAGGTCGCACACCTTGCTCACGGCCGTCCCGACGACGCCCGGGAACGTCGCGTAACCGCCGCCCGCGTTCCTGCCGATGACCTGCCCGTGCTTGTTGGCGTGCGTGCCGAGCGCGATGTGGCGCTCGCGTCCCGAGACCAGGTCGAGGACCTCCACGCAGTCGCCGCCCGCCCAGATGTTCTCGTGGCCGCGCACCCGCATGGCGAGATCGGTGAGGAGCCCGCCGTGCTCGCCCAGGGGGAGCCCCGCGGCGCGCGCCAGCGAGGCCTCCGGGCGGACGCCGATGCCGAGGACGACGACGTCCGCCGGATACTCGTCGGACGTCGTCGCGACCGCCCGTGCCCGGCCGTCGTCGCCCGTGAGGATCTTGGTGACCTCGGCGTCGTCGACCATGGTGATGCCCATGCCGGTCATCGACTCGTGCACCAGGCGGCCCATGTCGGGATCGAGCGTCGACATCGGCTCCGGACCGCGGTTGACGACCGTGACCTCGTATCCGCGGAGGATCAGCGCCTCCGCCATCTCGACGCCGATGTAGCCCGCGCCGACCACGACGGCCCGCCGCCCCTGAGTCACGGCGAGCGAGTCGAGCAGCGCCTGGCCGTCGTCGAGGGTCTGCACGCCGTGCACGCCCGGCGCGTCGATCCCGGGAATCCGCGGCCGCACCGGCCGGGCACCCGTAGCGATCACGAGTTTGTCGTACGAGGTCCAGGCCTCCGTCCCCGTGTCGAGCGCGCGTGACCTCACCCGCCCGCCCTCGACGTCGAGTTCGGTCACCTCCGTGCGCATGCGCAGGTCGATGGATCGCTCCCGGTGCTCCTCGGGCGTGCGCGCGATCAGCTCGTCCCGCCCGGCCACCTCGCCGCCGACCCAGTAGGGGATGCCGCACGCCGAGTACGAGGAGAAGTGCCCCCGCTCGAAGGCCACGATCTCCAGCTCGTCGGGGCCGCGCATCCTGCGGGCCTGCGACGCGGCGGACATGCCCGCCGCGTCGCCGCCGATGACCACCAGTCGCTCACGTGTAGGGCTCATGCCCACCAAACTACGTCCGCGCCCCCGTCACTCCTCCTCGCCCCGCTCCCCGGCCGGCGGATGCGCGGGCAACGGGCCGAGCGCCGACGTCGGCGGCTGCGCGGCGGCGGTGGCCCCGCGCGGCAGCCGCGGCCGCACGAGACGCAGCCACACGAAGACCAGCAGGCCGCCCACCACGGCGAACGGCAGCACCGCGCCGACGGCCACCGCGAGCCAGCGGAGCATCGTCACGAACGCGCCCCAGCCACCCGCGACCGCGTCGGTGAATCCCGGGTCCTCGTCCTTGTGCCCCGCCGGCTTCACCGGGGTCTCGGTCAGCGACAGCGTGATCGTCGCCAGGCTCGTGCGGTCCTTGAGGGACGCCTGCTGCGCGAGCAGGGCCTCCAGATCGGATTCGCGGGTGCTCAACTCCCCTTCCAGAGCGACGACATCACTCAGCTTCGTCGCCTTGTCCATCAGCTCCCGGACCCGCGCCACACTCGCCCGCTGCGACGTGACGCGGCTCTCCACGTCGACGACCTGGTCGGTGACGTCCTGCGCCTTCACGTTCCGCTCGACGAGCCGGCCGGCGCCCGCGAGGTCCGCGAGGACCTGCTCGTAGCGCTCCTGCGGCACGCGCAGCACGACACGGGAACGCTCGTGCCCCCTGCCGTCGCGGTCGGTCGACTCGTTGCCCACGATGCCGCCCGCGTCCTCGGCCGCCGTGCGCGCCTTGTCGAGCGCCTGCGGGACGTCCTTGACCTGCACGGTGAGCGTCGCCGTACGGATGATGTGGACACCGGTCAGCTTCGGCGGCTCACGCCGGGACGACTTCGCGTCCGACTGTCCCCCGCCCGCCCCCTTCGCGGCGCCCCGGTCCGCGGCGGCCGCCTCGCCGCCCGCGGCCTTGGAGGTGTCCCCGCTGTCCGAGGCGCCGGCGCTGCACCCCGTCAGCGCCAGCGCCGCCACGAGCAGGACGGCGCCGGCCGCCCGTGTGCCGCGGCGCCCCGGCCGCTTTCCTGTGGTGCCTGATTTCCGCATCGACGTACCCCCGGAGGTTGGGTGGGACGGTCGGCCCCATGGACGGGCCCTGGCCGCCTCCTTTGACGGCCCGGCGACCCCTTTCGGTGGTTGCCGGGCGGTCCCGATGCGGTCACGGTCGGGACTCGCCGGTCTGAGACAGTGGGGGCATGCGCGAAGCGGACACAGGCACGGGAACGGGACAGGCCCCCAGGGCTGTCGTCATCGGTGGTGGCATCGCGGGGCTCGCCGCGGCCCACCGGCTGCTCGCGGCCGGCGCGCGGGTCACCGTTCTGGAGGCCTCGGGCCGCCTCGGCGGCAAGCTGCGCGCCGGGGAGATCGCGGGTGTACGGGTCGACCTCGGCGCCGAGTCGATGCTCGCCCGGCGCCCCGAGGCGGTCGGCCTCGCCCGTGAGGTGGGGCTCGGGGACCGGCTTCAGCCGCCGAGCACGGCCACGGCCTCGCTCTGGACCAGGGGCGAGCTGCGCCCGATGCCCAAGGGCCATGTGATGGGCGTCCCCGGCACGGCCGCCGCGCTCTCCGGGGTCCTGTCCGACAAGGGCCTGGCCCGCATCGAGCAGGACCGCGACCTGCCCGCCACCGAGTGCGGCGACGACGTCGCCGTCGGCGAGTACGTCGCCGAGCGCCTCGGCCGCGAGGTCGTCGACCGGCTCGTGGAGCCGCTGC
This sequence comes from Streptomyces sp. NBC_00569, assembly GCF_036345255.1. Taxonomy (NCBI): domain Bacteria; kingdom Bacillati; phylum Actinomycetota; class Actinomycetes; order Kitasatosporales; family Streptomycetaceae; genus Streptomyces; species Streptomyces sp. NBC_00569. Next base: position 3,069,969 of record NZ_CP107783.1, on the reverse strand, counting down.
TCGGGGGCGTCTACGCGGGCGACGCGTACCGCATCTCGATGCGCAGCGCCGTCCCCCAGCTCTTCGAGGCGGCCCGCGCCCACCGCTCCCTGACCGAGGCCGTCCGCGCCATCCAGGAGCGCGCGGCGCACAACCAGCAGACGGGCCCCGTCTTCATGGGCATCGAGGGCGGCATCGGACAGCTCCCGCTCGCCGTCGCCGAGTCGGTGCGCGCGCGGGGCGGCGAGATCCTCCTCGACAGCCCCGTCCACGGACTGCGCCGCACCCCCGACGGCTGGGAGGTCAGGGTCGACGACCACGTCATCGAGGCCGACGCCGTCGTCCTCGCCGTGCCCGCGCAGCAGGCGGCCCGGCTCCTCGACACCGAGTCGCCGGCCGCCGCCGCGGAGCTGCGCACCGTCGAGTACGCCTCGATGGCCCTGATCACCCTCGCGTTCCGGCGCGACGAGGCGAACCTGCCCGAGGGCTCGGGCTTCCTCGTGCCCCCGGTCGACGGCCACACGATCAAGGCGTCAACGTTCGCCTCGAACAAGTGGGGCTGGATCGCGGCCGAGGACCCCGGCCTGGTCGTCGTCCGCACGTCCGTGGGCCGCTACCAGGACGAGAAGGACCTCGCGCGCGACGACGACGGGCTCGTCGAGGTGTCGCGCCACGACCTGCGGGAGGCCACCGGCCTGGGCGCCACGCCCGTCGCCACGCGTGTCACGCGCTGGCACGAGGGCCTGCCCCAGTACCCCGTCGGCCACCACGCGCGCGTGGCCCGCATCCGCGGCCACGTCGCCGAGATCCCCGGACTCGCCGTGTGCGGGGCGGCGTACGACGGCGTGGGCATCCCGGCCTGTATCGCGAGCGCCTACGCCGCCGTCGACCAGCTGGACGGTGACCTGACCGGCGTGGAGGAGCTCACCGCACACCCGGTGCAGAGTCTGCACGGCGGCGCGGGAGAATAGCCCTATGAGTGACGACGCCCCCGCCAGGATCCCGAACGCAGGCAAGAAGGCAAAGGACCTCAACGAGGTCATCCGCTACACCCTGTGGTCCGTCTTCAAGCTCCGAGACGTCCTCCCCGAGGACCGGGCCGGCTACGCCGACGAGGTCCAGGAGCTCTTCGACCAGCTCGCCGCGAAGGACGTGACGGTCCGCGGCACGTACGACGTGTCCGGTCTGCGCGCCGACGCCGACGTCATGATCTGGTGGCACGCGGAGACCGCGGACCAGCTCCAGGAGGCGTACAACCTCTTCCGCCGTACGAAGCTGGGGCGCACCCTCGAGCCGGTCTGGTCGAACATGGCGCTGCACCGGCCCGCCGAGTTCAACCGCTCGCACATCCCGGCGTTCCTCGCCGACGAGACGCCGCGCAACTACGTGAGCGTGTACCCGTTCGTGCGCTCCTACGACTGGTACCTGCTGCCCGACGAGGACCGCCGCCGCATGCTCGCGGACCACGGCAAGATGGCCCGCGGCTACCCGGACGTCCGCGCCAACACCGTCGCCTCGTTCTCGCTGGGCGACTACGAGTGGCTCCTCGCCTTCGAGGCCGACGAGCTGTACCGCATCGTCGACCTGATGCGTCACCTGCGCGCCTCCGAGGCCCGTATGCACGTCCGCGAGGAGGTCCCGTTCTACACGGGCCGCCGCAAGACCGTCGCCGAACTCGTCGCGGGTCTCGCGTAGCTCATGTAGTTCCCGGGCCTGTACGCGAAGGGGCCGACCGGTCGTCCGACCGGTCGGCCCCTTCGTATGTGTGCCCGCGCTCAGCCCACGGCGAGCGGCGCAGGCTCGGGGTGCGGGGCGCAGGCGGCGGCGCGGGTCACCGGGACCCGCCCCTCCATCAGATACGCGTCGAGGTGGCTGTTGACGCACTTGTTGGGGCCGGCGGCGATGCCGTGGGTGCCAGCGCCGCGCTCCGTGACGAGGACCGACCCCGGAAGCCTGCGCCACAGCTCACGGGCGCCCTCGTAGGGGGTGGCCGCGTCCCGTTCGGCGGCCAGGATCAGCGTCGCGGGCAGCGCGCCGGGCGCGGTCCGTACGTCGACGGGGCGCTGGCGCGGGGCGGGCCAGTACGCGCAGGGCAGGTTCATCCAGGCGTTGTCCCACGTCTCGAACGGGGCGCGGCGCGCCAGTTGGGTGTTGTCGCGGTCCCAGACGCGGAAGTCGGTCGGCCAGGCCGAGTCGTTGCACTCGACGGCCGTGTAGACGGCCGTGCTGTTCTCGTTCCCGGCGGCCGCCGCGGCCTGCGGCGCGGCCTGCTCGGCGAGCGGCTTCGGATTGCCCTTCAGATACTCCGACAGCGCGCTCGCCCGCATCGCCCAGTAGTCGTCGTAGTACCCGGCCTGGAGATACGCGGACTGGAGCCGGCCGGGGCCGACGGTGCCGCCCGCGGGTTCGCTCGCGAGCCGCGCCCGGACCTTCTCGTAGCTCTGCTGCACATCGGAGGCGGTCGCGCCCAGGTGGTACGTCTTGTTGTGCTTGGCCACCCACTTCCGGAAGTCCGCCCAGCGCCGCTCGAAGGCCACCGACTGGACGAGGTTGTTGGTGTACCAGATCTGCTTCGGGTCGGGGTTCACCGCCGAGTCGAAGACCATGCGGCGCACATGCGTGGGGAAGAGCGTCGCGTACACGGCCCCGAGGTAGGTGCCGTACGACGACCCCATGAAGTTCAGCTTCTGCTCGCCGAGCGCGGCGCGCAGCACCTCCAGGTCGCGGGCGTTGTTGAGGGTCGTGTAGTGCCGCAGCGCGTCCCCGGCGTTCTTCGCACAGCCCTGGGCGTACGCCTTGGCCTGCGCGATCCGCTCCAGCTTGTACGAGGCGGAGGGCCGGGTCGGCGCCTGCGTGGGGGCCTTCGCGAACCGCTTGGGGTTCTCGCAGGACAGCGGGGCCGAGCGGCCCACCCCGCGCGGGGCGTAGCCGACGAGGTCGTACGCGGAGGCGATGCGCTTCCACTCCGGCATCGGCCCGACGAGCGGGAAGTACATGCCGGACGCCCCGGGGCCGCCGGGGTTGAAGACGAGGGAGCCCTGCCTGCGGACGGGCCTGCCGCCCTTCCGCGCCGTCGTGCCGGTGGCCTTCACCCGGCTGACGGTCAGTTGGATCCGCTTGCCGGCGGGGTGGGCGTAGTCGAGGGGGACGGAGACGGTGCCGCACTTGATGTGGGCCGGGAGGTGCTCCGCGGCGGCGCAGGTCCCGAAGGTGATTCCGGTGGCCGCGGCGCGGGCGGCTGCCACGGCGGTGCCGCGCAGTTCGGCGGTGTCGGGCGGGGTCCGGGTGTCGGCGCGGCCAGGGGCGGCGACGAGGGCGGTCAGGACCAGGGATCCGGCGGCCGCGTAGACGGCGGGGGCTGCTTTCATCGCTCTTGTGGGTCCCTTTCGTCCGGCCCTCGCACGGCCGTTTCGCGCGGCCTCTCGGGGCTGTCACCCGCCTGCCGGGAGCAGACGCGAACAAAAGGGATACTTCGTGCGGCAGTTGGCGAAGTAAAGCACCGGCCTGCCGGTGTCGGCTCAATGCCCCCGTTGAGCCGTCCCGAAGGCCTCGCGCAGGGCCGGGTCGGACACCGCGCGGACGCCGTGCACGGCGACGGCGGTCAGCAGGGCGGCCTCCCCGACGCCGTCACGTACGCCCCTCGGCAGGGCGCCGATCAGCCGCTGTCCGGTGGGGGAGGCCCAGCGCGTGTAGGGGTGGACCTCGAAGCGGGCGATGGCCAGACAGGACAGCGTGAGGACGAGGGGCAGCGCGAACCATGCGGCGACCAGCACGCCGTCTCCCTGCTCCCCGCCCGGCATCGTGAGCGACACCCCGGCCAGGACCACGACGGCGAGCGCGGCGGCCCGCACCTGGCGGACCGCGCCCGCGACCCCGCCGCGCGCCCCGTCGGGAACGGCGAGGCCCGCCGCGACGAGCCGGTCGGCCAGCGCCCGTACCGCGTCCGCGGCCGCCGTCGCCCGGCGCACCGCCCCTATCCGGGACTGCCCGTCGGGCCCGATGGCGCCTATCACCGAGCGCTCGATGTCGTCGCCGCCGACCGGGTCGACCACGGTGGCCCAGCCGGTGTGCGCGAGCAGCAGCCGCCGGCTGCGCGCCATCGAGACGAGGGTGAGATCGGCGACCCGGAACGGGCCGCCCGAAAGGAACGCGGCCTCGTACAGCGTCAGCTCGTGCGCCCCGCCCCCGGCCGGCTCGCTGTGCGCGGCGTGCGCCGCGGCGAGGCAGAGGCGCGCGCAGGACAGAAAGGCCGCGGCGCAGGCCATGAGCAGGAACAGAACCCAGAACATGGCGTTTTTCTATGTCACCTGTTCGGGTGGCGCCACGGGTTGTTCACCATATGGACAGAGCGTTGTCCGTATGTGACGTTCCGTTTTCCTCGCCTCCCCTTGTCGTGTCAGGGCTTGGGCCGGGAGGCCGCCGGAGGCAGCGGGAAGGACGGGGACGGGGAGAGGGGCGTCGGGGGAGCGGGGGACGCCACGGGGCCCGGCGGGGCGGGGGAGCGGGTCTCCGGCGGCGTACTCGCGCCGGCGGCGTCCCTCGCGAGGGCGTCGAAGTCGACCAGGCCCGTGGACTCCAGGACCTTGATGTGGTCGAGGACGGTCCTGTTCGCGTCGTCCGCCAGGTCCCGTACGAGCGAGTTGCGTGTCGTCGCGCGAACCTGGGCGACCAGCGAGAAGACCTTCCCGTGGGCCCGGCGCAGGATGTTGGCGAACTTCCGCTCGTAGTCGTCGCCGTGCGCCGCGCTCAGCTCGGACAGCCAGTGCCGCTGCCGGCTGTCGGGCTGGTTGGGGAGTTCGAGGCCGAGCCGCGCGGCGACCTCGCGCACGCGCGCGTCGAGGAAGGTGTGCCCCTCGACGAGGTGCTCACCCGCGGTCCGCACCGCCGTGCCGGTCCCTCTCGCCTCGGCCTGCTGCCCCGCGGGCAGCTCCCACAGTCCCGCGAGCCGCACCTTCGTGACGAACTCGCGGTCCAGGGCCGACAGGGGGCCGAACCCGGTCGGCACGGTCCCCGCGTCGAGCAGGTCCACGCCCGTGCCGGAGCGGTCGGCGTACGACCAGACCGGGAACACGAGAGCGGCGAGCGTGGTGACGAGCCCGGCGACGATGAGTCCGGTGCCGTTGACGAATCGGATGCGCATGGTGCCTCCTGGTGCGGCACCGCACGCTAGTCCGCTTCATGGACGTGGGCTCGGGTAACCCGGGGAATACGTCAACTGCGGTACGGGCGCGGGGTGATGGCGCTCAGGCCGACCGGAGAGCCGGCCGGCCCCGGTGCAGGACCGACCGCGCCGCGCGCGCCAGGCGTGCCCCCGGGTGCGTGGCCGGCGGGGTGGGCCCCGACCGCTCCCGCCACCACCGCTCCAGCTCCCGTCGCGCCCCGGCGTCCCCGGGTCCGCCGGAGTCGAGCAGATGCTCGGCGAAGTCGAGGGCGTCCCGGCGGTAGCCGTCCGTCATGGGCCGGCACCGCGCGTACGACAGGAACGCCGGGCGGTACGCGGCCGCGCCGAGGATCTCCGGCAGTTCGGGCGCCACCTTCGCCACGACGTCCGCCCGCTTGGCGCACAGTGCCCGGCTCTGGACCTTGAGCCGCACGCGGTCGAACCCCTCCGGCGCGGGCGTCCCCGCGACGAGGGCGGACAGGAGTGCTGCCTGCGCGAGCGCGAGCCGCTGACGGGTGGGGCCGGTGTCCTGCACGGCGCCGGTGTCCCGCGAGGCCGTGTCCGAGGGGGGCCGCACGGTGCGCCCCTCGGCGGGCGCGGTCGTCAACGTCCGCCTGATCTCGTCGAGTTCACGCTCCAGCTCCTGCGGGGCCGGGAAGTTCTCGTCGCGCTCCAGGAGGACTCCGGGGGGCGATACCCGGGACGCCAGGTCGGCGAGGATGTCCAGGACGGGGCGCGGCACGGGGTGCGCGTGGCTGTCGTGCCACACGCCGTCGCGTTCGAAACCGCCCGCCACATGCACGTACGCGATGGCCTCGACCGGAAGTTCACCGAGGGCCTTCGCGGGGTCCTCGCCGCGGTTGACGTGGTTCGTGTGCAGGTTCGCCACGTCGATCAGGAGGTGGACGCCGGTGCGCTCCACCAGCTCGTAGAGGAACTGGCCCTCCGTCATCTCCTCGCCGGGCCAGGAGAACAGGGCCGCGATGTTCTCCACGGCGAGGGGGACGGGCAGGGCGTCCTGGGTGATGCGGATGTTCTCGCAGAGCACGTCGAGGGCGTCCCTCGTACGCGGGACCGGCAGCAGATGGCCGGCCTCCAGCGGCTGTGACGCGGTGAGCGCGCCGCCCGCCCGTACGAAGGCGATGTGCTCGGTGACGAGCGGGGAACCGAGGGTCTCGGCGCGGGCCGCGAGGTCGGCGAGCCTGCCCTCGTCGGGCCGGTCGGCGCCGCCGAGGCCGAGCGAGACGCCGTGCGGCACGACGGTGACGCCGCGCTCGCGCAGCCGCAGCAGGGAGTCGGGGACGTGCCCGGGGCACACGTTCTCCGCGACGGCCTCGACCCAGTCGATGCCGGGCATCGCCTCCACGGCCTCCGCGATCTCCGGACGCCAGCCGATGCCCGTACCCAGACGCTCGATCCGCTGCATGGTTCCCCTCCTCCACCCCGGCCCGTGTGCCGTGCGATGCCGGTGTCATGACCCCGGCGGGCACCACCGAACCCAGGAGGGCGGACGTTCAGAGCTTCATTTGAGGTTCCGCGCGACGCCGGCGCGCGGGGCCGGGAGCTCGGCGCCGCGGCCTTACCCCGGTGGAATCGGCCACGGCGCGCTTCGTGCGTTCCGCAAGACTGCGCGGGCAGGAGAGCCTTGCGAACCGGCGCGGAGCCACGCCACCGCCGGAATTGTGAGCTACATCAGGACATGAGTTCCCTTCCCCTGCACCATCGGCTGTGTGAGTTCCGTGAACTACCTGCCCCGACATGTGCGCATCGTGTGCAGGTCACACAGGCCCCACTTCATCGAACCGACTTTCGGGCTGGCGTGAACGCGCCTTGCTCCCGCCATGCCCAACTACCCAAGGTGGGTGGGCACTTGAGCATCAGGAGTCACAAGCACGCGTGCTTGACCCGGGCGGCCGTCCGTCCGGGGCATCGACGGGGGAAGCTGATACGAGGTGTGCGGGCCGGCGCGGAATCGACGCGTCCGGAGACCACCGCGCGCCGCCTTTTGCCACACCTCTCCCTCTGCCGCCTCTTGGTGCCTTTCACCCGGTGCCCGAGAAGGGATAGGAGGGGGAATGCCGACGAATGCCGTGAGCGCCGCGAGGCCGACTTACCCGGGCGTCTACGTCGAAGAACTTCCCAGCAGCACGCGCGCCATCTCCGCCGTGACCACGTCGGTGACCGCGTTTGTGGGGCACACCCGGCGCGGCCCGCTCAACGAGCCGGTGCGCGTCACCGGATTCACCGAGTTCGAGCGGCGCTTCGGAGGGCTGAGCGCGCAGAGCCCGCTCGCCTACGCGGTGCACCAGTTCTTCGGCAACGGCGGCTCCGTCGCCGTGATCGTCAGGGTCGCCAAGGCGGGCAGCGGCAAGACCGCCTGCGTCGTCCTGGAGTCCACCGACGGCCGCAGCGAGAGCCCTGTGCTCGAGGTCCACGCCAAGGAACCCGGCGTGTGGGGCAACAGCCTGCGGGTCGCCGTCGACTACGACACGACGTGCCCCGACGAGACCTTCAACCTGCGGGTCCACGACGCCAGGGGCGAGGCCCGCGAGAGCTTCACCGGCCTGTCCATGGACGCCGGCAGCGGAACCTACGCGCCCACCGTGATCAACGCCGGATCGCGCCTCATCCGCGTCGACGCCGTGGGCGAGGGCCGCCCCGACCCGTCCGGCACCGTCTCCAAGCCGTTCGGCCACGAACTGCCCGACCTGGCCGTCGACCTGACGGTGAAGATCGGTGACGTGGAGCGTGAGTTCAAGCTCTACGACGCCGACTGCGACGGCGAAGCCCCGTCCTCCGTGGCCGAGCTGGCGCTGCTTCTGGAGCGCAAGCTGCGGGCGCTGCCCGACGCGCCGGGCCGGCACGCCTTCGCGGGTGTCGAGGTCACCGCGTTCGGCCGGCGCCTCCAGGTCGTCGCGGGCTCCACCGACCCCGAGGACGTCGTCCGCTTCCTGGGCGAGTGCGCCAACGACCTGGGCCTGGAGGCCTCGGTCAACCCGCCGGTGTTCCCGCTGGAGGGCGGCGAGGACGGCGAGGCCCCCGGCCCGCGCGACCTCATCGGCTCCGAGGCCGACAAGACCGGCATCCAGGCGCTGCGCGGGGTGGCCGACGTCAACCTGCTGTCGCTGCCGGAGCTGGCGTCGTACGAGAAGACCGAGGACGCGCTCACCGTCGTGTCCGCCGCTCAGAGGCTGTGCGAGGAACGGCGGATCTTCCTGCTGGTCGACGCGCCCGCCACCTGGGTGAGCGTGGACTCGGCGCGGGCGGGCCTGTCCGCCTTCGACGCCGTGCGCGGCAACCACGCCGGCCTGTACTTCCCGCACCTGCAGCTCACCGACCCGCTCACCGGGCGGCTGCGCGCCTTCCCGCCGTCCGGCGCGGTGGCCGGTGTCATCGCGCGCACCGACTCCGAGCGCGGTGTCTGGAAGGCGCCGGCCGGTACGGAGGCGCAGCTCGTCGGAGTGCGCTCCCTGACCGTCGATCTGACGGACCGCGAGACGGGACTGCTCAATCCGCTCGGTGTGAACTGCCTGCGCACCTTCCCGCTGGCCGGCCCCCTGGTGTGGGGCGCGCGCACGCTGGAGGGCTCCGACGCCCTCGACAGCGCGTGGAAGTACGTGCCGGTGCGGCGGCTCGCGCTGCAGGTGGAGGAGAGCCTCCAACGCGGGTTGCAGTGGGTCGTGTTCGAGCCCAACGACGAGAGCCTGTGGCAGCAGATCCGGCTGTCCGCCTCCTCGTACCTGCACACGCTCTTCCGTCAGGGCGCCTTCAAGGGCAGCACCCCGCGGGAGGCGTACTTCGTCAAGTGCGACAGCGAGACCACGACGGACGAGGACGTGGCGAACGGGATCGTCAACGTGCTCGTCGGTATCGCGCCGGTCCGTCCGGCCGAGTTCGTGGTCGTCAAGATCCAGCAGACGTCCGGGCAGTTCGCTCTCTAGCGGCCCGGGATCCAGGGAGAGCTGAAGGAAATCGATGGCTGAGTTCACGGTCAACGCCCATCGCTTCGACCCGTACAAGAACTTCAAGTTCCTGGTCCTGTGGGACGGACGTACGGTCGCCGGCATCAGCAAGATCAGTCCGCTGAAGCGGACCACGGAGGTCGTCAAGCACCGCCACGGCGGTGACCCCTCCTCCCCGCGCAAGTCGCCGGGGCGCTCGGAGTTCGAGGGCATCACCCTCGAACGCGGAGTGACCCACGACCCCGAGTTCGACCGCTGGGCCAACAAGGTCTGGCAGGTCGGCGCGGGCCTCGGCTCGGAGGTGTCCCTCGCGGACTTCCGCAAGGACCTCGTCATCCAGGTCCTCAACGAGGCGGGCCAGGTGGCCGTCTCGCACAAGCTGTACCGGACCTGGCCGAGCGAGTACCAGGTCCTCGGCGAACTGGACGCCAACGCCAACGCGGTGGCCATCCAGTCGCTGAAGCTCGAGTGCGAGGGCTGGGAGCGGGACTACGAGGTGCCCGAGCCGGAGGAGCCCTCGTTCCTCAACCCGGCCTGAGCGCTCCGCTGGAAGTGCCGCGACGGGTTGTCGTTCGTCTGCGGCTTCGTCGTGGCCGGTCGTGCGGTTCCCCACCCTCGCAAGGGTGTGCCGAACCGCCGCGACCCGCTCGGTCGAGGGAATCGGGGTGGGCATGGTGATCACCGGGGCGGCCGAACTGCTCGCTGCCTGGGAGGCGGGCCTCGGCGAGCCTCCGGTCGGGCGCGCGCTGCTGCTGCACCGCACGGCACGACCGGACGTCGGGGCGGAACGGCTGCCCGCACTGCCGGTGGGCGAGCGCGAGGCGGACCTGTTCGCGTTGCGCCGGGCGCTGTTCGGAGAGCGGATGCAGGTGCGCCTGGCGTGCGGGGCGTGCGGGGAGGACATGGAGTTCGACCTGGACGCCGGGGAACTCGCCGGGTCACTGGGCGGGCGCGGCGAGCCGGCCGTGCGGGTGCAACAGGACGGCTGGGACGTTGAGTTCAGACTGCCGGGCATCGCCGACCTGACCACCGCGGCCCGGGCGGCGGACCCGCGTACGGCACTGCTCGCGCGCTGCCTGGTCTCGGCGGTGCACGACGGGACGGCGGTAACGGCGGGGGAGTTGCCCGCGCCGGTGCAGCGCCGGATCGTCGAGGCCGTCGAGGCGGCCGACCCCGGCGCCGACCTGGCGCTCAACGTGGCCTGCCCCGAGTGCGGGCAGGCCACCCGGGCCGAACTCGACATCGCCACGTACTTGTGGACCGAACTGGACGCCTGGGCACGGGACGTGCTGCTCGACGTCCATCTGCTCGCCACCACCTACGGCTGGAGCGAGCCGGAGATCCTGGCGCTCAGCCCGACGCGGCGCCGCTACTACCTGGAGCTGTGTGCGGATGTCTGACTCCGAGGCCCCCGGGGGCTCGCCGGACTTCCTCGACCGGCTGCTCGCGCGGCACACCGCCCCGCGACCGGCCGCGGCGCGGGTACGGCCCCGGCTGCCCGGCCCGTTCGAGCGGGTCGAGGCGGTACGGGCCGCCGCACCGGCACCGGACGACGACACGCTGCTGTGGCCCGCGGCCGCGCCGCCGGCCGTCCCGCCGCCGGATGCGCCGGCGCCGACGGCCGTGGCGGCACGGACACACACGGAACGGGAGCGGACCGTCGTACACACGGAGCGGGCGGCCGAGCCGCAGGGGCCGCGTCCTGCTGCTCCGGCCCGCGCCGAGGCGCCGTCGCCGCGTCCCGCCGCCACCGTCGCGCGGGCGCTGCGGCCGCCGCCCGACAGCGGGCGGCGTGCGGCGGTGCGCGCGGAGCGGGAACCGGCACAGACCGCGGTGTCCGTGCCCGTCCCCCCGGGCAGGGACGTCGCTCCCCACGCCGTGTCGGCTGCGCTGCCCCCCAGCGCCGCCGACACGGCGGCAACGCGCGAAGCCGTACGGCAGGCCGCGGCCCGGCGACCGGCACGCGCCACCGAGCAGGTGGTGCAGGTGCAGATCGGGCGGCTCGAAGTGACGGCGGGCGAGGCGCCCGGCGCAGGACGGCCCCGGACCCCCGCCGCGGGGAGGACCGGGGCCACCCTGAGCCTCGCGGAATACCTGGCGCGGGGGCGCGAGTGAACCGCGAACACGGATCAGCACGACGACCAGCAGGCCGAGAGGAACCGAGGAACTGACGCCATGAGCAACGCACTTGCCCTCGCGCATGTCACCCAGGCCCTCGCCCTGCTGCTCGAGTCCAACCTGGGGCCCGAGATCGACATGGCCGTCAAGGTGGAGCCGCGCAAGCCGCCGGCCGACCCGCCGACCGAGCCCACCATCTCCGTCTTCCTCTACCAGGTCACGCCCGACACCTCGCAGCGCAACAACGACCTGCCGACGCGTGCGGCCGACGGCACGCTGGTCAAGCGGCCCGTCGCGGCACTCGACCTGCACTTCCTGATCACCGCGTACGGCGACGAGACGGAGCTGGTCGGGCAGCGGCTGATCGGCTCCGTGGTGCGCGCCCTGCACGAGATACCGGTCCTGCCGAAGGACATCATCGAACTCGCCGGGGAACGGCCGTACTTGGCGGGCAGCGATCTCGCCGAGTCGGCGCAGCGCGTGCGGTTCACGCCGACGGTGATGGACGTCGACGAGACGTCGAAGCTGTGGGGGATGCTCTACCAGACGCCCTACACCCTGTCGGTGGTCTACCAGGCGGCCCTCGTCCTCATCGACGGCCGGGAGACTCCGGTGGCGGGCAAGCCGGTGGAGCGGCCGGAGGTACGGGTGCTGCCGTTCGGCGCGCCGGGCGCGCCGGTCCCTCCAGGGGCGGAACCGTCTCCTGACGCGACATCAAATGATCGTTCTGCAGGCGACGCCGGGAAGCAGGAGACCGAAACCCCGGCCCGCACGAGCGCCAAGAAGGCGGCCAGGACCCCTGCGAAGGCCGTCGCGAAATCCCCGGCCAAGGCCCCGGCGCGCACACGCAAGACAGCGCCCCGGGCAGCCAAGCCCGCACAGGAGTGACACGGCATGGAGACGACGGGGGCAGGTGAGGACATGGGGACGCACGGACAGAACGCGGCGGAGGCCGACCCGGGCGGTGCGACGCTGACCGCGGAGATCCGGCGCGTCCTGGCCCGCGTCGACGCGCATGCGGCACGTGTCACGCACGGGAGCGGCGGCGCTCCCGGGGCGGAACTCGCCACGGCGCCCGGCGGCCCCGGCGCCGCCCCGCTCGACGCCCTCGTCTCCTGCTTCAGCATCACGCCCTTCGAGCGCGACCTCGTACTCCTCGCCGCCGCCCACGAACTGGAGCCCACGACCGCCGCCCGATGCGCCGCCGCCTGCGGTGATCCCGAACGGACCTACCCCACCTTCTCGCTCGCGCTGGCCGCGCTGGCCGAGCCGCACTGGAGTGCCCTGACGCCCGTGGCGCCGCTCAGACGCTGGCGGATCGTCGAGCTGGACGACGAGTCGCGGCTCACGACCTCCCGGCTGCGTCTCGACGAGCGCATCCTGCACTTCCTGCTGGGCTCGCCCTATCTGGACGCACGGCTGCACGGCCAGTTGCGCCGCACGCCGGCGCCTCAGGAGCTGACGCCGTCCTACGACCTGGCCGCGAGCCGGCTCGCCGAGGGCTGGGCGACGGCGGCGGACTCCGACGCGCCGCTCGTCGAGGTGACCGGCGGGGACCTGCGCAGCCGCGCCGACCTCGCCGCCGCGGCCGCCGCACGCTCGGGACTCGGGCTCTACTCGATGAGCGCCGAGGACGTGCCGTCCGACCCGGTCGAGCGCGACCGGCTCTCCCGGCTGTGGCAGCGTGAGGCGGTTCTGCTGCCCTCGGCCCTCCTCGTCGAGGTGGGCGAACTGGACCGCGACCAACGGGCGGCGACCGAGTCGTTCCTGGCCGGGGCCGCTGTACCGGTGGTGGTGTCGAGCGAGGATCCGCTGCGCTCGGAACGGTCGTACGGGGCCCGGGTCGTCGTGCCACGACTGGACGACGAGGAGCAACTCGCCCTGTGGGCCGGCGCGTTCGAGGGCGTGGACCTGGCCGGGAGCGAACTGCGGTCCCTGGTCGCCCAGTTCCAGCTGCCGCCGCATGTCGTGCGTTCCGCGGCCGCCGCCGTACACCGCCGGCTGCCGCACGAGGACGAGCTGGACGCCGCGGAACTCGCGTGGCGCGCCGGGCTCGACGAGGCGCGGATCGGCATGGACGAGCTGGGGCGGCGGATCGCGCCGCAGGCCGGCTGGGACGATCTGGTGCTGCACGATCGGCAGACGAGCGTGCTGCGCGAGATCGTCGCGCATGTGCGCCAGCGGGCAACCGTGCACCAGGAGTGGGGGTTCGCGGCCACCCTGCGCCGCGGCCTCGGCGTGACCGCGATGTTCGCGGGCGGCTCCGGCACCGGCAAGACGCTGGCCGCCGAGGTCATGGCGAAGGAACTCGGCCTCGACCTGTTCGTCATCGACCTGTCGCAGGTGGTGAGCAAGTACATCGGCGAGACCGAGAAGAACCTCCGCCGGGTCTTCGACGCCGCCGAACGCGGCGGCGCGCTGCTCCTGTTCGACGAGGCCGACGCGCTGTTCGGCAAGCGCAGCGAGGTCAAGGACAGCCACGACCGGTACGCCAACCTCGAGGTCAGCTACCTGCTGATGCGGATGGAGGCCTACCGGGGTCTGGCCATCCTCACCACCAACATGAAGAACGCCCTCGACACGGCCTTCCTGCGGCGCATCCGCTTCGTCGTCGACTTCCCCTTCCCGGCCGAGCACGAGCGCGCCGAGATCTGGCGCCGCGTGCTGCCGCCGCAGGCTCCGGTGAAGGACATCGACGCGTCGCTGCTCGCGCAGCTCACCGTGGCCGGCGGCTCGATCCGCAACATCGCCCTGTCCGGGGCCTTCCTGGCCGCCGAGGAGGGCGACCGGCTGCAGATGCGGCACATGCTCGCCGCCGCCCGCACCGAGTACCTGAAGCTGGAGCGCTCGCTGACGCCCACGGAGGTGCGCGGATGGGTGTGAGTTTCTCGCGCGATCAATCGCGGGGCCGATCGCGGAGCCACGCGCGGGACCGGGAGCCCTCGGCGATCCGTGTGGAGATCGGGGAGCTGGTACTCGACGGCTTCCGGGCGGATCCGGAGCGCGTCTCGGCCGCGTTCGAGAGTGAACTGACGCGGCTGGTACGGCTGCACGGCGTACCCCTGGCGGCGGACGGTTCCCTCGCGGTCGACGCGCTGTCCGGGCTGCCGCCCCTGCCCGCCGGACTGTCCGCGCGACGCCTCGGGCAGGAGCTGGCGCGTGCCGTGCACGAAGGGCTGAGCGGTCACGGGGAGGTGGGCCGGTGAGCTCCCGGACCCAGGACGCCCGTGCGGAGCAGACCGCCGAGCAGCGGCGCCGCAAGCGCAAGGAGCGGGCCGCCACGTCCCGTGCGCCCGAGCCGAAGAACATCGTCAGCGGCGCCGGACAGCCCCTCGACCCGGGCCTGCGACGTGAGTTGGAGGAGCAGCTCGGACACGATCTCGGTCGGGTACGGCTGCACACCGGCCGGGACGCCGGGCAGCTGACCGAGCTGCTCGGCGCGGACGCGGTCGCGGTCGGCCAGGACGTCTTCTTCCGCGAGGGCGCCTTCCGGCCCGGCACCGACGAGGGCCGCCGGCTGCTCACCCACGAGCTGCAGCACACGGTGCAGAACCCGCACGGCCTCGGCGCGCTGCGGGCCGGCCGCGAGCTCGGCGCCGTGAGCCTGCCGCAGCAGGCCATCGAGCGGGAGGCGGAAGCAGCTGCTCAGGCGGTCGTTCAGGAGGAGTCCGCCCCGCAGGTCGAGGAGGGGCAGGCCACTCCCGGCTGGCTGCGCTACGCCACCGTCGACGCCGACCGGATGCGCGCCGAGGCCGTCGACCCGGCCACCCTCGTGGACCGCCTCGCGGGCAACGTACTGCGTTCCCTGCGCGGCGACCCGACCGACGCGTCCGGCCGAGTGCGGCTCCAACTGGCGCGGATGTCACAGGAGTTGGAGGACGCGGTTGTCGAACGCCTGGAGAGCCGGCTGCTGACACCGGAGTACGACCGGCTCCTGGAGATCGCCGACGAGGCCCGCCCCGGACCGGTCGAACTCCAGCCCGGCGAGGTGCCGTTGCCCGAGCTCGACCTCTTCGAGGAACTCGGCGTCGAGCGCGTCCAGTGGCAGAAGAAGCAGGAGTCCGAGCGCAGTGCGGGCGACAAGCGTGCCGCCGACTCCCGCGAGGAGCAGCGGGACGCCGAGGCCCGCGACCAGAAGAGCGGCAGCGACCGCAGCCGGGCCCGCTCGGACGCCGCCGCCGAGGAGCAGGACTCCGACCGGCGCACGGAGCAGGAGGACGAGCGCAACGCCTCCCGGCAGCAGGCCAAGGAGGAGGAGCAGCAGGGGGAGGAGCAGGCGGCCGGCGACCGCGAGCGCACCGACCAGGCCTCCGACGAGCGCGCCCAGGGCGGGCAGGAGGGCACCGAACAGGCCAAGGAGGAGCGCAAGGAACAGCGCGAGCGCGAGGAGGCCGACCCGCAGCAGGCGAGCGCGCCGGGCGCCGACAAGCGCAAGCGGCAGGACGACCAGACCCAGCCGGGCGCCGGGTCGAAGAACGAGCAGCCGGACCCGAAGCAGAAGGCCCAGCCCGGACCCGTACGCCCGGAGAAGGTGGACGAGCGGGCCGAGCAGGCCGACTCCGCGCTGTCCGAACACGGCCTGAACGAGCAGGACGAGGACGGCGGCGCCGAGGCCGAGGCTCGGGAAGAGGAGCGGCCGCTCGGCCTCGAAGCGGGCGCCGACCAGGAGGTCGCGGGCGGCGAGGACGACGGCGACCGGGCGCCGGGCGCGCAGGACGAGCCCGCGATCAAGCCCGAGGACTACCTGCCGGACGCCGACCTTGACCTGTCCGCCGTACCGACCGCGGACCAGCTCGGGCCGGGCGCCGCCGCACCGTCGCCGCCCTCCTTCCCCACCCCGCCGCCGACAAAGGCGGAGAAGACCGAGCAGGAGCGGGAGAAGCGGGACCAGGAGGCGGACGAGGACAGTGCCGGCCCCGAGGCCAAGGCCCCCGGCCAGGACGACGGGCCCGTCGAGGGTGAGGCCCCGCAGCCCGAGAACGGGCCCGCCGCGCAGGCCCAGGACCGCAACACCAAGGACCTTCAGGAGACCGACAAGCCGCTCGACCAGGAGGTCGGCCCCGACCTCGCGACCCAGGACAAGGACCGGCCCGAGCCCGAGGCCGAGAAGCCCGACCCGGAGCAGCGGCAGGAGAAGGAGCAGACCAAGGGACCCGAGGACGACGGCATCGAGGCGGACGGCGACGACGAGCAGCCGGATGCCAGGGACGCGCAGGAGGAGAAGAGGGACCAGCAGGACCGTACGACCGCGGAGTCCCAGTCGGCCGCGGGTCCCGCCCCCACCGTGGTGAGCCCGGTGGCGGCGGCCGTGTCCCGGCCCGCCGGTGCGCAGACGCCCAGGACCCCGGTCGAGGACCGCGACCCCTCGCCCGCTGCCCGGCGCGGTGCCGAACCGCCCCGGTCCGAGCGCGAGGCGCCGCAGGCCAAGAGCCGGGTGCCCAAGGAGACCGGCCCCGGCGCGGCGCCGCGTGGACCGGTCGGTGCCGCCGAGAAGACGGGGCCGAACGTCGCCGCCGGACCGGGCGCCGCGCCCTCCGTCGCTCAGGCGGCGGTCAGCCCGGCGGCCGAGCAGACCGACGCGCCGGGCCAGACCGCTTCCGACACGGCCGCGCCCAGGCCCGAGGCGTCCCTGGAGAAGGACGGCGGCGGCTGCGCGCCGCCCGCGCCCGCGCCGGAGAAGGACGAGGGCGGGCAGGGCAGTTGTGGAGGGGGCGGCGGCGAGGCAGCACCCGAGGAGAAGCAGCAGGACCCGCCGGACGTCTCGGGGCAGGACCCCAAGGCCGCCGTGCAGACCGTCAGCAAGCTGGCGCCCGACCAGGCGGCGGCCGCCATGCCCGGGGTCGACAGGGCCGCGGACAAGAAGATCGGCGAGGAACAGAAGCGGCTCGACGCCGCCCCGCCGACGCGTGAACGTCCTTCGGGGGCACCGCAGACGCGTTCGGCGCCGGCCCAGGCCGCCCCCGCGGCCGCCCAGGTCACCGGCAAGGTGGAGAGGGTCGGCCCGGAGGACCAGGGCGAGAAGCAGAAGGCCAAGGGCGGTGACAAGGCCGGGGGCAAGGAGGCCACCGCCGATGTGCCGCCGCCGACGGCCCCCGCCGTGCCCGACAAGGGGCTCAGCGAGTCCGAGGCGAAGAACGTCGAGGCCGCGGCCGACGCCGTCCCGACCACCGACCCCGAACTCGAGAACAAGACGGTCGGCCCGGCACCCAAGATCCGCCTGGAGGGCGCCAGCGACCCGACCCGCACCGACGACCAGGCCAAGGCGCTCAAGGACAAGCAGGCCGACCTGCAGACGACCGGCCGCGACGACGCGGCCAAGCCCATGGGCGAGGACCAGATTTTCCCCAACGCGCCCCGGGAACAGCTCACCGGCAAAGCGTCCGGCGGTTCGGGGGGCGGCAAGGGGGGCGCCCTGGAGGCCACTCCCGCGCCGAAGGCCGGGGTCGGCGCCGTGGCCAAGCAGGAGAAGGGCACCGAGATCACCGGTGCCGCGGGCAAGGCACAGGGTGACCTCGGCACCAAGGAGAAGGAACACCAGCAGAGCGAGCAGCAGGCCAAGCAGGACAAGCAGACCGAGGTCGACCGCGAGGTCGACCGCAACACCCAGCAGCAGACCGCCGAACGCGGCCGCGTCGCGCGCGAGACACAGAAGCAGCGCGAGGACTGGCGGACCGAGCAGGACAAGAAGGTCGAGGACGCCGACAAGCAGTCCGACAACGAGCACGGCAAGAAGAACAAGGAGATCGTCAAGGCGCGCGACGACAAGGACAAGGAGGTCGGAGCGCGCAAGGACAAGGACAACGGCCAGATCGACACGGAGCGCGAGAACGCCGAGAAGGAGGCCAAGAAGAAGAAGGAGGAGAAGAAGCCCTCCGGAGGCCTGTTCGGCTGGATCGCCGACAAGGTCGCCGACTTCTTCAAGGGCCTGCTCGCGGCGGTCACCGCGGTCTTCGACGCCGCCCGCAAGGCCGTCAACGGGATCATCGACCAGTTCAAGGAGTGGGCCAACCAGGCCATCGACTTCGTACGGGACCTGGCGGTCAAGGCGATCAACGCGCTCGCCGACGTCCTGATCGCGCTCGGCGACACGCTCCTCGCGGCCTTCCCGGCACTCAGGGACCGTTTCCGCAAGGCGATCGAGGGCCTGCGGGACGCGGCGATCGCGAAGGTCAATCAGCTGGCGGACAGCCTGAAGAAGGCGGTCAACAGCCTCCTGGACGCACTCGCGGCCGGCCTGAACAAACTGCTCGACGTCCTGGAAGCGGGCGTCAAGGCGGTCATCAAGGCCTACCAGGCGATCATCGTCGGCGCGATCAAGTTCGCGCAGGCGGCGATCGAGGCGCTGGGCAAGTTCGCGGCACTGGTCGCCGACATCGCACCCGACCCGGGCGGCTGGATCTCGAAGGCGGGCAGCTCGGCCAGGACCGGTATCACCGACCACCTCTGGGGCGCCATCAAGGTGGCGGTCAAGGGCTGGTTCGACACCAAGGTCGAGGGCATCCTCGGCCTCGGCAAGGCGGTCATCGACGTCCTGGTCAAGGGCTGCGTCTCGATCAAACAGATCGGCAAGATGGCGTGGGACGCGATCATCGCGTCCCTGCCGATGATGATCGCGTCGCTCGTCATCGAGAAGGTCGTCTCGATGATCGTGCCGGCGGCCGGGGCGATCCTGACGATCGTCCAGGGACTGATGGCGGCGTGGTCGACGGTCAGCTCGATCCTGTCGGCGTTCTCGAAGTTCTGGGCCTATCTGAAGGCGGTGAAGGCGGGCCCGGCGGCGTGCCTGTTCGCGGAGGCGGTGGCGGCGGGTGTCGTGGCCCTGCTGGACTTCATCACCAACTTCCTGCTCCAGAAGCTGTCTTCGGCGACAAAGGGCGTCGGCAAGCGGCTCAAGGGCATGGCCCAGAAGATCATGGACGGCCTGAAGAAGGTCGGGGGCGGGGCGAAGAAGGCGGCGGGGGCGGCGGTCAATTCGGCTCGGGGGGCGATGCGCAACGCCCGACAGAAGCTCGCCGGGCCAGCCGGCTTCCGGAAGCCGAAGGGCGAGCCTTCACCTGACCTGAAGTCGCCTGTGAAGCCGAAGGACCACGCGACGCCCAAGGGGCCGGCGAAGAAGCCGGACGGGGCGGAGACGAAGCCGAAGGAGAGGGAGCCCGAGAAGGAGCAGGGTCCCGCCAAGGACAAGACGCCCGAGTCCGCTCCGAAGAAGAAGCAGAAGGAGATCGAGGGCCCCAAGCCGACCAAGCCCAAGAAGCCCAAGTCCCCGGTGGGTAAGGCCCTCTCGAAGGCCAAGGGCGCAGTCAAGGCTGCCCTGAAGAAGGTCGGCAACGCGGCGAAGACCCTCGGTCGGAAGCTGAAGAAGTCGAAGCTCGGCAAGGCACTCAAGAACGGCGCGTCCAAGCTGCGGAACTTCTTCAAGAAGAAGAAGGACCAGCTGCGGGACCACAAACGGCGGCAGCAGGAGCAGAAGAGGCAGAAGCAGGATCAGCGGAAGAAGGACGAGAAGTCGAAGGAGTCAAAGGAGGCGCGGCTCCAGAAGATCGCCGCGCGGATACGGCCGCTGCTTAAGCGACAGCTGGACAAGGGCACCGACCGGCGTGTTCTGCGGCTGGCTCTGGCCGCGCTGCAGCGCTGGTACCGGCTCACCGGTCTCGACATCATCGGCTCGGCCCTGTTCAACATCAGGGGCAGGCTCAACCCGGACGTCGAGATCCTCAGCGGCTGTGCCGAGGTCGACCGCGACGAGCTCCTCAAGTACATCCGGGTACTTGGCGCCGAGCTGCGGACGGGCACGGACCGGGAACGCAACGCCGGGCCCGGGGCAGCCCCGCCCGTCTCCTTCGGTCAGGTCACGCACCACGGCGGAACCAGCTTCGACGTGGAGCGCGACGTGCAGGGGGCCTCGGCCGGGGCCCTGGCCGAACACCTCGACACCGCGGCCGATCCGCAGACGGGCATCGATCTCCGAAAGCGGCGCAAGCAGGGCGACACCGACAACCTGAACTTCATCGGCAACCCGCCCCAGACGCCCACCACCCGGGTGGAGCGCAGGCTCAAGAAGGGCGGGAACCCGAGGAACTTCCTCATCACGGTCCGCGACCCCTTCACCGGCAAGATGGCGGATCCGAGCTATGCCCAGCTGAAGACGTGGATGGAGAAACTCAAGAAGAACCCGGGCCGCTTCGGCAACATCAATACAGGTCTACGGGAGTTCATGCGGAATACGACGCACGCCACGGGTTCCGGCCTGGACGACGATTTCATCCGGGGCGTGGGAACCTGGGTGATTCTTGCGGAGGGTTCGAGGAATCCCGCCGCGATGGTGACCCAGGCCATGGCGGTGGATCTGGCGACACAGGGGAAGATGGACTGGAACACCGCCGTAGATATGATGCCCATGGCAAAGGCCTGGAAGCAGGAGCAGGCCCTGGATGCGCACGGAAATCCCGTCGTCAAACCGAACGGGAGGCCGAAGTTGGTCACCGTCCAGGAAGGGGCGGTCGCCGAGGCGGACAGGCTGCAGTCCCAGCTCTTCGGTAGGGGATTGAGGTCGCCGAAGAGTATCGCCATGGCGGAATCGATCGCCGAGCGCGAAGTGGCCATCATTCGGGCGTGGATCAGCCAACTCAACGTCGTGGTCGACGATCCCTCGTCGAAGCAGGCAGTGCTGGAGAGGATCAAGAGCGAGATCCGGGCGAAGATGGAAGCCCTTTACGGGCGTTGAGGACATGACTGCTGCGGAACGAAGCAAGGGACAGGGCATGGTCTACCGGACACGACGGCGAGTGCTGCGGCACTCCCCGATGGCCGACGAAATCAACGAGTTGGCGCAGTCCTACGGCTGGCCCGTCGTGTACGAAGCTGACCGGGACTTCGACCGGGGCACTGGGCGCGAGGTGAATTGGGGGGTTACGGAACAAGTGGTGCTCGGCTATCTGGAAAGTCACATCTCCAACGACTGCTGCCTCGTCGGCGTCGGCAAGGATCCGGAGCTCGCCGAGCGGGTCGTCCGGCAAATGGATGTCGACCTCGAGGACGAAATCGAGAGCCTCGTCGAATTGCTGGCAGCGATCCAGGAGGACGAGGATCCGCGGCGCCTGGCCCAGTCGCTTGTGCGTGCCGGTTTTGGTGCGCCGCGCGAGTTCGACGAGGAGTTTTTCGACGCCTTCGCGAAGGCCGCCCGTGAAAACGACGAATACCGGGTTCGGGACATCGCCATCTCGTCGCTCGCCTACATCGAATGGCCGGAATTCAAGCCGATGCTCGAGGAGATCAAGGCCCACGATCCCGAGGAGCAGGTGCGCGCCCGGGCCTCCATGGTCCTGCGGGCGTACGAGGCCGCCGGAATGTAGGCGATGTCGTTCCCCACGTCCAAAACTGGCGAATTCCTGAAGCAGGAGGCTCATCGGGTGACCCGCTACGCAGACATCCCCAAACCCATCCGCTCCGGAATAGTCGTGGTCAACCCCGACACCGGCACCCCCCAGCGCATCATCGTCCTCCAGTTCAACCCCGACACCCTGGAGCGCAGCATCGCCCCCCAGACCGCCGGCGACAGCGGGGACGGTGGCGGTGGAGGCAGCGGTGGGGGAGACAGGAACGAGGCGCTGCGTCTCAAAGGGCCGGCCCAGGAGACCTGGAAGTTCACCGCCGAGATAGATGCCACCGACCAGTTGGAGATCGCTGCTCCCGACGGGATTCATCCGCAGCTCGCCACGCTGGAAATGCTGGTGCAGCCCACCACCGCTCAGCTCCGCGCCGCGAGCCGGCTCGCGCAGAGCGGGACCATCGAGATCAGCCCGATCGAGATGCCGTTGACGCTGTTCACGTGGGGCAGCAAGCGGGTCATGCCCGTCCGGCTCACCGAACTGTCCGTCAACGAGTCGGCGTTCGACGTGAATCTCAACCCGATCCGGGCCTCCCTCGGTATCGGCATGAAGATCCTCACCGTCAGCGACCTGCCCGCCGGGCACCGCGGCGCCGACCTCTACATGGCCCACCTCGCCCAGAAGGAGCGACTGGCCGCGGCCGCGCGGGGCGGGAGTCTCGGGGCCTTCGGGCTGCCGGGAGCAGACGTACTGAGCGGAAGGGGCTGAGGAGCACCGCCATGGCTGACATCGAGTCCTATGGGAGTGCGCTGGGGGCGATACCGGGCTCCCATCCGTATCCGCGGACGAGCCGGTACCACGACGCCGAGATCGGCATTCACCGCCAGGAGGACGGCACCGAGGTCCGCTACGCCAAGCGCCGGTTACTGCCCCCGCTCGACGCGCAAGAGACGCAGGACCACGTCGTCGGCGCGGGTGAGCGCCCCGATCTGCTCGCCCAGCGCTTCTTCGGCGACCCCGGCCAGTGGTGGCGCATAGCCGACGCCAATCCCGTACTGGATCCGAGGGAGTTGACGGACGAGGCCGGGCGCGTCGTCGAGGTCCCGTTCGCCGGCGGGCTGCCCCGAGGGGACCGGCGTGTCTGAGCAGCCCGTGGGACAGGGTCCCGTCCACATCACGCTCCTCATGGGGCCGAAGCTCGCCCGGCCGGTGCCGGCCGAGGTGACCGAGGCGTTGCTGTCGGCGCAGATCACGGCCACCGCGGGGGAGCGCAGCGGCTTTCAGATCGCCTTCGACCTCACCAAGACCGGGATCATCAACCAGAGGCTCCTGCCCGAGGGGTTCTTCGACCCCAAGACGCGGATCATCGTCACGGTCAGCGTCCGGGGTACCCCCGACGTGCTCTTCGACGGGCTCATCGTGCGGCAGGAGGTCGGTGCCAGCAACCAGCCCGGCCACTCCACCCTCACCGTCACCGGCGAGGACCTGACGCTGCTGATGGACCTGGAGGAGCGCACCGCCCGGTATCCCAACCTTCCGCCCTCCGAGCGGGTGCTGGCCATCCTGCGCCGGTACTCCGACTACGGTGTGCGGCCCGACGTCTACGCCGAGAAGGTCGCCCAGCCCCCGCACCAGGATCTCCGCGTCCACTACCAGACCGGTACCGATCTCCAGTACGTCACCGACCTCGCCCGGGCCAACGGCTACACCTTCTACCTGGAGCCGGGCCCCAACCCCGGCCAGTCCTCCGCCCGTTGGGGCCCGGAGGTCCGCCTCGGCATCCGTCAGCACGCCCTCAACGTCAACATGGATGCCAATACGACCGTTGATCAGCTGACTTTCGCCTACGACGGGACTGCGCGCGAAGAGCCCCAGGCCCGTTGGCAGGATCCCGGGACCCGGCAGTCGACTCTCCTTCCCCAGCCGCCGATCAGCCCGCTGCGCCCGCCCCTCGGGCGCCGGCCCACCCCGGCCCTCAAGCGCAGGACCCTGTCCGGGACGGCCAAGCAGCAGCGTGAGCAGGCCGAGGCCGAGCTCCTCGCCCGTGCCGCCGTGTCCGCCGACGTCGTCTCCGGTTCCGGTTCGCTCGACGTCAACCGGCACGGATACATCCTGCAGCCCCGCCAGCTGGTCGGCGTGCGCGGCTCGGGGCGGGCGTACGACGGCGACTACTACGTCAAGTCCGTCACGCACAACCTGCGACCGGGCTCCTTCCAGCAGAACTTCACCCTCTCCAGGGAGGGGCTGGAGGCGCGCAGCGACTACGTCCGGCCCTGACCCACCCAGCTCGCAGAGCCCCCAGAACCTCGTAACTCCGCACAGACCAGGAGCAGTTCAGCATGGCGGCAGACGGCAATCG
The DNA here is from genome assembly GCF_036345255.1 of Streptomyces sp. NBC_00569. Classification (NCBI taxonomy): domain Bacteria; kingdom Bacillati; phylum Actinomycetota; class Actinomycetes; order Kitasatosporales; family Streptomycetaceae; genus Streptomyces; species Streptomyces sp. NBC_00569. The sequence goes on along the minus strand of NZ_CP107783.1, from coordinate 3,046,062 downwards.
CTACCTCGGCAAGTTCCGCGGCCGGGTCGTGGACAACAACGATCCGCTGCGCATCGGCCGGATCACCGTCGAGGTCCCGGACGTCCTCGGTGACGAGGCGTCCACCTGGGCGCTCCCGTGCCTGCCGTTCACCGGGCCCGAGGCCGGACAGTTCGTGGTGCCGCCGCCGGGCGCGGGCGTCTGGGTGGAGTTCGAGCAGGGGGACCCCAGCTTCCCGGTGTGGACCGGGTGTTGGTACGGCGCCGCCGAGGAGCTGCCGCCCGACGCGCGGCGTGAGCTGGCGGCCGACTCGCCCAGCAAACCGGTGGTCGTACAGACGCCGGCCGCGCACAAGCTCGTCATGAACGACACCGTCGGCGCCGAGCAGGGGATTCTGCTCCAGGCCCAGGGCGGCGCGTACATCCGCATCACCAAGGAGGCCGTGGTCGTCGCGACCGGCGCAGGCGCCCAGATCGTGCTCCGCGGCAACGAAGTAACCATCAACGAGGGCCAGTTGACCGTGCTCTCGAAGCGATAGAAGACGGGGGAAGCACCAAGTGTCCGGGAGTCTGCTCGACGCCGGCGCCGTGATCGGCTGCCCGCACGGCGGCCGGGTCACCGCCGCCACCACACCCTCCGGCGGCGTACGCATCGGGGGAGCGGCCGTCGCGACGGCCGCTCACGCGTACGTCGTCACCGGTTGCCCGCACACCCAGGACGGTGTGCACAAGCCCTGCGTCTCGGTCCGCTGGACCGCCGACGACGCCGGCATCACCGTCGACGGCGCATCCGTGCTGCTCGACACCTCCGCGGCCCAGTGCTTCACCGCGGCGTTCGTGCCGCAGGGGCCGCCCGTCGTCCAGGCCGCACAGCGAAAGGTGACCGTCCGATGAGCCCGACGAGCCGGGGAACCCGCCCGCGCAGCGACATCGCGTTCCCCTTCCGTGCCGACCGCCGGGGGCGCACCGCGCACGCCGCCCATGGAGAGCACGTCCACGACCTGATCGAGCAACTGCTGTTCACCAGCCCCGGCGAGCGGGTCATGCGCCCCGACTTCGGCTGCGGGCTCCTCGATCTGGTCTTCGCCCCGAACAGCCCCGAACTCGTCAGCACGCTCGAACTGTCCGTGCAGGCCTCGCTCCAGCGCTGGCTCGGCGACCTCATCGACGTGGTGGCCCTCGACGTGGAGAGCACCGACGACGCCGTCCGGGTCCACCTGTCGTACGTCCTGCGCGCCACCGGAACCCGCGCGGACGACGTCTTCGAAGGGAGGGCGGCGTGACCACCGGTACCACCACCTCCCGCCGCGTCAAGGTAAGAGCCGCTCAGCTCAACGGAGTCGACTGCGTCGAGGTCGGTGACGACGGGCTGCTGCTCACCGTCCTGTTCCTCGGCAAGGCGCCCCACGGCCTGGGACCGGAGAACGTCCGTGTCGACGGCGGCCGCCGGATCACCGGCATCACCGCCGTCGATGTGAGTGTCGAACGTGAGGAGGATCCCGAGCTCGACGACCGGCTCTACGTCACCCTCGACCGGGCCGGAGACACCTCGGAGTACGTGTTCTCGCTCGTCGAGACCGACCCGTACGGCCGCCCGGGAACCGAGCCCTTCCGCGGTTTCGACCAGCGCTACCACCGCGCGTCCTTCTCCTTCCTGCCGGACTGCCCGACCCCCTTCGACTGCAAGGAGGCCGAGCCCCAGGAGACGGACTTCCCGGACGCGCCCGTCATCGACTACACCGCCCGCGACTACGACACCATCCGCAAGCTCCTCCTGGACCGGCTCGCGCTCACCACCCCCGACCGGGTCGAGCGCAACCCCGCCGACCTGGGCGTCACGCTCGTCGAACTGCTCGCGTACACCGGCGACCAGATCAGCTACCAGCAGGACGCGGTCGCCACCGAGGCCTACCTGGACACCGCGCGCCGCCGGGTCTCCGTGCGGCGGCACGTCCGGCTCATCGACTACGCGATGCACGACGGCTGCACCGCGCGCGCCTACGTCACGGTGCAGACCGCCGGCGACACCACGCTCGCGCCGGGCACCTTCCGCTTCGCCTCCGTCGACGTCCGCACGCTCGACCCGCACGACCGGCCCGAGCCCGGCACGGTCATCGACGAGAACGACCTCGGCGACCTGGACGAGCGCGGCTCGGTCGAGGTCTTCGAACCGGTCGTCGCCGCCGACCCGTTGGAACTGAAGGTCGCGCACAACAGGATCCGGCTGTGGACCTGGGGCGGCGAGGTGTGCACCCTGCCCACGGGCGCCACCTCAGCCACCCTGCGCGACGAGTGGGACGACCCGGAGACCTGCCGGGAGCGCCGGCTCGCCCTCAGCCCCGGAGACGTACTGGTCCTGGAGGAGGTGAAGGGTCCACGCACCGGCACCCCCGGCGACGCCGATCCCCGCCACCGCCAGGCCGTGCGTCTCACCTCCGTCACCCCGGGCGTCGACCGCATCGAGGACCAGCCGGTCCTGGAGGTCACCTGGGCCGCCGAGGACGCCCTGCGCTTCCCGCTCTGCCTCACCACGCGCGGCGGCCGAGACTGCCTGCCCGTCGAGGACGTGACCCTGGCCCGCGGCAACGTCGTCCTCGTCGACCACGGCCGCACCCTCACCGGACTGCCCCCAACGTCCACCGTGCCGCCCGAGCCGGCCGTCGTCGCCCCCTGCGATCCTCCCGCCTTCGGCTGCTACGACCGTAAGGAGGGCAACGCACCCGCCCGGCTCGTCAACTCCCTCACGGACACGGCGGAGAGCGGCGAGGCGCTGCGGCCCGACGACGTCCGCGAGCTGTTCGAGGTCGTCGGCGAGGCGGCGACCGTACGCGCCGGACTCGGCCTGGAGCGCGCCGGGCAGCGGCACGAACGCGTCGTGCCCGGCACGGCGTACGCCCAGACGGCCGCCCTGCGCACCCTGCTCGCGCAGTCCGTCTACCCGGGCATCGCGCCCCGCTTCCGCCCGGTGCTCGGACGGTCCCCGGTCGTCCAGGCGGTGCCCTTCCCGGACGCACAGGCCGTGGCCGCCGGACAGGCCGAGCGGATCGCCGCCATTCCGGGGCGGGTGCGGCAGCGGCTCGTCGAGCTGTGGCGCAGCGCCCGCGACCGCGACGGGCTCGCCGACGGCGAGATCGCCGAACTCACCCTGATCTACGGCCTGAAGGTCGTCGAACGGTACGAACTGCGGGCGCACCCCGTCCGCGCTCTGCGCGAACTCCTTCACAGGAACGACGAGTTACTCGACACCAAGCTGCGCCGGGTGGCGGTTCTCGCGTCCCGGGCCCGTGCGGGCGCGGTTCTCGACGGACACATCGCCTGGGAGATCGCGCACAGCTGGGGACCGGCGTACGCGGCAGGACTGCACCCCGACGAGCCCGTGCTGCGGGGATCCGCGGCCGCCGCGCTCGGCCAGGACCCGCGCAGGGCGCTGCCCGCCGTACACGTCGAGGACGGTGATCTGACCTGGACGCCCCGCCGCGACCTGCTCCACAGCGGGCCCCGCGACCGGCACTTCGTCGGGGAGCTGGAGGACGACGGCCGTGTCGCCCTGCGCTTCGGCGACGGCCGGCACGGCGCCAGGCCGACGCCGGGCAGCCGGCTCGCCCTGCGCTACCGGCTCGGCGGCGGCATCGCCGGCAACGTCGGCGCGGAGGCCATCAACCACCTGGTCATCCAGAGCGACTGCGAACAGCCGCGGGCCACCGTGGTCCGCAACCCGCTGCCCGCCACCGGCGGGGTCGAGCCCGAACCCGTCGAGCAGGCACGCCAGTTGGCCCCGCTCGACCTGCGCCGCACCCGCCTGCGCGCGGTCACCGCCGAGGACTACGCGGACCTCGCCCGCGCCCTGCCGGGTGTGCAGCGGGCCGCGGCGGAGATCCGCTGGACCGGCAGCGTCCAGGAGGCCCATGTCGCGATCGACGCCTACGGCAGCGCGGAGCCGCCGGCCGAGCTGCTCGCCCGCGTCGAGCAGTCCCTGGAGGCGTACCGGCGCATCGGCCACGACCTCGTGGTCGGCCCCGCCCGCCCGGTGCCGATCGAGATCGCGCTGAGCGTGTGCGTCACGCCCGGCCATCAGCAGGGGCAGGTGCTGGCCGAGCTGTACCGCGTCCTCGGCAGCGGCCGCCTCTCCGGCGGACGGCTCGGGTTCTTCCACCCGGACGCGCTGACCTTCGGCGAGCCCGTCCGCCTGAGCCGCCTGATCGCCGTCGCCGCGGCCGTGCCGGGCGTGCGGGACGTCCAGGTCGACCGTTTCCGGCGACTGTTCGAGCAGGACCGAGGAGAGAGGGAGGACGGCGTGCTGCGGCTCGGCCCGCTGGAGATCGCCGCGTGCGACAACGACCCGGACCGGCCGGAGAACGGCCACCTGGCGATATCCCTGGGAGGTGCCCCCGATGACCGCCTCTGAAGAGTGCGCCTGCGGCTGCCGCGGCGGCCACGACGAGCGTCTCGCGCCCGCCCCGCCGCACAACCCGCCCGGCCGCACCGCCCTCGATTACCGCGTCGGTGAGTACGGCTCGTTCCTGGCCGCCCTGCTCGACCGGCTCGCCTCACCGGCGTACCCGGCGCTCGGCGGTCTGACCGTCCGTACCCCCGACGACCCGGCGATCGGCCTCCTCGACGCCACCGCCGTCCTCGGTGACCTGCTCACGTTCCACTCGGAGCGGATCGCCGACGAGGCCTACCTCCGTACGGCGGGGGAGCACCGGTCGCTGGTGCTGCTGGGGCGGCTCGTCGGCCACCGCCCGCGGCCCGGTGTCGCCGCCACCACCCACCTCGCGTACACCCTCGAACGTGACCCGCGTGCCGAGGCGCTGCCCGTGCTGATCCCGCGCGGCGCGCGCACCCACGGCGTGCCCGCCTCCGCCGACGAGGAGTCCGTGACCTTCGAGACCGGCCGGGACCTCACGGCCCGCTGGGACTGGAACGAGCTGAAGGTGCGCAGGCGCCGGCCGTCCCTGGTCACCCCGGAGGATCTGGAGCGCCGCTCCGAACTCTTCGTCGAAGGCACCGCGAACTCCCTGCAGACCGGCGACCAGCTGCTCTTCGTCTTCGGCGAACAGGCGGCCGGCGAACGGAAGTTGCTGCCCGTCGCAGGCGTACGCATCGACCGGGACGACGACCTCACGGCGATCTCCCTGCAGAAGTCGCCGCCGCCCACGCTGAAGGAGCTGGTCGACGAGGTGCGGCGGTGGACCGCCGAGCCCGCGGCGCCCGGGGAGCCGGGGGACGAGCCGCCTACGCCGCAGGTCCCGAACCCGCGGCCGGTGAGCCGGTTGATCGAGGACTTCGAGGACCAGGTGCTGGCCCCGCTCCGTGCGGCCCTGGACGACGTGAAGACACCCGGGAGCCTCGCGGCCTGCCTCGCGGAGCCCGTCGCCCGCCTCGGTGAGGCGCAAGTGCTCGCCGAACCGTGGCAGGACGTGGCGGCCTGGTTCGAGCGGCTGCAGGCGGTACTGGCCGAACTCGCCGAGCAGGCACGGGAACTGGCGCCGGCGACGAGCGCCGAGGGCGGCGCGGAGGCAAGCCGCCGGGCCGCGGCGCCGTCGGGGCTCGTCCCGCAGCTCCCCGCACCCTCGAAGGGCGACCCACGCGCCGCCGCCTACCAGGCGCTGTCCGCCGTACTTCCCGCCCTGCGTGCCACCGGTCCCGCCCCGGAAACCGGTGCTTCACGTCCCGGTCCCGACCCCGCCGCCGTCCTCGCGGCCCTCAATCCCGGCCTCTACCCGGCCTGGCGCAGGGCGGCGGCCGTCGCCCCCGGCAGCGCGCAGCTCCTGCGCGACCTGCTCGCGATGCGGGTCACCGCGGCCCCCTTCGGCGCCACGGCCCCGCTCAAGCCCGTCCAGGACGACAAGGGCCGGGTCATCCGCAGCGCGGACTGGCCGCTCACCGGGGCCGTACTGACCAGCCTGCGGGTCGTCCACGACACCGCGGGCAAGGCGCCGATCCGGGCGGAGTTCCAGTACGTCGAGGGCAACGGCTCCGACCAGCGGGCGGTGCCGCTGCCTCTCGCCGGGCAGATCTCCTTCACGCTGGGCCCCGGCCAGGTCGACCTGTCGACGCGCTCCGCCCAGGACCGCGACCTGAACCGGCTCACCTTCCCCCACTCCCGAACTCGTACGGGCGGGGTGACCCCCGCCGCCGACTCCCAGGAGCCCGGCGTCACCGCGCGCCTTCGCGACGGTCTGCCCGATTGCACCCTGTTCGTGTCCCGTCCGGACGAGGACGGCCTGATCCACGTCGGCATCCACAACGGCACCACGCAGGAGATCCCCCTGCGCCCGGGCACCACCCAGCAGGTCACCCACGGTGAGTACGAAGTGAGCCTGCGCTACGGGGTGGGCAGCAGCGAGCCCAAGGTCGAGATCGTCATCGCCGGCAGGCCCGAGTCCGTCGACCGGCGCGTGCTGCAGCTCGACACCGTCCACACCGGCATCACGGTCGGCAGCTGGGTCGCGATCCAGCGCCCCGCCAAGGGTGCCGAGGACGGCATACCCGGCGACGCCGAGCTCGCGTTCGTCACCACCCAGGTCGTCGCCGTGCGCACGGCGGCGTACAGCAACTACGGGATCACCGGCCGCGGCACCGAACTCACCCTCGCCGACCCCTGGCTGGACGAGTTCGACGTCCTGCTGTCGCACATCCGCGACACCACCGTGCACGCGGCGGGCGCGCCGCTGCGCCTGGCCGACGAGCCGCTCGGCGAGGAGGTCCACGGCAACGGGATCGAACTCGCCGAGCTGTACGACGGGCTGGGAGCCGGACGCACGCTCGTCGTGACCGGTGAGCGCAGCGACATCCCGGGGACGGTCGGCGTCACCGCCACCGAGGTCGTCACGATCGCCGCCGCCGACGCGACCGTGGACCCGCGACTGCCGGGGGACCGCGTCCACACCCACCTCACCCTGACCACCGACCTCGCCCACCGCTACCGCCGCGAGACGGTCCGCATCCTCGGAAACGTCGTCGAGGCCACCCACGGCGAGAGCAGGGAGGAGGCCATCGGCAGCGGCGACTCGGACCGCGTCAACCAGACGTTCGCCCTCTGGCAGTCCCCGCTCACCTGGCTTGCCGACGACAACCCCCTCGGGGCCACACCGGTGCTGGAGATCCGGGTCGACGGCGTCCTGTGGCACGAGGTCGACAGCCTTGCCGGACGCGGCCCGCGCGAACGGACCTACATCACCGGCACCGCCTCCGACGGCCGGACGACGGTCACCTTCGGCGACGGCGTGCACGGGGCGCGGCTGCCCAGCGGTCACGAGAACGTCCACGCCCGCTACCGCTTCGGCACCGGCAGGGCCGCCAACGTCCCTGCCGACCGCCTCACCCAGCCCCTCACCCGCCCGCTCGGCGTCACCGCCGTCACGAACCCCCGCCCGGCGACGGGCGGCGCCGACGCGGACGGCCCCGGCCTGACCCGCCGGACGGTCCCCCTGGCCGTGTCCGCCCTCGACCGGCTCGTCTCGGCGGCCGACTACGAGGACTTCGCCCGCTCCCGGGCAGGCATCGGACGGGCCGCCGCACGCGAACTCTTCGACGGGCGGCGGCGCGTGCTGCACGTGACGGTCGCGGGCACCGACGACGTGCCCCTGGACGCGGACAGCCGGGAATCAGCCACCCTGCGCGCCCTGCGCGGGGCGCTCACCGAGTACGGCGACGTCAACCTGCCCGTCCGCGTGGACGCGCGCGAGCTGGTCCTGCTGCTCGTCGCCGCCAGGGTGAAGGTCGCCCCGGACCACGCCTGGGAATTCGTCGAACCACGGCTGCGGCAGGTGTTGCTGCGCCGACTCGGCTACGAGGGAAGCGAGTTGGGGCGGCCCGCCCGGCTCTCCGACCTTCTCGCGGCGGCCCACACCGTGCCGGGTGTCGACTACGTCGACGTCGACGTCTTCAACGGCGTCCCCGCGTCCGCCACCCCGGAAGAGCTCGCCGAGCTGCTCGCCGACCCCGGCCCGCCGCGGCCGAGTGTTCCCGCGCGCGAGGCGACGTACGACGAGAAGATCCACACCGTCCGTGACGCGAACGGCGAGACCCTGTCGGCGGTCTGCGCGCGCCACGGCATTGCGCTCGCCGAACTCCTGCGCCTCAACCCGGACATCACCGACACCCGGCGCCTGGTGAAAGGCCGGTCGGTGTTCGTCTTCCGCGGCATCCGCCCCGCCCAGCTCGCCCTGCTGTCCCCGCGAGCCGTGGACACCCTGATCCTGACGGAGGTCAAGTGATGTCTGCGAACTCTTCGGATGTCCAGTTCGACCCGACAGCCCTCGCCGCGAACCGGGAGCCCGACGGCCTCGCCGCCCTGCTGCCCCGCTGGCACCTCCTGCGCGACGCCGAGGAGGGCGAGCCGCTGCGCGCGCTGCTGGCGGTCATCGCCGAGCAGCTCGACCGGGTCCGCGACGGCGTCGAGCAGGGCTACGAGGACCTGTTCGTGGAGACGGCCGCCCCCTGGGTGCTGCCGTACCTCGGCGACCTGGTCGGATACCGCACCCTGCCGGGCTACGAACGCGTCCTCACCGCGGGACTGCACGAGGGCGGGCGCGCCGCGCTGGCCGAGGCCGTCGCGCCGCGCGCTGACGTGGCGGCCACGGTCGCGGGCCGCCGCCGCAAGGGGACCCTGCACCTGCTGGAGGAGATCTCCGGGCAGGTCGCGGGCTGGCCCGCGCGGACTGTCGAGCTGTCGCGGCTGGTCGCTCATCACCAGTCGGTGAAGCTGTACCGGGACGCGGCCGCGGAGAGGGGCCGCCTCCTCGACCTCCGGGACGGCTCGGCGCTGGCGCTCGCCGGCGGCCCCTTCGACAGCACGGCCCGCACCGTCGACGTCCGCCGCGCCGACTCGTCCAAGACGCAGGGTGGTTGGACCCCGGCGGGTGTCGGCCTCTTCGTCTGGCGGCTCAGGGCGTACTCGCTGACGTCCTCTCCGGCGTACTGCATCGACCGCGCCCGCAACCTCTACACTTTCTCGATCCTCGGCCATGACAGCCCCCTGGTCACCGAACCGGTACCGGAGCCGTCGCCGACCCACATCGCCACGGCCGACAACGTCCCCGCGTTCATCACCCGCCGGCTGCTCCACGACCGCCTCCTCGACTACTACGGCCCCGGCAAGAGCTTCGTCGTCCGGCGCGACGGCGAGGACAAGCCCGTACCGCCGTCCGACATCGTGGTCACGGACCTGTCCGACTGGCGCTACCGGCCGAAGCGTGGTCAGGTCGCCGTCGACCCGGAGCTCGGGCGGATCGCGTTCGGTGCGCGCTCGGCGCCCCGGCAGGGCGTGTGGGTGGACTACCACTACGCGTCCGGCGCCGACATGGGCGGCGGCGAGTACGAGCGGCCCGACCGCGTGGACCGGCCCGACGCGGCGTTCTACCGGGTCGGCCCCGGACAGCCGTACCGGCAGATCATGGACGCGTACCGGGCCTGGCGGGACGACCGCCGCGCGGACCGCACGGGCCCCGACGGCATCATCGAGATCACGCACAGCGGCGCCTACCAGGAGCAGCTGGACTTCGACCTGGACCCCGGCGACCGGCTGGAGCTCCGGGCGGCCGAGGGCACGCGACCGGTGATGCGCCTGCTCGACTGGTACAGCAACCGGCCCGACGCTCTCAACATCCGTGCCGTGGACGACGATTGCGCGCCGCACGAGCGGCCGCGCATCGTCCTCGACGGGCTGCTGGTCGCCGGGCGCGGCATCAATGTCACCGGGCCGATGGGAGCCGTCGTCCTCCGGCACACCACCCTCGTACCCGGCTGGTCGCTGGAGCCCGAGTGCGAGCCGCACTCGCCCGACGAGCCCAGCATCGTCCTGGAACGCACCACCGCCTGCCTCCAGATCGAGCACAGCGTCCTCGGCACCATCGAGGTCATCGGTGACGAGGTCGGCGAGGACCCCCTCGACATCCACCTGCGCGACAGCATCCTGGACGCCACCGGCCACGACCGCGAGGCCCTCTCCGCGCCGGACTGCCGCCTCGCCCACGCCGTGCTGCACGCGCACCGCACGACCGTCATCGGCGAAGTCCACACGCACGCGGTGGAGATCGCCGAGAACTCGGTCTTCACGGGCAGGCTGCAGGTGGCCCGGCGCGGCATCGGCTGCCTGCGGTACTCGTACGTCCCCACCGGCTCGCGCACGCCACGACGGCACCGCTGCCGGCCCGATCTCACCCCGGGCGTACAGCCGTTGTTCGCCGCCGTGCGCTACGGGACTCCCTGGTACGGACAGTTGGCCGACGGCTGCCCCGAGGAGCTCCGGCGCGGCGCGGACGACGGCGCCGAGATGGGCGCCTTCCACGACCTGTACCGGCCGCAGCGCGAGGACGGTCTGCGCGCACGGCTCGCGGAGTACACGCCCGCGGGCACGGACGCCGGAATCTTCTTCGTGACATGAGCAGTGCCGCCGTACGACCCACCCGCACTTTCCTGAACCAGGGGGACCCCCTTCATGCACGCTGATCTCTCCCGTCTCACCTTCCACCCGGAGCGGCACTACTCCGCGGTCGTCGCCCAGCAGGGCCGCGTCCAGCTCGACGCCGACGCCAACGAGCAGACCGCGATCCAGCTCCACCGGGCCCGCACCCTGGCCGCGGACCTGATCGGCCGCTACGGCGGGCCGCGTGACGCGGCGGGCTTCCGCGTCGAGTACGTGGGCGGCAAGCACGACATCGACACCCTCTACATCCACGGCGGCCGCTACTACGTCGACGGCATCCTGCTCGACGCGGACCGCCCGGCGCCCGGCACGCCCGTGCCGGACGAGGACGCGGAGGCCGAGGACGCCGAGGACACGGCCACCGCGCCGTCGTACTGGACGTACTGGGACCAGCCCGACGCCTTCCGTGACCCGGAGAAGCCCGGCGACCGGCTGCCCTCGCCCGCGCAGTCGCCGTTCGTGGTCTACCTGAACGTGTGGGAGCGGTCGGTGAACGCGGCCGAGGACCCGGCGCTGAGGGAGGTCGCCCTGGGCGCGACGATGCCCGACACCGCCGCCCGAGTGAAGGTCGTCTGGCAGGTCCTGCCGCTGTCCCTCGCGGCGCTGGCGATCGAGGACGCCGACCCGTCGAAGGAGGTCGTCCGCGCGGCCTTCGACAAGTGGGCGCAGCGCCGGGCGGCAGCCACCGCCCGGCTGGCCGCCCGCAGCGAGCGGCCCGACCACGCCGACGAGGACCCGTGCCTGGTCAGGCCCGACGCCCGCTACCGCGGTCCGGAGAACCAGCTGTACCGGGTCGAGGTCCATGCCGGCGGCGAGGCGCAGGACGCCACCTTCAAGTGGTCCCGCGAGAACGGCTCGGTCGTCTTCCCGGTCGACGCGCTCGACGGCACCTGGGTGCAGCTGGCGTCCCTCGGCCATGACGACAAGCTCGACCTGGACGTCGGCGACTTCGTCGAGTTCACGGACACCGCCCATGCCTCCCGCCTGGAAGCCCTGCCCCTGCTGCGAGTGGAGGAACTCGACCTGCCGGGCCGCCGGGTCCGCCTGTCCGCCGAGCCCGAGCCGGGCGTCGGCCGGCTTCCTCACCTGCACCCGTTCGTGCGCCGCTGGGACCACCGCGAGGGCCCGAGGCGCAGGGGCCGTACCGCAGCCCTGAAGGGCGGCGCCGTCCCGGTCGCGGAGGGGGAGTGGCTGCCTCTGGAGGACGGTGTCGAGGTGTACTTCGCCAAGGGCGGCACCTACCGGACCGGCGACCACTGGCTCGTCCCCGCCCGCACCGCCACCGGCAGCGTCGAATGGCCGACGGACCCGGCGCGCCGCCCGCTGCTCCAGGGGCCCGCCGGTATCGCCCGCCACTTCGCCCCGCTGGCCCTGGTCAAGGGTGAGGAGAGCGCCGTCGACCTGCGCCTCGCCTTCGGACCGCTCGCGAACGGCATCCCGGCCGCGGACGAGGCGACCCTTGCGGCGGAGGAACAGGCACACCGTGAGGAGCTCGCGGCCGAGAGCCCCTCGCACGGGAGGTCGCAGACCACCGCAGCAGCGGAGTCCGCCGTGGAAGGAGACGAGTGATGGCCACACCTCTGAGCGCGTCCAAGCTGGTGGAGATCCTGCGTAAGGAGGGTCTGACGGTCCACGAGGTGCGCAACTGGCGCACGCACAACCGCAATACAAAGGGTCCCTGGGGCCCGGTGAACGGCGTGATGATCCACCACACCGTCACCTCGGGCACGGACGCCTCCGTGAACATCTGCTACAACGGCTACTCGGGCCTGCCGGGACCGCTGTGCCACGGCGTCATCGACAAGAAGGGCGAGATCCACCTCGTCGGCAACGGCCGTGCCAATCATGCGGGGCTGGGCGACAGCGACGTCCTGCGCGCCGTGGTCGACGAATCGAGACTGCCGCACGACAACGAGGCCGACACCGACGGCAACCGGCACTTCTACGGCTTCGAGTGCATCAACCTCGGCGACGGCAAGGACCCCTGGCCCGAGGCGCAGAAAGAGGCCATCGAGAAGGTGTCCGCCGCGATCTGCCGGCACTACGGCTGGAGCGAGCGGTCGGTCATCGGCCACAAGGAGTGGCAGCCGGGCAAGCAGGACCCGCGCGGCTTCACGATGGACGGCATGCGCAAGCGGATCGCCGACCGGCTCGCCGGGAAGTCCCAGGGTTCCGACCCGAAGCCCACGCCGTCCAAGCCGTCGCACGCCCCGTTTCCGGGCAGCGGCTTCTTCCACGACGGCCAGAAGTCCGCACTCATCACGGCCATGGGCCGCCGCCTGGTCGCCGAGGGCTGCGACCACTACGAGGAGGGGCCCAGCCCCGAGTGGACCGACGCCGACCGCAAGTCCTACAAGGCCTGGCAGCAGAAGCTCGGCTTCAAGGGCAAGGACGCGGACGGCATTCCGGGCAAGACCAGCTGGGACAAGCTGAAGGTCCCGGCGTCCTGAGAGCCGTCAGCGGGCGGGCTGCCCCGGACACCGACGCGGAGCAGCCCGCCTACGGCCGTCGTGCGCGCGGGAGAGGACAGAAGCGGCTGCCCCCTTCGGCCACGACGGTGTTCCCGGGGGCGATCTCCGTGAATCCGGCGTCCCGGACCACCGGCAGGCCGCTCGTGGTCAGCTCGGCCCAGCGGTCCGCGTCCGCGGTGCGCACGGAGAGCGGGAAACCGGCGTCGCGCCACTGCGCGCGCTGCTCGTCCGTCAGTTCCCACCACGCCAGCTGCGCGCCGTGGCCCACCTGGGCCATCGACTTGCCCGCCGTCATGCCGAGGTCGGGGCTCAGCCACAGGACGGGTGCCGTGCGGTCGGGCTCCGCCGGGGGCTCCGGGTCGTCCAGCTCCGTTCCCGACACCTGGAGCCGGGCCAGATCCTTGGGCCAGCCGTCGAGCGGGACCGGCGGGAACACCCGTACCTCGGCCGACTCGCCCGTCACCGTGATCCCGTCGAGCGCCTCCGCCCTGCGCCACTCCGCGCCGCGCGCCCGTCGCACCACCTTGCGGATCCGGGCGTCCTGCCAGTCGCGCATGACCTCTGCCCACTCGCCGTCCCCGGTCGCGCGCGGATCGGAGAGGATCACGAGGACGGCGCGGGCCGCCGTCTCCAGGGCGTCGGTGCGCGCCGGGGGAGCGGCCCGCTCGATACGCACCACGAGAGGCAGCACGAACTGCTGAGCCTCGTCGCGTACGGTCCGCTCGGACCGGAAGGGGCTGTCCTGCGGCACACCGGCGGAGGCGTCGGCGGCATCGTCAAGGAGGGTCTGGTCGTCACTGCTCACCGGACCAGTCTGCCAGGCGGAAGATCGGTTCTTCGCGGGCGTCGTGCGACAGCCGCGGTCACCCCGAGCAGGACGTGCGCTGTGCCTCCTGCCATGCGCACACGGGGCACAGCGTCACCCCCTTGTGGGACTCCGGGTACTCGGTGGGCTCGCGGCACAGCACGCACTCGGCGAACGGTTCCGGGGTCGCGCCGGCCGGTTCGGACACGTCGGGGCCCGTACGCGGATCCGGCCCGTCGCAGTAGTCAGCCATGACTCCCACCGTAGTCCGGGCCCCCGACAGCGCTCTGGTGCCCGGCCGCCGACCTGATCAGCTCCGACACCCGCACGAACCGGTACCCGCGCTCCCGCAGTCTTGGCACGACGGCGCGCACCGCGGCTTCCGTGGCGGGCGCCGCACTGCGCGTGCAGTGCATGACGACGACCGAACCGGGCCGCACCCCGTCGAGCACCTGCTGCGCCACCGCCGCCGAGTCCGTCGCGAACGCGTCACCGCTCACCACGTCCCACTGCACGGCAGTGACGCCCGCGGGGATCAGCTTCCGGAGCACCTCCTTGTCGTAGCACCCGCCCGGGAAGCGGAAGTACGGCACCGTGCGCTTCACCCCGGCCTTGCGGAACGCGGTGAAGGCGCGCTCCACGTCCGACCGCATCCGCGCGGGCGGCATGGTGGGCAGCCCGTAGCACGCGCCGGTGAAGGCGTAGTGGCTGTACGAGTGGTTGGCGACCTCGAAGAGCGGATCGCTCCCGATCGACTTCGCCTCGGCCGGGTACTGCTCGGCCCACCGGCCCGTCATGAACACCGTCGCGGGGACCTTCAGCCGGCGCAGGGTCGCGATCAGAGCCGGGTTGTCGAAGTGCTCACCGGCCGCGGCGCGGGGGCCCTCGTCGGCGGTCATGTCGGCGTCGAAGGTGAGGGCGACGGTGCGGTCCCGCGGGTGGGGGGCGCTCTTGAACACGGGGGTGAGACCGGCGGGGCCCGGTGCGAGTGTGGGCGGGCGCGAGGGTGCGGCGGACACGGACGCGCTCACCTTCCCCCGCCCCGGGTGCCCGGTGGATCCGCCGCCCCCACCGCACGCGGCAGCTCCGACCCCCAGCGCGCCCAGGGCGCAGACCAGTGCAAGTCTCCGTACATAGGTCCGTACATAGGTCATCACGCGGCGACGATAAATGTACTAATGGGATTAATTGCGCATCATGTCGCGTGTGCGGAGCGGCGTCGGGCCAGGTGGGCGATGGGCGCGGCCGGGGCTCAGGTGTCCCGAAGCGCCCCGGTCACCTGGGCGAAGAGCCGCGCGTGGGCGGACTCGCTCGCCGGGAGCTCGGGGTTCCAGGGGAGCAGACGTGCCCCGGCCGCGACCTGCCGCCAGTGCGGGTCCGCCGCGTACTGCTCGCGCGCGGCCGCGTTCGCGCGGGAGTCGACGAGCACGATGTCGGGGGCGAGCGCTGCGGCCTGCGCCCACCCGGCCGTGTTCCAGTTGGCGCCCGGCCCCTGTGGCGGTTCGACGGTGCGTACGCCGAGGGCCGTCAGCGCGCTCAGGTCGGGCCACTTGGCGGGGCGGGCGAGATGGACACTGTCCGGGCCGCCCGGTGACAGGGCCAGCACCCGCCCCCGGTTGTCCTGTGCGGCCTGCTCCAACTCCCGCATGGCGCGCTCCAGTTCGGTCCCGGCCCGGTCCCGCGCCCCGAGCGAGCGTGCCAGCCCGGCGAAGCGCTCCCTGACCGCGGTGAGCGAGCGGCCCTGCCCGACGTCGACCACGACGACCGGGACGTGCTCCTCCAGGTGCTTCGCCACGTCGGGATCGACGCCGTACACCTGGCCGCCGCCGTAGGTGACGGCGACGACGAGGTCGGGCTCGGCCGCGAGCACGGCCTCCAGGCCGAGTCCCGCGCCCGCGCCGAGGTAGCGGACCTCGCCGAGCGGCAGCGTCCCCGCCTTGGCCGGGTCGGCGGCGTCTCCGTCGTGGAACGAACCGAAGATCCCCACCGGCCGTATCCCGTGGTCCCACAATGTGGCGCCGGCCTGTATGTAGGCCACCACCCGTAATGGCACGTCCCCCGCGGCCGCCACATGTCCGCGGTCGTCGGTGAACTCCCAGACTGCCTGTCGTTCCATGTGTCCGTGTCCTTGTCCCTAGGGGGCGACGTCCTGAAGGGCTCATGGGCCCGGCAGGACCCCTAAGACCCTGCCCAGGGGGCGGGACCGGCACGCTCGGTGAATCGGCCGCAGTTGTGGGCGGCGCCGGTGGGGCCGCAACCCCGCCTCACCCCTGCGCGAGCAACTGCTCCCTCGCCCCGGCCACGTCGAAGTCCGCCTTCGGGTACTTCGGGTCCAGCGCCTCCAGATGTTCCAGGAGCAGCTTGCTGACGGCCCAGTTGCGGTACCACTTGCGGTCGGCCGGCACCACGTACCAGGGCGCGGTATCCGTCGAGCAGCGCTCCAGCGCGATCTCGTACGCCTCCTGGTACGCGGGCCACAGGGTGCGGTCCTCGATGTCGCCCATGCTGAACTTCCAGTACTTGTCCGGGTTGTCGAGCCGTTCGAGGAGCCGCTCGCGCTGTTCCTCGTACGAGATGTGGAGGAAGCACTTGACGACCGTCACGCCGTCCTCGGCCAACGACTGCTCGAAGCGGTTGATCTGGCCGTAGCGGCCGCCAAGCCGGCGGCTCGGGACGAGGCCGCGGACGCGGGCGGCGAGGACGTCCTCGTACTGCGAGCGGTCGAAGATGCCGATCTCGCCGGGCTCGGGGAGCGCCCGCATGATGCGCCACAGGAACGGATGGCCGCGCTCCTCGGCGGTCGGCGCCTTGAAGGCCTTGATACGGCAGCCGGAAGGGTTGAAGAGGCCGATGACGTGCTTGACCGTGCCGCCCTTGCCGCTGGTGTCCATGCCCTGGAGGATCAGCAGGATCCGGCGCCGTTCGCCCGCCGTGCCGGAGGCCCACAGGCGCTCCTGGAGGTCCGCGAGGCGTTCCCCCATACGGGCGGTCGCCTCCACGCCCGCGGCCTTGCCGGAGGGGCCCGCGGGCGTCGCCCGTGCGTCGAAGGAGGCGAGATCCACGGGCTTGCCCGCGGGGATGCGCAGCAGCTCACGCAGCGCGACGGGCGACTTCGGGCCGGAGGACTTCCCGGACGGCTTCCCGGGAGCCTGTCCGGCCTTGGCCCGGGACTTCCCGGCGCCCTTGGCCGGCTTGCCCTTGCCCTTGCCCTTCCGCTTCGTGTCCTTGTCGGCCTTGGCCACCGCGCACCCCTTCCCGTCAGGTCCCTCGATCGTGCGACGGACCGGGCACCGGCGCTACCGCTGCCAGGGCCCTGTCACGGCGAAGGTCGTCCCCGGCGTGTAGCAGTTGACGTACATCGTGTCGCCGTCCGGGGAGAACGTGACGCCCGCGAACTCGCCCCACGCCGGTTCCTGCGCCGTGCCGATGTTCTGGCGCCCGCGCGCCATCGCGTACACGTCGCCGCGGCGGGTCACACCGAAGACGTGCTGCGCGCCCTCGCCGTCCTCGCACACCATCAGGCCGCCGCTGGGAGCGAGGCAGATGTTGTCGGGCTCCTCGCCCGGCAGCTGGACGTCCGTGCTCGGGCCGAACACGATCACCAGCGTGAGCCGGCGCCTGTTCGGGTCGTAGCGCCAGATCTGCCCGAAGTGGTCGGCCGCCGAGCCCTCCGCGCTGTGGGCGAAGGAGGAGACGAAGTAGACGGACGAGCCGCCCCAGTAGCAGCCCTCCAGCTTCTGCGCGTGCGTGATGCCCTTCGGGCCGAAGTCCTGGAGGCGGATGGGGGTCTGCGCGGCCAGCGGGTCGGGTACGTCGACCCACTCGATGCCGTCGAAGGTCGCGCCCGTCTCCTGGACCACGGACAGGTCGGGCACCCCGGGCACCCGCATCGCCTGGAGCGTTCCGCCCGCCCGCAGGGAACCGAGGCCGCCCTCGGGCTTCTTGGGCAGGAAGCGGTAGAACAGGCCGAACGGCTTCTGGAAGGCGTCCTCCGTCTCGTAGACGACGCCGCGCTTCGGGTCGATCGCGATCGCCTCGTGCTGGAAGCGGCCCATCGCGGTCAGCGGCACGGCGCCCGAGCGGTGCGGGTCGGCCGGGTCGACCTCGAAGATGAAGCCGTGGTCCTTGGTGTAGCCGTTCGTGCCGGCCTTGTCCTCGGTCTCCTCGCAGGTCAGCCAGGTGCCCCAAGGCGTGTGCCCGCCCGCGCAGTTGACGGCCGTGCCGGCGATGGCGACGCGCTCCGACAGGACATTGCCCCGATGGTCGAGCGTGAGCGCCGTACAGCCGCCCTTGCCCATCGGGTCGTAGGTGAGCCCCTCGACGGTCGGTACGGCGATCTTCGCGGTGACGCGGTTCTCGTGGTTGCGGACCAGGTGGACCTGGCCGTGTCTGCCTTCCAGGGCCGTCATGCCGTCGTGGTTGCTGGGCACCTTGCCCTCGCCGGAGCGCAGCGGGTCGCCCTCGCGCGAGAGGACCTTGTAGCGGAACCCGGCGGGCAGGTCGAGCAGTCCGGCGGGGTCGGGCACCAGCGGGCCGTAGCCCTTCTTCCCGAGGCTCTGCGCGGCGGCCGTGCCCGCGAAGAGCTCGGAGAGGCTTCCGGCGAAGGCGATGGCGGCGACGGAAGCACCGCTGCGCGCGAGGACCTGACGTCGTGTTGCGGGGGACTGAGCGGTACGTGCTTCAGACATGGGGCAACCTCCTGCTGGCGGACAGGAACTGTGACCTGGCTGTGTCTATCACGGGCCATTCGTCACGGGAACCACGCGCGTAGCAGCGCCGGGTGGGGGTGGTTTCTCGTGTAACCGCCCTACTGTCGCGTCGCGTACGGCTCAACGGGGCCGGGCGGGTGGCGGACGAGGAGGGGACGTGAAGGTGCTGCTGCGGGCGGTGCGCGCGATCGACCGGGCGGTGGTCCGCGCCTTGGTGAACCGCGAGCGGAGCCTTGCCCGTGCGCCGCGGCGTCCTGGCCGGGTCCAGGCCTACGGCCATCGGCATCCGGTGCGCGCAGGTGGCTTGCTGGGGGCCGCGACGGCGGCGCTCGTGGTGGGGATCTGCGCGGCCGCGGGGTGGCGGTTCACGGGGTCGGCCGATGTCCTGGCGCTCGTCGCCGTCGGTACGGGGGTCGGCCTTCTCTTCGCCCTGACGCTGCGGTGGGAGCGCATGGCCAAGGAGGCACATGAGCACATCGACCGCGCAGAGCCGTTCAAGGCGCCGTCGTTCCGGAAAGCTGCCGCCTGGATCGGTGGTACGTGGGTGGTGTTGACGGTGATGTGGTGGAGCGAGGACGCGAGGCAGGGCAGGGATGCCGACTGGCTTGTCAGCGCGGTGTGCGCCGGTGTCCTGACGCTGCTCATCAACTCGGCGGCCTTTGTGGTCGGGCTTGTGACCGGCAGGCGGCGCCGCAGGTGACGCCGGGCGGCCCTTATGCGTGTACCAGCCCCTTCGCGTCCCGCGCGAGGGCGGTCAGGCGGGAGATCGCGCGGAAGTACTTCTTGCGGTAGCCGCCGTTCAGCATCTCTTCGCTGAACAGCTGGTCGAAGGGGAGTCCGGAGGCGAGCACGGGGATCTCGCGGTCGTAGAGCCGGTCGGCGAGCACGACGAGCCGCAGCGCCGTCGACTGGTCGGGGACGGGCTGCACGTCCGTGAGGCAGACCGCCTTCAGGTCGTCCGTCAGGGCGCCGTAGCGGCTGGGGTGCACGCGCGCGAGGTGGTCGAGCAGATGCGGGAAGTCGTCGAGCGAGGCGCCCGGCGTCGCGTACGCCGCCTTCGTCACCAGTTCGTCGGAGAACGGGGCGGGCGCTTCGGGCAGGCCGCGGTGGCGGTAGTCCTCGCCGTCGATGCGCAGGGGGCGGAAGTGGGCGGACAGGCCCTGGATCTCGCGCAGGAAGTCGGCGGAGGCGAACCGGCCCTCGCCGAGCTTGCCCGGCAGCGTGTTCGAGGTCGCGGCGAGCGCGACGCCGGCCTCGACCAGCTTGCCCAGCAAGGTCGACACCAGGACCGTGTCGCCCGGGTCGTCCAGCTCGAACTCGTCGATGCACAGCAGCCGGTGCTCGCCGAGCGTGCGCACCGTCTGCTGGAAGCCGAGCGCGCCCACCAGGTTCGTCAGCTCGACGAACGTGCCGAACGCCTTCTGCTCGGGGGCAGCCGGGGTGGCGTGCCAGAGCGAGGCGAGCAGGTGGGTCTTGCCGACGCCGTAGCCGCCGTCCAGATAGACGCCGCGGGGCCCGGTGGGTGCCGCGGGCTTCTTGGCGAACCAGCGCCCACCCGTCTCCCACCACCGCCCCTCTGCGGAAGCGCTGGGCGCCTTTCTGATTTTGCCCGAGCCGCTCGCGTGGGCGCCGCCGAGCCCGGCCGCGAAGTCGCTCAGGACCCGCACCGCCTCGGTCTGGCTGGGCTGATTCGGGTCCGGGATGTACGTCTCGAAGCGGACCGAGTCGAAGCGCGGCGGGGGCACCATCTCGGCGACCAGACGGTCCGCGGGGACGAGCGGCTCACGGGCGCACAGGGACAGCGGGGCCGCGTCGGCTATCGGACTCTGGGCCGGGGCGGTGGTGGAGGACGACACAGCACCCAACTCTAGACGCCGTGGGAGACTGCGTGACATGCGACGCCTGTTCCCTGTGACGTACGAAACAGCAGATCACGCGGCCCACGAACCCCGTGAATGGAGTCTCGACGAGCTCGCGGACGCCTACGCCTACCCCTCCGGGCAGGAGGTATGGCTGCGGGCCAACATGGTCTCGACGCTCGACGGTGCCGCCCAGCACGACGGCCGCTCCCAGGGCATCTCGTGCGCCGCCGACATGCGGATCTTCGGCACCCTGCGCGGTCTCGCGGACGCCGTCGTGGTCGGCGCGGAAACGGTCCGTCTGGAGGGCTACCGCCCGGCACGCGCGCGTGAGGCCTTCGCCGCGCGCAGAGAGGCGGCCGGACAGGGCCCTGCCCCGGCCATCGCGGTGATCACCGCGAGCCTGGACCTCGACTTCTCCCTTCCGCTCTTCACGTCGCCCCTCGTCCCCACGTACGTGGTCACCGGCGCCGGAGCTCCGCCCGACCGCATGGAGGCGGCGCGCAAGGCGGGCGCCGAGGTGCTGATCGCCGGCGAGGGCGCCACGGTCGAGCCGGAGCGCGCGGTCGGGGCGCTCGCGGAGCGCGGGCTCACCCGGCTGCTCACGGAGGGCGGACCCCGCATGCTCGGCCAGTTCGTGGCCGCGCAGGTGCTCGACGAACTCTGTCTGACGCTGTCGCCGATGCTCACCGCCGGAGACGCCCAGCGCATCGCCGGGGGACCGTCCTTGACCGTCCCCGAGCGTTTCGAGATGTCTTCTGTACTGGAAGAGGCCGGGTTCCTGTTCACCCGATACCGTCGGAGCTGACAATCAGCGGAATCTGCCGTTCCGTTTAGCTTCCGCTGGGCACACTAAATCTCGCAGACCCCGTGCGGCCACGGGGCAGGATGGTTTCCGCAGGGACCGGTCGAGAGTCGACGGCCCACGGAGGAGAGAAGAAGGGCGCCTGTCGTGTTCACGAGCGTATTGATGATCGAGAAGGCCCTGACGTCCGCCGACGTGGAGTTCGTCACCACCTTGCACGGTGATGAGGAAGTCTCGTTCCACGTGCTGCTCCAGCCCCGCGGCGACCAGGCCGACCGCCTGCTGCGGGCCATCGACGACGTCGCCATGGGGGAGCTCGACGACGCGGCGAAGGAGAAGGACGTCCCCGAGGGCCAGGACGCGACGGAACCCGGCGAACAAGCGCTCCAGGTCTCCCTCACCGCACTCCACCAGGCCGGCTGCGCGGCGGAGGGCCGCCTCGTCGAGGACCACCCCCTGGACGCGCTGAAGTCCCTCGTCGACGAGATCGGCGCCGACGAGGTCATCGTCCTGACCGACCCGCACTACGTGGAGGAGTTCTTCCACCGCGACTGGGCCTCGCGCGCCCGGCACAAGGTGGGCGTTCCGGTCCTGAAGCTCTTCTCGTACAGCAAGGCGTAGCCGCCGGGGCGGTACGGGGTTGCACAGGCGGGGTGCACGGAGAAAGTAGGCTGAGCCTGCCCGCACAGTGGGCACGCAGCAGCACACCGTCCCAGGGAGAAACCAATGGCACCCGGCCTGCCCACCGCCATGGACCGACCGCACTTCATCGGCATCGGCGGCGCCGGAATGTCGGGCATCGCGAAGATCCTCGCGCAGCGCGGCGCCCAGGTCGCCGGCAGCGACTCCAGGGAGTCCGCCACGGCAGAGGCGCTGCGCTCGCTCGGTGCCACGGTCCACATCGGCCACGACGCCGCGCACCTCGCGCCGGACGCCACCTGCGTCGTCGTCTCCTCCGCGATCCGCGCCGACAACCCCGAGCTGGCCCGCGCCGCCGAGCTCGACATCCCGGTCGTCCACCGCTCCGACGCCCTCGCCTCGCTCATGGATGGCCTGCGCCCCATCGCGGTCGCCGGCACGCACGGCAAGACGACGACCACGTCGATGCTGGCGGTGTCCCTGTCCTCCCTGGGCCTCGACCCCTCGTACGCCATCGGCGGCGACCTCGACGCCCCCGGCTCGAACGCGCTGCACGGCGCGGGCGAGATCTTCGTCGCCGAGGCCGACGAGTCGGACCGCAGCTTCCACAAGTACGCGCCCGAGGTCGCCATCGTCCTCAACGTCGAGCTCGACCACCACGCCAACTACGCGTCGATGGACGAGATCTACGAGTCCTTCGAGACCTTCGCCTCCAAGATCGTCCCCGGTGGCACGCTCGTCATCGCCGCGGACCAGTCCGGCGCCGTCGAGCTGACCCGCCGGCTGCGGGACACGACGTCCCTGAAGGTCGTCACCTACGGCGAGTCGGAGGCGGCCGACGTCCGCATCCACAAGGTCACCCCGCGCGGCCTGACCAGCGAGGTCACCGTCCTCCTCGACGGCAAGCTGCTCACGTTCACGGTCTCGGTCCCCGGCCGCCACTACGCGCACAACGCGGTCGCGGCGCTCGCCGCCGGCGTCGCGCTCGGCATCCCCTCCCGCAACCTGGCCGCGGCGCTGAAGTCGTACACCGGCGTCAAGCGCCGCCTCCAGCTCAAGGGTGAGGAGAACGGCGTACAGGTCATCGACTCGTACGCGCACCACCCCACCGAGATGTCCGCCGACCTCGAGGCGATGCGCTCGGCCGCGGGGGACTCCCGGATCCTCGTCGTCTTCCAGCCCCACCTCTTCTCCCGCACCCAGGAGCTCGGCAAGGAGATGGGCGACGCCCTCGCCCTCGCCGACGCGTCCGTGGTCCTGGACATCTATCCGGCCCGCGAGGACCCGATCCCCGGCATCACCAGCGGCCTCATCATCGACGCGGCCCGCGCCGCGGGAGCCGACGTGGACGCCGTCCACGACAAGGCGACCGTGCCCGACGTGATCGCGGGAATGGCCAAGCCGGGCGACCTTGTTCTGACCATGGGCGCGGGTGACGTCACGGAGCTCGGCCCGCAGATCCTGGATCGTCTTGCCAAGTGAAGGACTGAGCTGAATGTCGTACGACGTCGAAAAGCCGGACGAGGAGTGGCGCGCGGAGCTGACCCCGGCGGAGTACGCGGTACTGCGCCAGGCCGGCACCGAACCCGCGTTCGTCGGTGAGTACACGGACACCAAGACCGAGGGTGTCTACTCCTGTCGCGCGTGCGGCGCGGAGCTGTTCACCTCGGGAGAGAAGTTCGAGTCGCACTGCGGCTGGCCGTCCTTCTTCGACCCGAAGGACACGGACGCCGTCGAGCTGATCGCGGACCGCTCGCACGGCATGGTCCGCACCGAGGTGCGCTGTGCCCGCTGCGGTTCGCACCTCGGACACGTCTTCGAGGGCGAGGGCTACCCCACCCCGACGGACCAGCGGTACTGCATCAACTCGATCTCGCTGCGGCTGGCGCCGGAAGCGGGCTGAGCCGGGCTCGGGGCTCCGGCGGAGGCTCAGTCCTCCGCCGGCGTCTCCGGGCGCATCATCGGGTGGACGACGCCCGGGAAGACACGGGCCCGGACCACCGGCTCCGCGGAGCCGCCCTGCACGATCGTCTCGGCGATGCCCCACGGGCGGCCGGACAGGACGACGGTCAGCGTGTACGAGGACGCGCAGCCCATGCAGTCGTACTTGTCCATCCACGTCTCGACGTCCGTGAGGCTGCCGGGGGCGCGGCCCACGTGGCGGTGCCGGGCGTGGCAGCGGTCGCACTTCTCGCCGGGCTCGCACGTGCCGCCGCAGGGGCAGGGGACGTCCAGGGAGTCCGCGGGCCGCCAGCGCTGGGTGCGCACGGCCTCCGCGGTGGCGCCCATGTCCTTCATCGCCTTGAGGTTCTTGGCGGCGACGACGTACGACTCTCCGGTCGACGTCATCCGGTGCCGGATCACGTGCTTGCGTCCGCGGTTCGTCGTCATCTGGTTCCTCCTGGGTTCACGCAGCCCGCCAGGAGGCCCACGAGTTCGTTCCTCCCCCACGGTACCGGGCCCGGCGGGTGCACCGGGCCAGGAGAGACCGGGGAGAGACCTCAGCCGGGGGCCGTGGCCACCGGGAGCTCCTTCACACCGTTGATGAAGTTCGACAGCAGCCGCCGTGGTGGCCCGGCGGGCTCGAGCACCGGCAGGGCCCGGCAGGTCTCCTCGTACAGCACCCGAAGCTGCAGGCGCGCGAAATGCGAGCCCAGGCAGACGTGCGGGCCGTCGCCGAACGAGACGTGCGGGTTGGGGCTGCGGGCGAGGTCGAGGCGGTGCGGGTCGGTGAAGACGCGTTCGTCGTGGTTGGCCGAGGCGTGGAAGACGACGACCTTGTCGCCCGCGCGGACACGGCGGCCCGCCAGGATCGCGTCGCGGGCGGCGGTGCGCCGGAACGTGAGGACCGGCGGATGGCGGCGCAGGAGCTCGTCGACCGCCGTCGCCGGGTCGGCCCTCCCGTCGCGCAGCAGACCGTACGCCTTCGGCGCCCGGGCCAGCTCCAGAAGGCCGCCGGGGGCCGCGCTGCGCACCGTGTCGTTGCCGGCGACCGTGAGCAGGAAGAAGAACATCTCGAGCTCGGCCGCGGTCAGGTCGGGGTCGGTGGCCAGGACCGTCATGACGTCGTCCGCCGGGTGGGACCGCTTGTGCGCGGCGAGCGAGCGCGCGTACGCGAACATGTCGCGCAGCATCGCGGGGGAGCGCGGGTCGACCGGCCTGCCGTCGGCGCCGAGGACGGGCTCGTCCGCCTCGTCCGGGTCCTGATAGCCGATGACGCGCTGCGTCCACTGCAGGAGAAGGCCGCGGTCGGAGTCCGGGACGCCCAGGAGGTCGGCGAGGTTCAGGAGGGCGTAGTCGTCCGTGACGGCCGAGACCAGGTCGACGGTGGGGCCGGGGGTCGCGACGGCCGCCGTGAGCAGGGCGCGGGCCCGGTCACGGGCGAGCGCGGCGAAGCGGTCCACGCGACGTGGAGTGAACGCGCGGCTCACGAGCCGGCGCAGCCGGCCGTGGTCCGGCGGGTCCTGGTTGAGCATCATGGAGCGGATGAACGGCAGGTCCGCCGGGTCGGGGTCGCGGATCTGCGTGGCACCCAGACACGACGAGTACGTCGCCGTGTCCTTGAGGACGCGGACCACGTCGGCATGACGCGTGACCGCCCAGAACCCGGGGCCCGCGGGCCAGCCCAGCACTTCCGGCTCCTCCTGCCAGACGACGGGGTGGTGGTCACGGAGCGTGCGGTAGCTGTCGTGGGGGACACCCAGGGCGTAACGGCGCGGGTCGAAGACGTCCGGGATGTCCGGGGTATCCGGGGCGTCCAGGGTGTCAGGGCCCTCCGGGGTGGGCGGCGCGCAGTTCGGTTCCGTCATACGTGCGCCTCGTCGCCCGGCCCGTCCGCCCTCAGGAAGTCCTCCACCGTCCGGATCAGGGCGAGCGGCGTCTCGTCCATCGCGTAGTGGCCGCACGCGGGGAGTTCGGTCAGCTCGGCGCGGGCGTACCAGCTCATCCACGTGGCCCGCATCAGGTCGGCCGAGAGCGCCGGGTCGAGCGCCCCGGTGACGGCGAGCGCAGGGACCGTGGTGCCCTCCACCCGGGTGTGGAAGTCCTCGCCGGCCCAGGAGTCCAGCCAGGCCCGGAACGCCTTCGCGTCGCTGACCTCCAGCGACCGCTCCACCATCCGGTCGAGCCAGGCGGCGGGGCGGGCGCCGCCGGTCGTGATGTCGAGGATGGCGCGGCGGTTCGCCGGGGTGTGGGACGCGCCGGAGAAGAGGTCCCACTGCTCGGGCGGCAGCGGCAGCCCGCACGCCGGGACAGGGGAGACGCCGACCAGCCTGCGCAGCCGGTGGGGCGCGGCGGCCAGGATCCGCTGGGCGACGCTCCCGCCCATCGAGTGGCCGATCACCGAGAACCGCTCCCAGCCGAGTCGGTCCGCCAGCGCGATCACGTCGGCGGCGGCCTCCGCCGTGGTGTACGCGCCGCCCGCGTCCCTGGCCTCCCCATAGCCCCGCAGGTCCACGAAGGCGTACTGGAAGGCGGAGCGGTCGAGGTCGGCGAGCAGCGGGGTGTAGGCGCCGCGGTCGGCGAACCAGCCGTGCACGGCGACCACTTTGTGCGGTCCCGTGCCGTGCAGTTCGTGCGGGAGGACGAAGGAGGCCACGATGACTCCTGACGGTCGGTGAGAGGGACGAGCGGTCCCTCCCTGCGCCGCACCACCGTGGCCCGCAACCCCAGGGGCGCACAAGGGCGCGCGGCGGCATCGGGGACAATGAAGGCTCCACTCGGGCGCAGGCGGCGACGCCGTACCCGTCGAGCAGACACCACGTAGGAGACCGGGCCCGTTGTCCCAGAAGCGCGAGAACCGTCCTGAGGCCGTGGCGTCCGACGGCGCCGTCCCGGGCAGCGCGAGCGTCCAGAGCGCCTCCGTCCCGGGGACCGGCACCGTTCCGGAGGCCGGGCACCGCCGCCGTCTCGACCTGCGCGCCGACTGCGGGAACTGCTTCGGGCTGTGCTGTGTCGCCCTGCCCTTCGCCAAGTCCTCCGACTTCGCCGCGAACAAGCCCGCGGGCCGGCCGTGCCGCAACCTCCAGGACGACTTCCGCTGCGGCATCCACGCCACGCTCCGGGACAAGGGCTACGCGGGCTGCACGGTCTTCGACTGCTTCGGCGCCGGCCAGCAGGTGTCACAGGGCACGTTCGGCGGCGAGGACTGGCGTACGTCGCCCGGGACCGCGCGCGCGATGTTCGACGTCTTCCCCGTAATGCGCCAACTGCACGAACTGCTCTGGTACTTGACCGAGGCGCTGGAGCTGGAGCGGGCCCGCCCGGCGCACCAGGAGGTGCGGCGCGCCCTCGACGGGATCGAGGAGCTCACCCGCGCCGACGCCGCGACCCTCGCCGCGGCCGACGTCCCCACCCTCCGCGGCGAGGTCAGCGAGACGCTCCTGAAGGTCAGCGAACTCGTACGGGCGGCCGTGCCCGGCCGCAGGAAGAACCACCGGGGCGCCGACCTGATGGGCGCCCGCCTCAAGGGCGCCGATCTGCGGGGCGCCAACCTGCGCGGCGCCTACCTGATCGCGGCCGACCTCACCGGCGCCGACCTGCGCGAGGCCGACCTCATCGGAGCCGACCTGCGCGACGCGCGCCTTCAGGGCGCCGATCTGACCGGCAGCATCTTCCTCACGCAGGCACAGGTCAACGCGGCCCGCGGGGACGGCTCGACGAAGATCCCGGCCTCCTTGAGCCGCCCCGCGCACTGGTAGGCACCTGCGAGTCGTCAGATGCCCAGGGACTTCTTCAGGAAGTCGAGCTGGAAGAGCAGCAGGTTCTCCGCGACGTCCTCCTGCGTGACCATGTGCGTCGCGCCCGGCAGGGGAAGCACCTGGTGGCTGCGGCCCGCCGCGAGCAGCGCCGCCGACAGGCGCAGAGTGTGCGCGACCGCCACATTGTCGTCGGCGAGCCCGTGCACCAGCAGGAGCGGGCGGCGCAGCAGCGGCGCGTCGGCGATCAGGGAGCAGCGCTCGTAGTTCTCGGGCTCCTCGTCGGGATGGCCGAGATAGCGCTCCTTCCAGTGGGTGTCGTACAGCCGCTGGTCGGTGGGCGGGGCGCCCGCCACCGCCGCGTGGAAGACGTCGGGCCTGCGCAGCACGGCGCCCGCGGCCAGGAACCCGCCGAACGACCAGCCACGGATCGCGACCCGCGTCAGGTCGAGGTCGGGGAACTCCGCCCCGGCCGCCTGCACGGCGGCGACCTGGTCGTCGAGGGCATGGGTCAGGATGTCGCCGCGGATCTCCTTCTCCCACGCGGGACCGCGCCCCGGGGAGCCGCGCCCGTCCGTGACCAGGACCGCGAAGCCCTGCTCGGCGAACCACTGCGACAGATGCGCGGGCCAGCCGAGGCCGCGCGTGGCAACCAGCAGGTGCTGACCGCCGTAGGGGTTCAGCAGGACGGGCAGCTCGGCGCTGCCCGGTGTGTGCCACGACGGCAGGAACAGCTGGCTGCGCAACTCCCGCTCGCCCAGCCGAAGATGGAGGGGGCGCGTGGGGACGACCGGATGCTCGGCGAGCGAGGCGATCTCCCCGTCGGGGCTGCCCTTCTTCGTCACCTCCACGGTCACGGCGTCCTCCCGGCGGCTCACCAGCACCGTGGTGCCGCCCGCGGAGACCGCCGTGTGCACGCCCGGTGTGTCCGTGAGCCTGACGCGGCCCGCGTCGGGCGCCCAGGTCCACACATGGGTCTCGGTGGGCTCGTCACCGCCCTCGAACAGCACCGACTCGCCCTGGGTGCCGAGCACTTGACGGACCTGGAGGCCCACCGGGGTCACCGGCTTCCCGTCCACGACGAGGCGGCGGGTGTCCTGCTCGTCGCGGGTCGTCACCAGCGCGCCGGACGCCGTGCGGCACGGGGCACCGGGGACCAGCTCGACCCAGGCCGCGTCGTGCTGTTCGTCCAGGAGGCGGGTGGTGCCTGTCACCGGGTCCACGGCCAGCGTACGCAGTGTCCGCTGGTCGCGGCTCTGCACCGCGGTGAACGGCCCGTGCGCGTCCCATCCGACCACGGGCACGTACTCGAACGCCCCACGGTCCCAGTCCACTTCGGCCCGCGAGCCGTCCAGGTGCAGCACATGGAGTGACACGTCGGCGTTGGCGGTACCCGCCGCCGGGTAGCGCACGGCGCGCGGCGGCGCCGAAGGGTCGGCCGGGTCGGAGAGGTACCAGCGCTGCACGCGCGACGTGTCCACGCGCGCGGCGAGCAGCGCGCCACCGTCGGGCGCCCACCAGTGACCGCGCGGCCGGCCCATCGACTCCGAGGACGCGTGGTCGGTCAACCCGTAGGTGATGTCGGGGCCTTCGGGCGCCGCGAGGAGCCGGTCCTGGCCGTCGAGTGTGACGACGTGCAGCGCGCCGCCGGTGACGTACGCGACGAACCGGCCGTCGGGGGACAGGCGCGGGTCCACGACCGGGCCCGCCGCCGACACGGGGAACGGGACGCCGTCCGCGACACGGACCGCCCAGAGCGCTCCCGACAGGGCGTACACGACGGTGCGGCACTCGGCGTCGGCCGAGTACGCGACGAGCCCGACCGCGCTCTCTCGCGCCCGCTCCCTGCGGACCCGCTCGGCGGCCGGCACGTCTCCCGAGCGTGCGGTGCGCGAGACGTCCACGAGCACGCGCTCCGCACCGTCCTCGTGGAGCCACAGGGCACTCACGGGGTCCGCGCCGCCGCCCGTGCGCAGGAACAGGACGCGCTCGCCGTCCGCCGAGACCGTGAACCGGCTCGGGGCGCCCAGGGCGAAGCGGCGGGTGCGGGCGTACTGGCGCGGGAACTCTCGGGCATCGTCCATGAGGGCACTCTGGCATGCCCCGCTGACACCCCGTCGGGTGGGCGCCGGGGCCCGGGTCACCGCTCGCGTCAGCTGTCGGACTTCTCCCGCACCACCACGACCGAGCAGTGCGCGTGCTGCGTCACCTGCTGGCTCACCGAGCCGAGCAGCGCCCCCTTGAAGCCGCCGTAGCCGCGGGTGCCCACGACCAGGAGATCGGCGGCCCCGGACGCCTCGACGAGGACCTTCGCCGCGGGCCCCTGCACCATGCGGCTGTGCACCGGGACGGGCGGGCTCTCGCCCACCGTCTCCGTGACGACGTCGATGAGCCTCACGCGCGAGGTCTCCTCCGGGGAGAGCAGCTCGCGACCGCCCGCCACCGTGTCCCCGTCGGTGGGCCCGCCGAGGCTGAAGGGGTTCGTGGACCACTCCCAGCTCATGACGGCGTGCACCCGGCCGCCGACGAGCGTGGCCTGCCGCACGGCCCAGCGGAGGGCTTCCTTCGAGTGCTTCGAACCGTCGACACCTACGACGATCAACGGCTCCGTGGCCTGGCTCACCGAGGACTCCTCCGATGGGGATCGGGTGGACTTGGGTACCGCCCTTTTCCCCGTACGGGTGTCCCTCAGTCGCGGGTTCACGCGATGGTGCGATCATGTGCCGCCGTCCGGATGCCCGCCGGGGGCCACGGGTAGGGCCGGGCCATGACGCAGCCGTTCGAACTGCCGCACTTTTACATGCCGTACCGGGCGCGGCTCAATCCGCACCTCGACGAGGCGCGGGCGCACTCCACGCAGTGGGCCCGCGAGACGGGCATGCTGGAGGGGTCCGGCGTCTGGGAGCAGAGCGACCTCGACGCGCACGACTACGGACTGCTGTGCGCTTACACCCACCCGGACTGCGACGGGCCCGCCCTGTCGCTCGTCACCGACTGGTACGTGTGGGTCTTCTTCTTCGACGACCACTTCCTGGAGACGTTCAAGCGGACCATGGACCGCGAGGGCGGCAAGGCCTATCTGGACCGCCTGCCTCTGTTCATGCCGATGGACCTGTCGACCCCCGTGCCCGAGCCGCGGAACCCCGTCGAGGCGGGCCTCGCCGACCTCTGGGCGCGCACCGTGCCCGCCATGTCGGTGGACTGGCGCCGAAGGTTCGCCGAGTCGACCGAGCACCTCCTCAACGAGTCGATGTGGGAACTGTCCAACATCAACGAGGGGCGGATCTCCAACCCCGTCGAGTACATCGAGATGCGCCGCAAGGTCGGCGGCGCGCCCTGGTCGGCGGGGCTCGTCGAGTACGCGACCTCCGAGGTGCCCGCGTCCGTCGCCGGGTCGAGGCCGCTGCGCGTGCTGACGGAGACGTTCTCCGACGCCGTGCACCTGCGCAACGACCTCTTCTCGTACCAGCGGGAGGTCGAGGACGAGGGCGAGCTGAGCAACGGCGTGCTCGTCCTGGAGACCTTCTTCGGCTGTACGACGCAGGAGGCGGCGCGGACCGTCAACGACGTCCTCACCTCACGCCTCCACCAGTTCGAGCACACCGCGCTCACCGAAGTGCCCGCCCTCGCCGTCGAGAAGGGGCTCACGCAGCCCGAGGTCGCCGCGGTCGCCGCGTACACGCGGGGCCTCCAGGACTGGCAGTCCGGCGGCCACGAATGGCATCTGCGCTCCAGCCGGTACATGAACGAGGGGGCGACCGGGAGCGACCCCCTGGCGGGGCCCACCGGGATCGGCACGTCCGGTGCGGACGTCGGGGCGCTGCTCGCGGCGGCCGGCGCCGAGCGGCTGCGGGCCTACACGCATGTGCCGTACCAGAAGGTGGGCCCGTCCCTGCTCCCCGACTTCTTCATGCCGTTCCGACTCCGGCTGAATCCCGGCCTGGAGGAGGCCCGCCGGCGCGTCACCCCGTGGGCGCACGCCATGGGCATCCTGGAGGAGGGCGTCTGGGACGAGGACAAGCTCGCCGCCTACGACCTGCCCCTGTGCTCGGCCGGCCTCGACCCCGACGGGGACCAGGACGCCCTGGACCTGAGCGCGCACTGGCTGGCCTGGGGGACGTACGGGGACGACTACTATCCGCTCGTCTTCGGGCACCGGCGTGACCTCGCCGGGGCGAAGCTGTGCACCGAGCGGCTCTCCGCCTGCATGCCCGTCGACGGCGGCGGGATCCCGTCGCCCGTGAACGCGCTGGAGCGCGGCCTCGCCGACCTCTGGGCCCGCACCGCCGGGATGACGACCGCGCAGCGGCGCACCCTGAAGGCGTCCGTCGACGTCATGACGGAGAGCTGGGTGTGGGAGCTGTCCAACCAGCTCCAGAACCGCATCCCCGACCCCGTCGACTACCTGGAGATGCGCCGCGCCACGTTCGGCGCCGACCTCACCATGAGCCTGTGCCGCCTCGGCCACGGCACCGCCGTGCCCCCCGAGGTCTACCGCAGCGGCCCCGTCCGCTCCCTGGAGAACGCGGCCGTCGACTACGCGATGCTCCTGAACGACGTGTTCTCGTACCAGAAGGAGATCGAGTACCAGGGCGAGATCCACAACGGCATCCTCGTCGTGCAGAACTTCTTCGGCTGCGACTACCCGACCGCGCTCGGCGTCGTGCACGACCTGATGACGCAGCGCATGCGGCAGTTCGAGCACGTCGCCACCCATGAACTCCCCCTCCTCTACGACGATTTCAAGCTGTCGCGGGAGGCTCGGGCGACCATGGACGGCTACGTGGTGGAGCTCCAGAACTGGCTGGCCGGAATCCTCAACTGGCACCGCGACTGCCGCCGTTACGGAGCCGCCGACCTGGCCCGGCGCGCGCATGGCTTCGTACCCGGACAGTTGCCGACGGTTCCGGGCGGGGTGCCCTCCCTTCCGGGCCCGGCACCCACCTCTTTGTATCGAAAGGGGGGTCCGGGAACTTTCGCGGGGTACGGTGAGTCCCATGGGGTGAAGGCGACCACTGACCGGCCGCACAACCACGTTGCAGCTACGAGCAGTGGAGCTTCGTCGACAGTCCGGGACTAGAGTCCCGGGTTTGCAGAGCGGGCGCCAGTGGCTGTGGTGCTGCGCTTGCGTCTGGTCCCACGCCCCGATGCCGGGGGTGGGTCTGGGACGGTTGACTGCGCCCCGCGTCGCCACAACTGTTCCGCGCGATGGCGGATGTTGCGGGAGCCGTTACGGTCCGCGTGATCAACGAATCCGCAGGACCGGCACGCGAACCAGGCCTGGGAGACCCGGTTCGCTTTGTCTGTGTGGCCGCATTCGGCGCAGGTGCGGGAGGTGTACGCCGGATCGACGTACACCACCGGCACCCCCGCTCTGCGGGCCTTGTACGCGATGAACTGCCCGAGCTGAGCGAAGCTCCAGCTGGAGTGGGTGGCCCGTTGGGGCTTGCGAAGCCGTACCCGTTCGCGGATGCCCGTCAGATCCTCGAGGGCGATTCCGCGGCCGGTGCGTTCTGCCTCGGCCACCACATGTTTCGCGATCTTGTGGTTGATGTCCTTGGCCCGCCGCGCTTCCTTCCTGCGCCGCTTCTTGAGCCGGCGTTTGGCGGACGGGGTGTTCTTGCGCTGCAGCTTGGTCCGCAACGTGCGCTCGCGCAGCCGCGCTCGGTTCAGGGCGCGTTCGGCCATGATCTCGCCGTCCGAGGTGGTGGCGATGTTCACAATGCCGAGATCGATGCCGAGGAAGCCGTCCGGGTCGGTGTTTGGTTCCGTCTCGGGGATCTCACAGGTGGCGTTCAAGAACCACATGCCGTCCCGGTACAGCAGGTCGGACTCGCCCGTGCGGTACAGGGCCAGGCGCGCGAGCTGTTCGGGGGAGGCGGTGATTACCACCCCCTTGATCCGGCCTGACAGGGTCCAGATCGAGACCGTACGGTCCGGGATCTGCCAGGACAGCATCCGGTCGTCGTAGGGCTGAGCGCCCTGAGACCGGAAGGCGATCGGCTTCTCGGTGGCCCGCCGATAGCGCACCGACCCGGGCCTGCCCAGGTTCCCGGCCCTCAGGTTCGCCGCCAGCGTGGTGTACGCGTCGCACGTCTTCTTGATCGCATGTTGGGCGGCTTGTGCGCCGAGCTCCCAGCGGTGCTTGATTTCGGTGTAGGTGTGCTGGCGCAGGGCGAAGTTCCGCTTCACATCCTTGATGAAGGCAACCTCGGACGCCCAGGTGGCGGCCTCGTTGCAGGCGCGCAGGGTCCCTTCAAGTGCCGCCGCCTGTACGGGCGTCGGCAGCAGCTTGACCTGCACCACCAGCTTCATGACACCCGACCCTATGCACATAGCCATACAAACAGACGACCTCCGCACACCTGCCCCACCATCACATCCATCTCGCCGACTTCCAGATCCTCGGCCGTGACACCTACGACGTGTCGGGGTTCGACGTGACGGCCGGCGGGACACGCGCGCCGCTCGCGCCCGACCCGGCCACGCCGGTCCCGCTCCCGCCGAACGAGCGCGGCTACAAGGACGTCTTCCGGGCGCTGCCCGGCCAGATGCTCCGCGTCATGGGCCGGTTCGACGGCGCGTACGGGCGGTTCATGTACCACTGCCATCTGCTGGAGCACGAGGACATGGGCATGATGCGGCCGTTCGTGGTGATGCCCGCCGAGGCGATGAAGTTCGACCACGGGGCGGGGCGCGGCGGACATGGGGGACACGGAGGGCACGGCGGCTGACCGGATGCCAGAAATGCCCGGTTCAGTCTCACTCGTTCGGGAATCGTCGCGCCGGACGCGGACGGGTAGAGCTGTGGCCGGAGGTGGGCCATGGAACAGACCGCGTTGCGCCCCAAGTCGATGCCCGGAGCTCCGCGTCGTGAGGCGGCGGCCGCCCGGGGGAACGGTTCGGGCGGCCGTCGCCCGCACGCGGCGCGGCGCCGCGGCAAGCGCCTCGTCACCCTGCTGCTCGGCCTGCTGTTCGGGGCCGTGCTCGTGCTGTCGGGCGTCGGCCTCGGCACGGTCGGCGCGGCCGTCATAGGGATGAGCAAGCTGGCCGAGATGCAGCAGCAGGCGGGGGCGGCGCCGCGGCCTTCCGTGCTCGCGCCGTCCCGTCCGCCGGCCGCGTCCACCTCCCCGTCGCCTTCCGTCCGCCCCGTGCGGGCGGCGCTCGGCGTCGAGGCGGTGGACGCACCCGAGGGGGCGGGGGCGCTGCTCGTGGGCGTGCACGTCCCCGGCCCCGGCTACACGGCCGGCCTCGTCCGGGGCGATGTGCTGATCGCCTTCGGCGGGAACCGGATCGGCTCGGCGGGCGCGCTCGCCCAGGCCGTGGCGGCCGTGCGCCCGGGACAGCAGGTCACTTTGACGGTCCGGCACGAGTCGGGCGCGCATCAGGTGCTGGCGGTGACTCCCGGGGTGGTGACCTAGGGATCGCCACGGGGCCGCTCTCGTTCCGAGGGAGGATCACACGACCCGGAAGTGCGTCGTCAGCCGCCGCTCGTCGTCGAGGATGTGGAAGGCCAGGCCCACCGGAGCCTCCCGGTCGGCCACACCCTCGCCCTCCCAGGGCAGGCGCAGCGTCCATGTCACGCCCGGGCCGATCGCCAGGGGGCGGCCCGCGAACACCGTGGCGGCCGGGGTGTGCGCGTGCCCCGCGATGATCCCGGCGATCTCCGGCCGCCGCGCCAGCAGGTCTGCCAGCGCCTGTGGCTGGGCCAGTTGGTACGCGTCGGGCAGCGGGTGGTGGAGCGCCACCGGCGGGTGGTGGAACGCGAGCAGGACGGGCGTCTCGCCGTCGAGCCCGTCGAGGGTGTCCTCCAGCCAGCCGTACGTCTCCTCGTCGAGCCGGCCCTCGTCGGCGCCCGGAATGCTGGAGTCGCACATGAGGACCACGGCGCCGCCCACGCGGTGGGCGCGGTTCACCGGCCCCTCGGCGGCGGGTTCGCGGAGCAGTGCCTTGCGGTAGGGCGCCCGGCTGTCGTGGTTGCCGGGACAGGTCAGAACGGGAAAAGGCAGGACGGGGGACGGCGGGCCGGGGAAGGGTGGATCGTCGTCGTTCGGCCCGCCCGTGCGCAGCCCGAGCAGCCCCGCCGCCTCCTCGTACTCGGACTCCGCGCCGTGGTCTGCGATGTCGCCGGTGACGAGGAGGGCGTCCACGGGGCCCGGCAGTTCCCGGAGATGGTCGATCACGCGCCGGGCGCGTTCCGTGGCGCGCGGGGTCCCGTCGAGATGCAGGTCGCTGATCTGGGCCAGAACAAGCATGGGCGTACGTCCTCCGGAGAAGCGGCTTAACGGATGAGGCCGATCTAACCATTAGCCATAATGGTTGGGCAATGGGTTGGCATTAGGTGGCGGTCCGGCCGGGTGGCGCGCGCATGCGGGAACGGACTCGCGTCAGGCCCGGCGGGCGGGCAGGATGCTGCCCGTACGTCCTTTTTGCAGAAGCGATGTTCAGCTCGGAGTACCCGGAGGACCGGATGACCGCCACGCCCGCGCCGTTCACGGCCGACGACTACAAGGCCCGCATGGAGCGCGCCGCCCGGTCCGCGGCCGAGGCGGGACTCGCCGGCGTCCTCGTCGCCCCCGGGCCCGACATGGTCTGGCTCACCGGCTACTCGCCCACGGCCGACACCGAGCGCCTCACGATGCTCGTCCTCACCCCGGGCCAGGACCCCGTCCTCGTCGTGCCGACACTGGAGGCACCGGACGCCGCGAAGGCGGTGGGGGCGGACGCCCTCACCCTGCGGGACTGGACCGACGGCAAGGACCCGTACGCGGTGACCGCGCCCCTCCTCGACAACTCCGGGCGCTTCGGCGTCAGCGACAACGCGTGGGCGATGCACCTCATCGGGCTGCAGAAGACGCTGCCCGACACCTCGTACGCCTCTCTCACCGAGGCCCTGCCGATGCTGCGCGCCGTCAAGGACGCGGCCGAACTCGAACGGCTCGCGGCGGCCGGCGAGGCGGCCGACGCCACGTACGAGGAGATCAAGAAGGTGCCCTTCGCGGGCCGCAGGGAGACTGACGTCGCGGGCGATCTCGCCGGTCTGCTGCGGCAGTTCGGGCACTCCCAGGTCGACTTCACCGTCGTCGGATCGGGCCCGAACGGCGCCAACCCGCACCACGAGGCGGGCGAGCGCGTCATCGAGAACGGCGACATGGTCGTCCTCGACTTCGGCGGCCTCAAGCACGGCTACGGCTCCGACACCTCCCGCACCGTGCACGTCGGCGAGCCGACCGCCGAGGAGCAGCGCGTCCACGACGTCGTGCGCGAGGCGCAGGCGGCGGGCTGCGCGGCGGTCAGGCCGGGCGCCGCCTGCCAGGACGTCGACCGCGCCGCCCGCGCCGTGATCACCGAGTTCGGCTACGGCCAGTACTTCATCCACCGCACCGGCCACGGCATCGGCGTCACCACCCACGAGCCGCCCTACATGATCGAGGGTGAGGAACAGCCCCTCGTCCCCGGAATGTGCTTCTCCGTGGAGCCGGGCATCTACCTTCCGGGCCGCTTCGGGGTGCGCATCGAGGACATCGTGACGGTCACCGAGGACGGCGTACGACGGCTGAACAGCACGTCGCGGGACATGGCGATCGTGAGCTAGACGCCATGTCCGACGCCCCGAGGCCCACCCAGGACACCGTGCGCACGCTGCTGGGTGCCCTCTTCCCGGACGGCGGGCAGCTCGACGTCAGTGCCGCGGCCGAGAGCGGTGAGCACTCCACCTGGTGGGTCGGCACCCGCTATGTGCTGCGCCTCGCCCTCGACGCGCCGGCGTCCGCGCGCCAGCGCCGCGAGATCAGGCTCCGCGACCTCGTGCGCCAGCACGTCGGCATCGCCGTCCCCGCCTCGCTCGCGTCCGGCGAGTGGGCGAGCGGGCGCACGTACTCCCTCGACACGCGGCTGCAGGGCGCTTCGGGCGACGTCGTCGACGTGACCGCGGCCGGCGAGGAGGATCTCGCGGGGCTGCTCGGCGGACTGCGGGAGGTGCCCGCGGCGCGGGCCGAGGCGCTCGGGCTCGCGAGGACGGCGCCGCGCTCGCTCGACGTACTGCGCCGGGAGGCGGCGCGCGCCGCCGAACTCCTCGGCGGTGACGGCGAGTTCGAGCCCGCGCGGCTCGCACAGCTGACCGCGCAGGCCGCCGCACAGCTCGCCCCGCAGCCCGGCGCCGTCGTCATCCACAACGACCTCAAGGGCGAGCACCTCACCGTGACCCCCGACGGCCGGGTGCGCGGCGCCCTCGACTGGTCCGACGCCGTCATCGGAGACCCGGCGGAGGACATCGCGGGCTTGAGCATCGCGGTGGGCGCCCGCGCGGCCGTCCGCGCGGCGACCCTCGCCGGTTACGGCGCCCGCGCCAGCCTGCGCGGCCTGTGGCTGGCCCGCTGCGACACGCTCGTACGCCTCGGTGAGCGCCTCCACGGCACGGGCGACAGCCCCGTGCCGCTGCTGCGCACCCAGCTGGAGCGGGCGTGGGAGGCGATCCTCCTCGAACTCGTGACGGAGCTCGCCGACAAGGACCCGGAGACCGGCTGAAGCCCTCTACGGGCTGACGAGCACAGCGCTCGACTGCGGCGGGACGGTGAGCAGACCGTCCGCGCCGGGCAGCCCCGCCGGCTCCCACGCGGCGAGCACCCGGTAACCGTTCCGCCCGACCGGCACCGCCGCCGGCTCGTCCGACAGGTTCACCGCCACCCGCAGATCACCCCGCCGGTACGCGATCCAGCGGGCCTCCTCGTCGTACGCCACCCGCACGGCCGCGAGGTCGGAGTCCGTCAGGTCGGCCCGGGCATGGCGCAGCGCGATCAGTTCGCGGTACCAGGCCAGCACGCGCGCGTGAGGACCGCTGTCCGGCTCCGACCAGTCCAGGCAGGAGCGCTCCCGGGTCGCCGGGTCCTGCGGATCGGGGATGTCCTCCTCGGCCCACCCGTGCGACGCGAACTCCCGCCGCCTGCCCTTGCGTACGGCCTCCGCGAGCGCCGGGTCGGTGTGGTCGGTGAAGAACTGCCACGGGGTGCGGGCGGCCCACTCCTCGCCCATGAACAGCATCGGCGTGAAGGGCCCGGTCAGCACGAGGGTGGCCGCGCACGCGAGGAGCCCGGGGGACAGGCTCGCGGAGAGGCGGTCGCCCTGCGCGCGGTTGCCGATCTGGTCGTGGGTCTGGGCGTAGCCGAGCAGCCGGTGCGCGGGGGTGCGGGTGCGGTCGATGGGACGCCCGTGACGCCGCCCCCGGAACGTCGAGTACGTGCCGTCGTGGAAGTAGCCCCGGGTCAGGGTCTTGGCGAGCGCGGCCATCGGCGCCTTCGCGAAGTCCGCGTAGTAGCCCTGGGCTTCGCCCGACACCGCCGTGTGCACGGCGTGGTGGAAGTCGTCGCTCCACTGCGCCTGGAGCCCGAGGCCGCCGTGATTGCGCGGGGTGATCACGCGCGGGTCGCCGAGGTCGGACTCGCCGACGAGGAACAGGGGTCTGTCCTGTTCTTCGGCGAGGGAGTCGACGGCCGTGGACAGCTCCTCCAGGAAGTGGACCGCGCGCGTGTCGCACAGCGCGTGCACCGCGTCGAGGCGCAGCCCGTCGATCCGGTAGTCGCGCAGCCAGGCCAGCGCGCTGCCCACGAGGTACGCGCGCACCTCGTCGGAACCGGGGGCGTCGAGGTTGACCGCGGCGCCCCAGGGCGTGTGGTGGGTGTCGGTGAAGTACGGCCCGAACGCGGGCAGATGGTTGCCCGAAGGGCCCAGGTGGTTGTGGACCACGTCGAGGACGACGCCGAGCCCGAGCCCGTGCGCCATGTCGACAAAACGCTTCAGCGCCTCAGGGCCCCCGTACGGCTCGTGCACCGCCCAGGGGCTGACCCCCTCGTAGCCCCAGCCGTGCCGCCCGGGGAACGGACACAACGGCATCAGCTCGACATGGGTGATGCCCAACTCGACGAGATGCCCCAGGTGTTCGCCCGCGGCGTCGAGCGTGCCCTCGCGCGTGAAGGTCCCCACGTGCAGTTCGTACAGGACCGCGCCGGGGAGTCCGCGTCCCGGCGCCGACTCCGAGCGCCACGTGTACCGCGCATGGTCGACGACCGCGCTCAGGCCGTCGGGCCCGTCCGGCTGGCGGCGTGAGCGGGGGTCGGGCAGCGCCGGCCCGTCGTCGAGCGCGAACCCGTAGCGCGTGCCGTCCTGCGCGTCCGCCTCGCCCGTCCACCACCCCTCGCGGTCCGGGTCGCGCTCCATCGCCCGCGTGGTGCCCTCGCAGTGGAGCGCGACCCGCTCTGCCTGTGGTGCCCACACCTCGAACTGCACGAACGGTTCCCCCTTGTCTGCCGACAGTGACGACCCGTCCATCCTGCGTCAGCGGAGATCGATCCGCTGGGATTCGCGGCGGGTTCCGCTCATTCCTCGCCGGATCGGACCCGTCGGCCGAACCGGCCGGTGAACCTCAGACGAAATTGATGCGCTTCTCCGTGACCGGATACCCGGCCTTCGTGAAGTTCGCCGCCATCGGGAAGTTCCCGTCGTCCGTCGCCCCGGCGATGAACTCGGCGCCGTGCTCCACCAGGAGGTGCGTCGACTCGACCAGCAGGTCGTACGCGTACCCGTGGCCGCGCTGCTCCGGCACCACGCCGATGAACCCGATGCACGGCCCGCCGGGGTTGTGCGCGGGAATGTGCAGGCCGACCAGGTCCCCCTCGGGCGTGTACGCCAGCTGCCACCACTCGCGGGGCGAGGGGCACCAGTGGAAGAAGTCCAGCTCCTCCTGCGCGGCCGTGTCGAGGCCCGACTCCTCGATGGCGTGCCGCGCGTGCGCGTCGAGCGTCGCCGAGTGCACCCGGCGCAGCACGTCGAGGATCACCTCGTCGTCGGGTTCGGCCCGGAACTCCAGGCGGCCGGGGCGTTCCGGCAGGCCGTCGTCCGGCGTCCACCGGTAGCGCAGCCGCTCCACGAGGAGCTTCTTGCCGGCCCGCGTGACCGCCTCCATCCGCGCCTCGGCGGCCGCCCGCGTCCGTGGGTCCTCACTCCAGCCCGCGGGCAGGATCAGCTCGTACTCGACGTCGAACGGGGCCTGCCGCAGCAGTTCGGCCCCCGCCTCGATGTCGTCCTCCAGGACGTCGAACCAGTTCAGGTTCACCGGTTCCGTGTCGTCCTTGCCGCCCCACCAGGCGGCCCGCGCGACCACGCGCCCCTCGCGCAGGGCGACCCAGGTCCAGTCGGGGCGGTAGTCGCCGCCCTCGGCGACGGTGCGATATCCGACGCCGGTGATGACGCGGCCCACGAGACCCGGATCCTCGAACGTACGGAAAAGCGGAACGTCTTCCTCGGTCAGTGCGCGGACGACCAGGCGGGCGTCGTCGTGCGTCGGGTGGGCGCTTCCATGCGGCGCAGCAGTCAAGAAATCTCCTGGTTCACGCGAACGCGCCCGGTGGCGGCTCGGGCTGCCGAACGTAGCACCGGGCCCGCGCCGGGCGCGCCCGGATTTCCGCACACGGCGTCAAGACACTGTCCTTGCTGGTCAAGGCCGTACGGGGGCGGGCTGAAGTTCGTCGTTTTCTGGACACCTCGGCCGCGCTGCCGGACAATCACGAACGTGACCTCCTCGTTCGAGCACCATACGTACCCCGCGCGGCTGTCCGACGCCGAGCGCGACAGGGCGTTGCGGGAGCTCCGCGAGGGCGCCGCACTCGGCAGGCTGTCGCACGACACGTTCGTACGGCGCATGGAGCTGGCACTCGCCGCCCGCCGCTCCGACGAACTCGCCGCGCTCACCGCCGACCTGCACACCGAGGGCCGCTGGTCCCGCGTGGTCTTCGGCACCGTGGCGGCGGTCTCCGGCTTCA
Organism: Streptomyces sp. NBC_00569; assembly: GCF_036345255.1. Taxonomy (NCBI): domain Bacteria; kingdom Bacillati; phylum Actinomycetota; class Actinomycetes; order Kitasatosporales; family Streptomycetaceae; genus Streptomyces; species Streptomyces sp. NBC_00569. The sequence continues at coordinate 3,004,854 of NZ_CP107783.1, read as the reverse complement.
CGGTGCGGCTGCGCGGGGCGTGGCAGCGCGAGCGCCTCCCGAAGCTGCAACTGCCTTCGCCGGACAACCCCTACCCGCTGCGCATCGGGCGCGACCCGGCGAACGGGCTGCGGCTCAGCCACGAGACCGTCTCCCGGGTGCACGCCGAACTGAGCAGACAGGGCGGCATGTGGGTGCTGCGTGACCTCGGCTCCACCAACGGCACGTCCGTCAACGGGCGGCGGGTGGTCGGCGCGGCGGTCGTCCAGGACGGCGACCAGGTCGGCTTCGGACGGATGTCGTTCCGGCTCTCCGCCGACTCCGCCTGACTCACGGGTGTTCCAACTCCGGTCGTTCCAGGCGGCGTTCGCGATCAGTCGCCCGCCGCGAGCGTGTGCCGCACGGCCGCGACGGTCGTCCGCGACTGGTGCTCGACCTGGTGCTCCAAGGGCACCCAGCGCGCCCTGAACCGCTCGGCGAACGCGTCGCACCAGTGCGTCACCAACTGCTCAAGACGCTCCGCGTCCGGGTCGCCCGTCTCCTTCAGGACCCGCAGGAGCATCGCGGCGGCCCGCAACGGCAGCCGTCTGGAGAACGCGTCGATGCTCCCCACATACGCCATCGTGGCGTCCGGCGGCGGAGGTTGCAGCCAGTCGCCCGCGAGGCCCGGAACCAGCGCGACGGCCCAGCGCGTCGCCCGCATCAGCGGCCCGTCCACCTCGGGAAGCCGCGGCAGCGCCGACTGCAGGATCTCCTCCACCAGGAGCGTGTCCCGGCTCAGCCGCTGTGCCAGGCGCCGCAGCGCCCGGTCGGGGGCGGGGTGCGGCGCCGGGTCGTCCACGAGGTCGCTCGCCCACATCGGGACCTCGACGATCGCCGTGCGGCCCCCGTAGCGGTGGGCGTGGTGCCAGGTGCTGTGCCGGGCGTCGTCCGGCAGGCTCGGGAACGCGGCCTCCGCGCCGGGCTCCGGCATCACATGGACGCCGGGGCCCGTCGCGGGCCAGCCCGCCGCGTCCGAGGCCCCCGTCTCCACCGGGATGTGCAACTCCGCCGCCGACTTGGCGAACGGCTCCGCGAGTCCCGGTATGTCCCGCGTCAACTGCACCCAGCTGCCGCCCAGATCGGTGCCGTGCAGCGACACCTGGAGAAAGGGACGCAGCTCGTCGATGACCCCGGTCAGGATCCGCGTCTCGGGCGGCAGCCGGTCCGGCGGCAGCACGGAGGGCGACCACTCGGGCTGCTCGGGGCCCGCGGGGCGGAAGAAGTGCCGGTGGTAGTCGAGCAGGGACCGCGGCGCGGGCGTGCGGTGCAGAGCCGCGCCGTCCGGGTCGGCGCACAACAAGAAGTGCCAGGAGCAGTCGGTGCGCAACTCCCGCTCCATCAGAGCGCGTTCGGCGAGGCGCAGCAGAGTGGAGCCACCGGCCGGCTCGTTCGCATGGGCTCCCGCGACCACGAGCACCGCGCGGTGGTCGTGCCCCACCGACAACAGGTGCAGCGGCCGGCCCGCGCGTGAGGTCCCGACCTGGCGCAGAACGCACAGGTCGGGTCGGTGAGTGGCCAGCTCCCGTGCTGACTGGACCAGTTCGGCCACATTCGGGTAGCGCTGCTCCGTCAGGTGACTCACCCCCGTTGGTGCTCCACGCGTCGCATCCCGCAGTACCCCACGCTCCGCGGCACCTGTCAAGAAGGCCGCGTCCGGTGCCGCGCCGCTGGTGCGACCCGCGGGCCGCCGGACTGAGGAACGTCTCGCCGGCGGGCTCGCGGAGCGTGGGGCGGGCGTGGAGGTGCCGGGCCACGTCATGCCCTTCGCGACGGCCGGGTGGAGGCCCCTGCGGAAGGCGGCCGGAGCGGTCGGTGAGGCCTGCGTGGCCCTCTCGGCGGAGCCGCCGTGGAAGCGCGCCCTGACGGTGACTCCAGGCCTCTCCGACGGGCGCCGCGGCGGACCTCGTGGAGCTGCTGCGCAGGTCATGGCCGTACGCCCGAGCGCCCGTCTCACCCGTACGGGCGCACGAGGACTGCGCGGGGGAGCCCGCGGTGGTCCGCTGAGAAGACTCGCGCGTCTCCCGGCGCGCACCGGGACGAAGGCTGGGGGCGCGGCGATGCGCGCTGTTCCGGGTGCCCAGGACCCGGCCGGGATCACCGGCCCTCCGGCGGAAGGCCCCGCCACGTGCCCCTTCGTGCCGTCCGCCGTCGCGGAGGCGCCCGGCGCCGGTGGGCTCCGCTCCGCGCCCGGCCTCCGCGGTCCCGGCGACCCGCCCCCGCCCAGCCTCCGCGCACCGGGGACCGACCGCGACCCCTACCCTCTGTACCGGACGCTCAGGGCGTCGTACCCGCTCGTCCACGACGAGGCCTTCGGGGCGTGGCTCATCAGCCGCTACGGGGACGTGCGCGCCGCGCTCGCCGATCCGCGGCTCGTCGCCCCGCCCCCGGGGCGGACCCTGGCCCATCTGGAGGACCGTACGCACGCCGTGCACCGCGCACTGCTCCAGCCGGCGCTGCGCGGCCGCGCCCTGGCCGCTCTGCGGGCCGGCGTGGAGCGCGCCGCGTACGTGCTCGCCCATCGCCTGTCGGAGCGTCAGGAGGCCGATCTCGTGGCGGAGTTCTGCCAGTGGCTGCCGGCCGTGGCGGCGGTGGCCGCGCTCGGGCTGCCCCACGAGGACACGGCGCGCGTGCGCGAGTGGTGCCGCGAGGGCCTCACGCATCTCGGCGACGGCCACGGGGACCTGGACGCCTTTCTGCGTCCGCATGTCGCACGCCGCCGCGCGCGTCCCGGCGGCGACCTGCTGTCCGTCCTCAGCACCGCACGGGCGGACGGCAGCCACCTCCCTGACGAGACCGTCGTGGGCCTCGCCGGGACACTTCTCGGAGCCGGAGGCGAGGCCACGCATCTGGCGCTCGCCTCGTTCCTCGCCAACCTGCTCGACCACCCGGCCCAGTTGAGGCTCGTACGGGAGCGTCCCGTGCTGATACCGGCGGCCTGGGCGGAGTCCCTGCGCCGCGACCCCGCCGTGCACATCGTGCTGCGCCGCGCCCTCGTGCCCATGGTCACCGGCGCCGGGACGATACCCGCGGGCGCCGACGTCGCCTGTCTCATGGGCGCCGCGGGCCGCGACCCGACGCGCTTCGCCGTCCCCGACCGCTACGACATCCTGCGCCCGGCGCCCGGACAGCTGGCCTTCGGCGCGGGTCGCCACCGCTGTCTCGGCGTGCAGCTGGCCCGCCTCACCGCCGAGTGCGCGCTGCACGCCCTCCTGGAGGCCCTCCCGCACCTGCGCTGGGCCCCCGGCGGCCGACCTGACTCCGCAGGCCTCATCACGCGCGGCCCGAAGACGCTCCCGGTACTCCTCTGCTGACGGCCGCGCGTCCGGGGAGCGCCACTGGATGCCGGTCGAACCGGTCCTCCTACGCGCGCGTGGCCGGTGAGCACTCCTGCCGGTGGCGCCCTGAGACGCTTCCGGGTCACCTCAGTCGACCGACGCCCGTACGAGGAGCGCCACCGGATGCCGGTCGAACAGCTTCTCCACGCGTGCGTGACCCGTGAACTCGTTTCCCGGGGCGAGCAGATCGACCCACTGGCCCTCCGGGAGTGACAGCTCGGTGTCGCGCCAGCCGCCCGCCTCCGTGAGGCGCAGCGACAGCCGAGTCGCGGCGGCGACGACCTCCCCGGAGCGTGCGAACGCCACACAGTGCGCTGCGCCCGCCCCCCGCGCGGCGACCGGTGCGTACGTCGACCCGCCGCCGAACCACTCCGGGTGCGCCCGGCGCAGCCGCAGCGCGGCGACGGTGAGCGCCAGTTTCTCGTCGGACAGATCGCCGGGGACGGACCCGTCATCGGAGTCGAGCCGCTCCAGCAGATCAGAGTCGAAGCGCGCCGGCGCACGGTTGTCCGGGTCCACCAGCGCCCGGTACTCGCGCTCCGTGCCCTGGTAGACGTCCGGCACCCCCGGCATCGTCAGATGGGCGAGAGCGGCCCCCAGGACGTTCGCCCGGACATGGGGCCGCAACGAGTCCGCGAACGCGGCGACGGCCTCCCTGGGCGGCCCGCACGGGCCCGCGGCCACGAAGTCGCGCACCGCCTTCTCGTAGTCCGCGTCCGGTTCGGTCCAGCTCGTGTGCAGCCCCGCCTCGCGCACGTGCTTGAGCATCGCGCCCTGGAGCCGCTCGCCCTCCTGGTCGCCGAACCCGACCGCCGTCTGCCAGGCCGCCCAGGCCAGTTGGGGATCGGGCGCGCTCGTGCCGCCCTCGCGCGCGGTCCGCTCGGTGACGTCCGCGAGCAGATCGGCCCAGCGCCCGGGGCACTGCGTGAGCACGGAGATCCCCGCCCGCACATCGGCGCTGCGCTTGGTGTCGTGCGTCGAAAGGACGGTTCCCGTGCAGGGCCAGTCGCGCTGCACGCGTGTGCAGTACGCGTGGAACGTCTCCGGGTCCACCGCCGGGCTCTGCGGCGTCCCGCCGACCTCCGTCGCCGACAGGAGGGGCGCGTGCCGGTAGAACGCCGTGTCCTCGACCGCCTTGGCGCGCAGCGCGGACGCCGTCTGCGCGAACCGCGCCCGGAACGCCTCGTGCTCGGGCCCCGAACCGCTCTTCCCGAGCGCCAGGTCCCGCACGGTGTCCACCGCCTCGGCCTCCTCGGCGACGGTGAACACCCCCTTGGCGTCCTCGGCGTCACCGGGTGTGAGCACGGTCTCGGGGTCCGCGCCCCCGGTCACGTACGGCCGGTACACGTCGAGGCGCACCAGGAGTTCGCGTACGGCGGTGCGCAGGGCCCACGGAGCGTGGTCGCGCAGGGCGGCGTCGGCGGCGCACAGCCGCCCCGCCTCGCGCGTGAGGCGGTCCACCTCGGCCGCCAGCTCGTGCGTGACGACCTTGTACGCGGCGCGGCGCGCCGTGGCGTCCCAGTCGCCGCCCCGGTCGGCGGGGGCCGCCGTGAAGCGCCGGAACAGGCCGAGCAGTTCGTCCGCGCCCGACGGATCGGTGAACAGGCCGTCGATGTGGCGCAGCGCGTCGTAGCCCGTCGTACCGGCCACCGGCCAGGCGGCGGGCAGTCGTTCGTCCGCGCCGAGGATCTTCTCGACGACGGTCCAGCGCCCGGCGGTCGCGTCGGCGAGGTCCTTCAGATACGCGCCGGGGTCGGCGAGGCCGTCGGGATGGTCGACGCGCAGCCCGTCGAGAACGCCCTCGCGCAGCAGCTGGACGATCTTCTCGTGCGTGGCGTCGAACACCTCCCGGTTCTCCACGCGCACCCCGATCAGGTCCGAAATGGTGAAGAAACGCCGGTAGTTGAGCTCGGTGCGGGCCAGGCGCCACCAGCCGAGCCGGTACCACTGCGCGTCGAGCAGCTCGGGAAGGGGCAGCGTCTCCGTGCCCTCGCGCAGCGGGAACGCGTGCTCGTAGTAGCGCAGCACACGCCCGTCCACCTCCAGACGGTCCAGCTCATGGCTCAGCCGGTGGCCGAGCACGGGCAGCAGGACCCGCCCGCCCTGCGCCTCCCAGTCGATGTCGAACCAGTGCGCGTAGGGGGAGTGCGGCCCGTCCCGCAGTACCTCCTGGAGGGGCCGGTTGAGCCCGGCCGCCGACGCCATGTGGTTGGGCACGATGTCGGCGACCAGGCCGAGCCCGTGCTCCCGCGCCGTCCGCGCGAGCGCCCGCAGCCCGGCCTCACCACCCAGCTCGTCCCGCACGCGCGCGTGGTCCACGACGTCGTACCCGTGCGTGGAACCGGGTACGGCCTCCAGGACCGGCGACAGATGCAGGTGCGAGACACCCAGCGAGGCCAGATACGGGACGGCTCCGGCGGCCGCGGCGAACGGGAACGCCGGCTGGAGCTGCATCCGGTACGTGGCCGTGGGCGGGGCGGGGACCCCGCCCTCTTGATGGTCCGGTGTCATGCGCGTCATGCGAACCTACGTACCCGCCCCGGCGTCTTTCGTGTCATCGCCGCATGCGTATGTCACCGGCGCCGTCGATAGCTTCGAACGATGGCACAGGCAGCGGGGGGAACGTCGGCGACATACCGCGAGGTGCTCGGGGCGACCGGGGCGCTGCTCCCGGCGCTCTCGTTCTTCGGGCGGCTGCCGGTGGCGGTGATCCAGTTCGGCAGCGTTCTGCTGATCACCAGGACGAGCGGTTCCCTCGCGACCGGAGGGACCGTGGCCTGCGCGCTCGCGCTCGGACAGGTGGCCACGGGGCCCGTCGTCGGCCGGCTCGCCGACCGGCGCGGGCAGCGGAGCGTCGTCCTGTGCTGCTCGCTGCTGAACGCCCTCGCGATCACCTGCTACACGCTCGGCGCCCTCGCGGGACTCCCCACGCCGCTCCTCGTGGCGCTCGGCGTGCTCGCCGGGGCCACGGTGCCGGGGATCGGTCCGCTGGCCAGGGCCCGGGGCGTCGCGCTCGTCCGCCGCGGGGGTGCGGACGAGCGCGTCGTGAACACGGTGCTGTCACTGGAGAGCACGATGGACGAGCTGTCGTTCGTCCTCGGGCCCGCGCTGATCGGTGTCGCGGCCTTCGCCGGCCACCCCGCGTACGCGTTCGGGGCCGCCGCTCTGCTCGTCGCCGGCTGCGGTTCGGCGTTCGCGCTGCACCCGACGGCGACGGCGACGGCGACGACGGTCCGGCCCGCGACGGCGCACGCCCCCAGGGAGCCGCGGTCCCGGCGTCCCCGCATGCCGCGCGAGGTCCGGCTCGTGCGCCTCGGCCTCGTCCTCCTCGGTGTCCTCCTGGGCGGCTGCGGGGCCGGGATCACGGCGCTCACCCAGAAGCTCGGCCAGGAGGACCAGGCGGGCCTCGTCTACGCCGCCATGGGCGTCATGAGCGCCGTCGTCGGCCTGTCCATGGCCGCGCTGCCGGAGCGCTTCGGGCTCGCGCTGCGCTGGCGGGTCGCCACCGCCGCCGCCGCGCTCCTGTCCCTCCTGCTGATCGGCACGCAGAGCATGCCGGGCCTCTACGTGGCGGTGACCGTGTTCGGCGCCGTCTTCGCGCCGAACCTGATCACCGGCTTCGGACTCACCGAACGCGCCGTGCCGCGCGAACGCCTCGCCGAGGGCATGACGTCCGCCGCGAGCGCCTTCGTCGGCGGGCAGGCCGTCACGCTCGCCGTGGCGGGCCGCCTCGCCGAGTCCCACGGCCCCGCCGCGGCGTTCACCGTCGGCAGCGTGGCCGCGGCCCTCGCGTTCGGCGTCGCACTCCTCGTCAAGGCGGCCCCGGCGGCACCAGGAGTCACGCCGGTCGCTGCAACACCGTCAGGCTCCGGTCGAGGAGTGTGACGCGGTCACCGGCCTTTACCTTCGCGCCGGTCCCGAGGGGCACGCCTTCGGGCAGCGCCGTGTCCACCACGACCTCCCACTGTCGGCCGTGGTTGACCGGAACGAGGAACTCCAGCGCGTCGGGCGACGCGTTGAACAGCAGCAGGAACGAGTCGTCCGAGATGCGCTCGCCCCGGGGGCCCGGCTCCGAGATCGCGTGCCCGTTGAGGAACACCGACAGGGCCCGCGCCTGCGCCGCGCCCCAGTCGTCCCGCGTCATCTCCGCGCCCTCCGGAGTGAACCAGGCGATGTCGCTCAGCTCGTCGTGGGTGCCCTCGACCGGCCGCCCGTGGAAGAAGCGGCGCCTGCGGAACACCGGGTGGTCACGCCGCAGCCGCGCCATCGCGCGCGTGAAGGCCAGCAGGGCGTCCTGCTCGCCGTCCTCGGGCCAGCGCACCCAGGCCAGCTCGCTGTCCAGGCAGTAGGCGTTGTTGTTGCCGTTCTGCGTGCGCCCCAGCTCGTCCCCGTGGCTGAGCATCGGCACGCCCTGGGAGAGCATGAGTGTCGCGATGAAGTTGCGGATCTGACGGTCCCGCAGGCCGAGCACCCCGGGGTCGTCGCTGTCGCCCTCCGCACCGCAGTTCCACGACCGGTTGTGGCTCTCCCCGTCGCGGTTGCCCTCGCCGTTCGCCTCGTTGTGCTTCTCGTTGTACGAGACCAGGTCGCGCAGGGTGAAACCGTCGTGGCACGTGACGAAGTTGATGGAGGCGAGCGGGCGGCGGCCGTCGTCCTGGTAGAGGTCGGACGAGCCGGTCAGCCGTCCGGCGAACTCGGCGAGGGTCCGCGGCTCGCCCCGCCACAGATCCCTGACGGTGTCCCGGTACTTGCCGTTCCACTCCGTCCACAGTGGCGGGAAGTTGCCCACCTGGTAGCCGCCCTCGCCGACGTCCCACGGCTCGGCGATCAGCTTCACCTGGGAGACCACCGGGTCCTGCTGCACGAGGTCGAAGAACGACGACAGCCGGTCCACCTCGTGGAACTGCCGTGCCAGCGTGGCCGCCAGGTCGAAGCGGAACCCGTCGACGTGCATCTCGGTGACCCAGTAGCGCAGCGAGTCCATGATCATCTGCAGGACGTGTGGCGAGCGCATGAGCAGCGAGTTCCCGGTGCCCGTGGTGTCCATGTAGTAGCGGCGGTCCTCGGCGAGGCGGTAGTACGAGGCGTTGTCGAGGCCCCTGAAGGACAGCGTCGGGCCCAGGTGGTTGCCCTCGGCCGTGTGGTTGTAGACGACGTCGAGGATGACCTCGATTCCGGCCTCGTGCAGTGCCCGTACGGCCGACTTGAACTCCAGGACCTGCTGTCCCCGGTCGCCCCAGGACGCGTAGGCGTTGTGGGGCGCGAAGAACCCGATGGTGTTGTAGCCCCAGTAGTTGTTCAGGCCCATCTCCACCAGGCGGTGGTCGTTCACGAACTGATGGACCGGCATCAGTTCGAGCGCTGTCACGCCCAGCTCCGTGAGGTGCTCCAGGATCGCCGGGTGCGCGAGCGCCGCGTAGGTGCCGCGCAGCTCTTCCGGGAGCGCCGGGTGCGTCATCGTGAGGCCCTTCACATGGGCCTCGTAGATCACCGTGTGGTGGTACTCGGTGCGCGGCGGACGGTCGTCGCCCCAGTCGAAGTACGGGTTGACCACGACCGACGTCATCGTGTGCGGCGCCGAGTCCAGGTCGTTGCGCTTGTCGGGCGCCCCGAAGGGATACCCGTACACCGCCTCGCCCCAGTCGATCTGGCCGCTGATCGCACGTGCGTACGGGTCGAGGAGCAGCTTCGACGAGTTGCACCGCTGCCCGCGCTCCGGGGTGTACGGGCCGTGCGCGCGGAAGCCGTACCGCTGGCCCGGCATGATGCCGGGCAGATACGCGTGCCGCACAAAGGCGTCGGTCTCCCGCAGCTCCACCGCGGTCTCCGACCCGTCGTCGTGCAGCAGACACAGCTCTATGCGCCGGGCGGCCTCCGAGAAGACCGCGAAGTTGGTGCCGGCGCCGTCATAAGTGGCACCGAGTGGATACGCCTGTCCAGGCCAGACCTGCATGGGTACGACTCTTCCACTCCCGGCCCGGATGCCCCGGGCGACTTCCGCCTGAGTCTTCCCGAAAGTGACGGAACCACCTAGGAATTGGACCCCTCTTAAAGGAAGACCACGCATACCCGTCCGCCCACAGGTGGGGCCGCGGGGACAACAGGGGGAAGATGTGCGAGAGCTCGCAAGACGCCATCTGGGGAAAATGATGGCGGGAGCGGCCGTCGCGGCCGTGGCGACCGCCGTACTGCTGGGGGTGACCCTGCCGGGGGAGGCGGGCGCGGGTGACCAGGCCAAAGCCGGCTCCGCCCAGCAGGACGCGATCCCGAAGGACGGCGTGGTGGAGGCCGCGCCGAAGGAGGGCGACAAGGGCGTCGGCAGGGACCCGCTGACCGACGACGAGATCAAGCGCGCCGAACAGATCGCCGTCGCGAGCAACGGACTGCGCCTCAGCGCGCGGGACGTCGAGGGCGACCGGGGGCCGCAGCACCTGTCCACGAACCTCAGCGAGGTGGACCCCACGCAGAGCGGCGCGCAGGCGGCGGAACGCCGCGCCGAGGTCGTCTACTACGACTACAAGGCCGACACGGTCGTGACCAGGACCGTGAACCTCGACAGCGGCAAGGTCGAGAACACCGACACGGCGCACGGCGTGCAGCCGCCGCCGAGCCCCGGCGAGCTGCGTGAGGCCACCCAGCTCCTCATCGCGGACCCGCTCGGCGCCGGCCTGAAGAAGGACTACAAGGACGCCACCGGCAAGCAGCTCACGAGCACGGACCAGCTCGAACTGAGCGGCATGGTCTTCCGCAAGAAGACCGTCGCCCACGTCCCATCCGGCCTCACCGCCTGCGGCGAGCACCGGTGCCTGCGCGTCGTCACCAAGGTCAGCAACGGGCCGTGGATCGACACCCGCGCCCTGGTCGTCGACCTCAGCGCGCGCACCGTCGGCCGCCTCGGCTGAGCCCCACGCCCTCTTCTCCTCCTGTTCGAAGGAGTCATTCCGTATGCACGTCAACAGACTTCGGCGCGCCCGCGCAGGCGCCCGGGCCGCCGTCGCCCTCACCTCCCTCGCGCTGCTCGGCACCGCCGTCAGCGCCGCGGGCCCCGCCACCGCCGCCCCGCAGGCGCCCACCGCCGCGGCCCCGGCCTGCAGCACCGCCTACAAGATCGAGCAGGTCCTCGACGGGGGCACGACCTGGCGCATGTGCTGGCACTACAACACGCTGTCCGGGCTCGTCCTCGACAACGTCAGCTACCAGCCGAAGGACGAGCCCAAGCCGATCGCCGTCCTCACCAGTGCCCGCCTGGCGCAGGTGCACGTCCCCTACGACGACGGCGAGAACGAGTACGACGACGTCACCGGTACCGACTTCGGGTACGCCCTGCAGAACCTGAAGCCCGGCGAGTGCCCCGGCGGCACCATCAAGACCGTCAAGGTGCCCGACCGGGGCGACGTGCAGGGCCTGTGCACCACCACGCGCGCGCGTGGGCACGCGTACCGGCTCAACGACGACCAGAGCACCGGCGGCAGCGGCAAGGTCTACACCGCCCAGGGCAAGGACCTTCTCGTCTACACGGTCAACAAGGCGTCCTGGTACGAGTACATCACCGAGTGGCGGTTCTCCTCCGACGGGACGATCACGTCGAACGTCGGCGCGACCGGCAGCCTCTCCCCGTACGACTACAACGGCACGGACGGCAAGGGCTGGCCGATCGGCAAGGGTGCCCGCGCCTACGCCGAGAGCCACGCCCACAACGTCTTCTGGCGGCTCGACTTCGGCCTCGACGGCTCCCCCAAGAGCAAGGTCGAGCAGTACGACTCCAAGGTCACCGCGCCGCGCGGCAGCGGCAGCCCCACCACGAAGACCACCCGCACCCCCGTCACCAAGGAACTCGCCGGCGACGCGAAGGACATGCGCTGGTGGCGGGTCGTCAGCACCGCGGGCAAGAACAAGGACGGCCACCCCAGGTCCTACGAGTTCGTGCCCGGCCGCTCCAGCAAGTTCCCGGGCCGTTCGTTCACCAAGCACGACGTGTACTTCACCGAGTACAAGAAGTGCGAGCAGTACGCGAGCGACAACCCTGCCGGGCACTGCGGCGGCGCCAGCGTCGACAAGTGGGTCGGCGGGCAGACGCTCACGCACCCGATCACCTGGGTCAACATCGGGTTCCACCACATCGCCCGGGACGAGGACCAGCAGCCGATGCCGGTCCACTGGCAGGGCTTCTCATTGGCCCCCAGGGACGTGACCGCTATGAATCCGCTCACTCCCGCCGACCTCGCGGACCAGAACGGCGTGCCCAGAAACGGCAGTTGAGAAACTACCCTGCCCATCCGGCTGCACCGCCGACCGCTCCCGGAGTACCCTTCCTTGATCGTTGCTGGGGTTGCTCGGGGGAGCGGAAGGCGGTGCGTGGGTGAGCTCGGGTGGGCTGGAGCTGCCCCCTGGTGACGCGGGTCACGAGGGGAGCTCCGCTGACGTCCCGCCCGGAGCGGTGTCCTTGGCGCGGCCCATGGACATGGGATCCCAGATCGGACCGGAGTCGGAGTTCGCCTGGGGCGCCGACGCCTGGAGCGAGGTCCGTACGCGCGCGCAGCGGGCCGGCCGCGCCTACATCTGGCTGAACCTGGTCGAACAGCGGCTGCGGGCCGTGGTGGCCGCCGTGCTGCGGCCCATCTACGAACCCGTCCACGGGGACGACTGGGTCGTGGCGGCCGCCGGGCCCGCCGGGCAGGAGTGGGTCCAGCGAGCCGTCGCCGTGCGCGAGGTGAGCCGCCGCAAGGGCTATCTGCTCGACCCGGCCGACGACAACGTCCTCAGCTTCCTCACCCTGCCGCAACTGCGCGAGCTGATGGTCCAGCACTGGCCCTGCTTCGAGCCGTACTTCGACGACCGCCGCGACGTCGAGCTCGCCCTCGACGAGCTGGAGGTGACGCGGAACGTCGTCTCGCGCAACCGAGCCCTGTCCGAGGCCGTCCTCGCCCAGGCCGAGCGCGCCTCCGGGCGGCTCCTGGAGATGCTCGGCGCTGGCTCGGACGTACCGTCCGCCCGGAGGCTCCCGGTGGACGCCGTCGAGGAGCTCGTCGGCGACCGGTACGGCGACGTCGTGGGCGTGCACCCGGACCGGGTGCGTCTCCTGCGCCAGTTCCCGGCCGAGGACATCTTCGGCGGCGCGCGCCGCCTCGACGCCATCGGCATAGGCCTGAACATGCTGGTGCAGAACTTCTCGGGCCGCCGCCTCGTCCGGCTCGCCGAGTCCGGCTGCCGGGTGCGGCTGCTCTTCCTCAACCCCGCCTCCAGCGCCGTCAAGCGCAGGGAGCGCGAGCTGGGTCTCAAGCGGGGCGAGCTGAGCCGCGCCGTCGAGATGAACATCCTGCACATGCGCCGGGTGCGGGCCCGGCTGCGCGACCCGGGCGCCTTCGAGATCCAGGTCTACGACGAGACGCCACGGTTCACCGCCTATCTCGTCGACGGCGACGGGTCGGACGGCGTCGGGGTCGTCCAGTCGTATCTGCGCCGGGCCAGGGGCATGGAGGCGCCGGTCCTCGTGCTGCGCGGGCCCGGGCGCGTGGTGAAGGCCCACGCCCGGGACGGGGAGGAAGCCGGACTTTTCCCGACGTATCGCGAAGAATTCGAGCTGGCGTGGGCGGACGCCCGGCCCGTGTCCTGACCCCGCCGCCGCGCGGAAGCGGAACGCTCCCGGCCCGTTGTCAGTGCCCCATGTCATCGTGGTGGCCACTGGGGAGACACGGGGACGCACCATGAAGAAGGGGGCCGCGATGGGATGGCACCAGGAACTGCTGGTCGGCTTCGACCTGGAGACCACGGGGACGGATCCGCGCGAGGCGCGCATCGTCACGGGCGCGGTGATAGAGGTCAAGGACACGAGGCCGCTGGGTCACCGGCAGTGGCTCGCGGACCCGGGGGTCGAGATCCCGGCCGACGCGGTCGCCGTGCACGGGATCAGCAACGAGAGAGCGGCGTCCGAGGGTGAGCCGGCCGACCGGGTCGCGGACTCGATAGCGCAGACGCTCGTCGGGTACTGGCGCACGGGCGTGCCCGTCGTCGCGTACAACGCCGCGTTCGACCTGACCCTGCTCTCCGCCGAGCTGCGCCGCCACGGCCTGCCGTCGCTGCGGGAGCGGCTGGGCGGCACGGACCCGGCGCCCGTCATCGACCCGTACACGATCGACCGCTCGGTGGACCGCTACCGCAAGGGCAAGCGGAACCTCGAGGCGGTGTGCGCGGAGTACGGCGTGACGCTCGAATCCGCGCACGACGCCTCCGCCGACGCCCTCGCCGCCGCACGCCTGGCCTCCGCGATAGCCGGCCGCCACCCGAAGGTCGCCTCCCTCGGACCGGCCCGGCTCCACGAATCCCAGATCGAGTGGTACGCGCAGTGGGCGGCGGACTTCCAGTCCTTCCTGCGCCGCAAGGGCGACGCACAGGCGGTGGTGGAGGCGACGTGGCCGATGCGGGAGCTGACGGGGCCCGGGGTCTGAGCCGTGAGGCGGCAGTTTCACGGAGCCACCGGCCCCGGGGGCCGGTGAAGCCGTGAAGATCCCGCCGCCACCCGGCCGCCCTACACGGCCACCAGCCTCCACTGCTGCGACGCCGCGCCCGTGTACGTCTGCTGGACGACCGCGGTGCCCGTCGCCGTGGAGCCGCCGGCCGGGCCGAGGGACTTGCCCGTGCGGACGCACACCAGGCGGACGTGGCCACCGTCCGTGGACTCCGCGCGCCAGTGCTGGTTGTCCGCTCCGGTGGCCCGGTACTGGACGATCGGCGCGTTCTCCGTGGCCTGGCCACCGCTGACGTCCGCCGTCAGGCCGGAGTGCACGTTGGTCAGTCGGTCGCCGCCGTCCAGGGCCTCTGCGAACTTCCACTGCTGCGACGCGCCGCCCGTGCGCGCGGCGAGGACCAGCGGGGCGGACTCGGCGGTCCCCGACACCTCGATCGCCGTGCCGCTGTCGGCCCGGTTGACGAGTACGTAGCGCCGCGACGCGTACGAGGGGGCCAGGGTGATGCTCGCGCCCGGCTTCAGGCTGACGTCCTTCGTCCAGGAGCCGGCCCGTACGCGGGTGGTGCGGCCGCCGGTCGAGGTGAGCCGGAGCTTCGTCGCCACGCCGTCCTTCCACTCCAGGTCGGCCGTGAACCCGCCGCGCACGCCGATGCCGGTGACCTTGCCCGACGCGCCCCACGCGACCGGCAGGGCGGGCAGGAGTTCGACGAGGCCGGGGCGGGAGTAGAGGAGCATCTCGATCACGGCGGCCGTCGTGCCGAAGTTGGCGTCGATCTGGAACACCGAGCTGTTGCCACCCAGTTGGTACATGTCGAAGAAGTTGGGCGCGGTGCCGTTGCTGTGGTTCACGGAGGGCCGCAGCACCGTGCCGACGAGCTGGTACGCCTTCTCCGCGTCCTTCATCCGCGCCCAGCACAGGGCGCGCCACGCGCAGCCCCAGCCGTAGGTGTCCATGCCGCGGGCCGTGAGGCCCTTGTCGACGCCGACGAGGACGTCGTGCGGGCTGCGGTCCCGGCTGACGCGGTCGCCGGGGAACAGCCCGACGAGGTGGGAGAGGTGCCGGTGCTGCGTCTCACCGAGGTTCGCGCCGCCCATCCACTCCTCCAGCCACCCGGTGGTGGGGCTGACGCGCGGCAGGTACAGCCGGTCCTGGAGGGCGGCGACGCGGCGGGCATGCGCCTTGGAGGCGCCGAGGGCAGCCGTGGCGCTGCGGAAGTTCTCGAAGAGCTGCCAGACCAGCTCCTGGGCGTACGTGATGCCGCGCGCGTCGGTCGGGCCGTGCTCCGGCGACCAGTCGTGGTCGTCGACGAGCACCTCGATGTCGGCCCCGGTCCTCGGGTCCTTCACCGTCGCCGTGACGAGCCGCTTCTCCCAGAACGCGCAGGCCCCCTCCAGGAGCGGCAGGATCTTCGCCAGGTAGCGCCGGTCGAGGGTGAACTCGTAGTGCTCGAAGAGGGAGTTGCACAGCCAGGCGTTGCCCGCCGGGTGCCACCACCAGCCGGGGCCGCCCATGGTGTTGGTGGAGATCGCCGTGGTCCACCCGGCGATCTCGCCGCTCGTGTTGCGGAAGCCGTTGCGCGGGTCGTTGAACAGCTCGCGGGTGCGCTTCTCCCAGTGCGGGACCTGGGCGATGCAGTAGTCGGCGAGCGCGTCGAAGCAGTCGGGCAGACCGGTCCTGTCGGTGGGCCAGTAGTTCATCTGGAGGTTGATGTCGGTGTGGTAGTCCGCCATCCACGCCGGGTCGTTCCGGTCGATCCACAGGCCCTGGAGGTTGAGCGGCAGCGAGGAGCGCGAGCCGCACACGGTGAGGTAGCGGCCGAACTGGACGTACGACGCCTCGAGTTCGGGGTCGGGGCGGCCACCGGAGGCCTGCCGGGCGAGGAGTCGCTTGTCGGTGTCCAGGGCCCGCTGCGCGGCGGTGGACGCGCCCAGGTCGACGCTCATCGTGTCGAACAGGGCGCGGTGGTCGGCGACGTGGGCGGCGAGGAGACGGGTCGCGCCGGTCTTCGCCGCGGCGGCGGTCCGCGCGGCGGCGGTGGCGTGCGGGTCGGCGTCGCGGTCGATGAACCCGTCGGCGTCGGGGGAGTAGGAGGTGCCGCCGCTCAGGACGAGGAGCACCTCGTCGCAGCCCTCGAAGGTGACCGAGGAGCCGCTCGCGCCGACCGTGCCGCCGTGGTGCGCCGCGGCCCGCGCGACAGCGGCGTGGGCGAGGCCGTTGTCGAGTTCCGCGGTGAAGCCGGCCGAGGCGGTGGCGGGGTCCACGGTGATCGGCTCGCCGCGTGTCCCGGTCAGCGTGAGGCGTCCGCTCCAGGTGCCGCCCCCTACGCGTGTGAGCCGGACGACGATCACGTCGTCGGGGTGACTGCAGTAGATCTCCCGCCGGTAGCGGGTGCCACCGAGCTCGTACTCCACCGTCGTCAGGCCGTTGCTGAGGTCGAGGCGGCGCCGGTAGTCGCTCACGGCGGACGGGTCGTGCCCCGGCACCTCCAGATACGCCTTGACGAGGACGCCGTACGAGCCGAAGTGGGCCGTGTCGTAGGGGAACTGGCCGTCCGACTCCAGCGCGTCGTTCGCCCCGCCCGTCCACAGGGTGATGTCCGAGACGGACAGGACCTCGCGGGACGGGTGTCCGGAGACGACGGCCCCGAGGCGGCCGTTGCCGATCGGCAGCCCCTCCCGCATGAGCTGGTCCTCGGCGGCCGGGGACCCGTAGCGCAGTGCGAGCGCGTCGGCCTCGGGGACGAGGTGTGGCGCGGCCGGGCGCCCGCCGGGTCTCGGCGCTGCCTGTGCCGTGAAGGCGGGGACTTGACTCAGAGCCAGGAGAGATCCGATGGCTGAGCCGTATTTGAGAACGGAGCGGCGAGAGACGGCGGAGCCGGGCTCAGGGTGTGCGGGCATCAGGTCCTCCAGGCGAGGGTCGGCCAACTCCGCCGTACCTTGCTCCAGGACCCCACTGTGCGAAAGAGATCGGATGAATTCGGCGCGAAAGTCCAACAACAAGTGCGCGGAGTCCAACCGATGTCTCGCGAGCGGAAGTTCAGCAGCCCGCGCCGAGCGGAGGTTCAGTCACCCGCCGGGAACGGCACCCGTCAGAACGGGTACCAGCGCACCGCCGGATTTCCGTCCCGCAACGACGCCACCCTGCGCTCGAACTCCGCGAGCGCCTTGGGGTTGGCCGGCGCGTGCTGGGCGACCCACGCGCAGCTCGCCGTCTCGCGCGCGCCGCGCAGCACGGCGCACCCGTCCCATTCCCGCACGTCCCAGCCGTACGTCCGCGTGAACGCGTCGTACGCCTCGGGGTCGAGGCCGTACCGGTCGCGGGAGAGCGCCATGACGACCAGGTCGTGCTCGCGCAGGTCGCAGGAGAACGTCTCCAGGTCGACGAGGACGGGCCCGTCGGCGCCGATGTGCACGTTGCGCGGCAGCGCGTCCCCGTGGATCGGTCCCGGCGTCAGACGCGGGACGAGCGCCGCCGCCGCGTCCGCGAAGCCGTCGCGCCGTTCACGCAGGTACGCCGCGTCGGCCGGGTCGATCGCGTCGCCCGCGAGCCGCAGCCACCGCTCGACGCCGCCGAGCAGCTCGCGGCGCGGCAGCGTGAAGGGTGGGGCGGGCAGGGCGTGCACGAGGCGGAGCAGCTCGGCCAGGTCGCGCGGTTCGGCGGGGCGCAGCGCGGCCGGAACGCGGTGCCACAGTGTCACCGGGTGGCCGTCCACGAGGAGCGGCTCCGGCTCGGCGGCGCGCACGGCCGGCACTCCCTGGCCGGCGAGCCAGCCCGCGACGGTGAGCTCGTGCCGCGCCCGCTCCAGGAGTTCGGGGTCGCGGCCCACCTTGACCACGAGGTCACCGAGCGCGAACACGGCGTTCTCACCGAGCGCCAGCAGCTCGGCCTCCTGCCCGCCGTCCCGCTGCCCGCCGGGGAGCCCCGCCGCAGCGAGCACCTTCCGCGCCTGCGCCTCGTCCATCACTTGCCTCCCGCCGATCACATGGTCCGGGCCCAGTCTCGCACCCGTTTCACGTGCGCATACGCCCCGGTGGGCGCCGTAACGGACAACGTCGTGCGCAGCGGCTTGACGAGGCACGGGTCCCTCAGCACGATGACGGGGGCCGCCAGGGCCTTTCGTCTGGATCATGCCGAAGCCGCGTGGCCGCGCTCGTGAAGTGCCGGCGTGCCGGACCCCGCGTCGCCGGCATGACCCGCCGGACAGGCCCTGGGGAGCGGCCGGACCCCCACCCGCCGCCCGAAGGAGCCGAATCCGTGACCTTGACGACCGCGACGACGCGGCCGGTGGAGCGCGCGTCCGGGCCACCCGGGCGGGGGCGCCCGGCGGACCGCGGCGCCTGGTTCCTGGTCCTGCCCGCCCTCATCCCCATCCTCGTGCTCAGCGTCGGCCCCCTCCTCTACGGCATCGCGCTGGCGTTCACCGACTCGCAGGCGGGACGTACGGAGCCGACCCAGTGGGTGGGCGCACTCAACTTCCAGGACCTGCTGCACGACACGCTGTTCTGGGACTCGTTCCGGATCGGCCTGCTGTGGGCGGTCGGGGTGACCGTCCCACAGTTCCTGCTCGCGCTGGGCCTCGCGCTCCTGCTCAACCAGAACCTCCGCTTCCGCTGGCTGGCGCGGGCGCTCGCGATCATTCCCTGGGCGATGCCCGAGGTGGTCGTCGGCATCATGTGGCGCCTCGTCTACAACCCGGACGCGGGCATCCTCAACGAGACCGTCCGCGACCTCGGCCTCGGTGACGGGCGCGACTGGCTCACCGGTCTGGCGACCGCGCTGCCCGCGGTGATCGTCGTCGGCATCTGGGCGGGCATGCCGCAGACCACCGTCGCCCTGCTCGCCGGACTCCAGAACACCTCGCCCGAACTCCACGAGGCCGCCGCGCTCGACGGCGCGGGCGCCTGGGGCCGCTTCCGCGCGGTGACGTGGCCCGCGCTCAGGCCGGTCGCCCTCGCCATCACCGCGCTCAACTTCATCTGGAACTTCAACTCGTTCGCCCTGGTCTACGTCCTGACCAACGGCGGCCCGGGCGGCCGGACCCGGCTGCCCATGCTCTTCGCCTACGAAGAGGCCTTCCGCTACGGCCAGTTCGGCTACGCGGCGGCGATGGGCTGCGTGATGGTCGCGGTCATCTCGGTCATCCTCGCCTTCTACCTCGTGGGCCGGCTCAAGGGAGGCGACGAGAGTTGAGCCGTACCCGTACAGGCATCCGGCCGAGCAGGCCGGCGCGCGCGGGCCAGTACCTCGCGCTGCTCGCCTATCTCGTCTTCCTCGCGTTCCCGTTCCTGTGGCTGATCTCCACGGCGTTCAAGCCGCCCCGCGAACTCGCGAGCCTGCACCCCACGTGGATACCCAAGGACCCCACACTCGCCAACTTCCGCCAGGCCTTCGACGAGCAGCCCCTCCTGAGGGCCGCCGCCAACTCCGTGCTCGTGGCGGTCTGCGCGGCCCTGATCGCCGTCGTCATCGCGACCCCGATGGCGTACGTGATGGCCCGCCACCGCTCCGCGCTGTCCCGCGCGGCGACGGGCTGGGTGGTGGTCAGCCAGGCGTTCCCGTTCGTCCTGCTGATCATCCCGCTCTTCCTGATCCTGAAGAACCTGCACCTGATCAACTCGCTGCCCGGCCTGACCATGGTCTACGTCGTGTGGTCGCTGCCCTTCGCGCTGTGGATGCTGGTCGGCTACGTCCGGGCCGTGCCGCCCGAGCTGGAGGAGGCGGCCGCCGTCGACGGAGCCGGAAAGCTGCGCACGCTCGTCTCCGTCACGGCGCCGCTCCTCGCGCCGGGCCTGGTGGCGACGGCCCTGTTCGCGTTCATCACCGCGTGGAACGAGTTCTTCTTCGCGCTGGTCCTGATGAAGACCCCGGAGCGGCAGACGCTGCCGGTGGTCCTGACGCACTTCCTCGGCGCGGAGGGCGTCGCCGACCTCGGGCCACTGGCCGCCGCCGCGTTCCTCGCGACCCTGCCCTCACTGGTGATCTTCGCGCTCATCCAGCGCAGACTCACCGGCGGGATGCTGACCGGGGCGGTGAAGTCATGAGGCGCATGTCCCGGCCGGCCGCCGTCGCCGCGGCCGTGACCCTGCTGCTCACCGGCTGTTCGTCCGGCGGGACGGCCGACGACGGCAAGATCACTCTGGAGTTCCAGTCCCTCGCCTGGCAGAAGGAGTCCGTCGACGCCAACAAGCAGCTCGTGAAGGAGTGGAACGCGGCCCACCCGGACATCCAGGTCAAGTACGTCCAGGGCAGCTGGGACAGCGTCCACGACCAGCTGCTCACCTCCTTCGAGGGAGGGGAGGCGCCCGACGTCATCCACGACGCCTCCGACGACCTCGCGGACTTCGCGTACGGCGGCTACCTCGCCGACCTGCGGGACCTGCTGCCCGACCGCCTCAAGTCCGACATCCCGCAGCACAGTTGGGAGACGGCGACCTTCGGTGACGGCGTCTACGGCGTGCCGTTCCTCCAGGAGCCGCGCGTCCTCATCGCCAACGCGAAGATCCTCGACGCGGCGGGTGTACGCATCCCGACGCCCGAGAAGCCCTGGTCCTGGGAGGAGTTCAGGGCCGTCACGAAGAAGCTGAGCGGCGACAAGAAGTTCGGTGTCGCGTGGCCGCTGAAGGAGCCCGTCTCGGCGACCCTCAACCTCTCCCTCTCGGCCGGCGGACGCATGTTCCACCGCGGCGCCGACGGCAAGGTGACGGTCCGCTTCGACGCCGCGGACCAGGTCGCGCCCCGCACGGTCCACGATCAGGTCAACACCGACGCCAGCGCCTCGGGCGCGACGCTCGGCATGGGCGGCTCGGACACGCTTCCCGGCTTCTTCGCGGGCAAGTACGCGATGGTCCCGCTCGGGTTCTCCTACCGCCAGCAGATCGTCCAGCAGGCGCCCAAGGGATTCGACTGGAAGGTGCTCCCGGCGCCTGCGGGCCGTGACGGGCTCGCTCAGGGCGTCTCCCCGCAGACCCTGTCTGTCGCCGAGGACAGCCCGCACAAGAAGGAGGCGGCGCAGTTCATCGACTTCCTGCTGAGGCCGCCCAACATGGTGCGCCTCGCACTCGGCGACTGGATGCTGCCCACCGGCACCGAGGCGCTGAAGGACCCGGCCCTGCACACGGAGAAGAACGACTGGGCGACCGGCACGGCCCTCGCCGGTGACCTCCGCTCGGCCCCGGCGCAGTCGGTGCGCGGCTACGCGGAGTGGAAGGACAAGGTCGCGACGCCCGCCCTCCAGGAGTACTACAGCGGCTCGATCGGCCTCGGTGAACTGCGCAAACGCCTGGTGAAGGACGGAAATCTGGTGCTCGCCAGGTATCAGAGATAGGGCGGGACACCACCACCGGGTTCACATGTCGAGGACGAGGCGCGGGCCCAGGCAGCGCGAGACGCAGATCATCAGCGTCTCGCCCGCCGCCCGCTCCTCGGCGCTGAGCACCGAGTCCCGGTGGTCCGCCGCGCCCTCCACGATGTCGGTCTCGCAGGTCCCGCAGGTGCCTTCCGCGCAGGAGTACAGCACCTCGACCCCGGCCTCCTGCACCGTGTGCAGGATGCTGCGGCCGGGCGGCACGGTCAGGGTGCGGCCGGAGCGCCGCAGCTCCACCACGAAGGCGTGGTCCGTGCCGCCGGCGCCGTCCGGTCCGTCCTGCGCCGGCCGGAAACGCTCGGTGTACGCGGCGCCCCGGGCCTCGACGGCGTCGAGGAGCGGTCCCGGACCGCAGCAGTAGACCAGGGTGTCGTCGCCGTCCGTGTCCGGCGGGCCGAGATAACCGTCGAGGTCGAGGAGGCCCGTCTCGTCCTCCGGCGCGACGCGCACCTTCGGGCCGTAGGCGGCGAGTTGGCCGAGGAACGCCATCGAGGCGCGTGTCCGGCCGCCGTACAGCAGGCTCCACTCGGCGCCCGCCGCCTCGGCGGCGGCCACCATCGGAAGGATCGGGGTGATCCCGATGCCGCCCGCCACGAAGCGGTAGACCGGTGCCTCGTGGAGCGGGAAGTGGTTGCGTGGCCCCCGGACGCGTACGACCGTGCCAGGGGTCAGCTTCTCGTGCACGTACGCCGATCCGCCGCGTCCGCGCGGTTCGTGGAGGACGGCGACGGTCCAGGCGGTGCGGTCGTCGGGGTCGCCGCACAACGAGTACGGGCGGACCAGGCCGTCGGTGAGGACCAGGTCCACGTGGGCGCCCGGCTCCCAGGAGGGCAGCGGCTCCGCCTCCGGGTGGCGGAGCGTCAAGGACACGACACCGGCGGCCTCTTCGGTCCGCGCGGTGACGACGAGGTCGGCTTCGTGGGGCGGGGTCACCGGTCGTCCTCCTGGTGATCGGGGCGGGACAGCATCCACTGCCACATCGCCACGGGGTCCTGCGTGTCGTGCTCGGCACCGCAGTGGCAGATGCCGTGCAGTTCGTCGGTGCCGGGGACCCAGTCGACGCGGTACACCTCGGCGGTGGGCGGGCGGCTCATCGCGCGACGTTGTCGGGGGCCGCGGCCCGGTCGCCCGCGGCGGCGAGGCGGGACAGGATCCGGCGGGCGGCGAGGCCTCCCGTGTCGATGTTGATACTGAGTTCCTGGTAGCCGGCGGGCTCGCTCTCCAGGGTCTTCTGGAGCAGGTTCAGCGCGTTCACGTCCTGCATGACCACCTCGTGGTTGAAGTCGCGCAGGAACGTGGACATCTCCTCGTCGCCGTGGCCGAAGTCGCGGGAGACGGCCCAGAAGTCGTAGACCTGGTCCGGCGTGGACGGTGTGATCGCGTAGGTGATCTCGACGTGGAAGGCGTCCGGGTCGGTGCCGTCCGGGTTCGGCAGGACGCCCTGCGGGGCGATGCGGCTGTGCAGCAGGTACAGACAGGGGGCGTGGTACTCGATGTCCTGCCAGCGGGTGATACGGCCCTTGATGCCGGTGGAGTCGGCGTAGAACGGCGGACACTCGGCGTCGTCCATGTGCCGGCTGACGCGGACGATGCCCGCGCCCTCGTCGACCTCGGTCGTCATGGGGGTGTCGGCGACCTCGGGCGTGCCGATGTAGCCGCCGTGCAGATACGTCTCGTGAGAGAGGTCCATCAGGTTGTCGACCAGCAGGCCGTAGGCGGCGTCGATGGGCTCCATCCCGCCGACCGACGTCCAGTGCGCGGAGTCGGCCAGGTGCGGGGCCCGCGGGATCGTCGTCCGGTCCGCGAGCGCCGGGTCGCCGATCCACACCCACACGAAGGAGTCCAGCTCGGCCACGGGGTACGAACTCACCCTGGCGGTACGGGGGATGCGCTTCTGCCCGGGGACGTACACGCAGGTGCCGGTCGTGTCGTAGGTGAAGCCGTGGTAGCCGCAGACCACCCTGTCGCCGTCGAGTCGGCTGTGCGAGAGCGGGAAGCGGCGGTGCACGCAGCGGTCCGCCAGGGCGACGACCTCGCCCGTGTCCTCGGTCCGGTAGAAGGCGATCGGTTCGCCGAGGACGGTGCGGGCGAGCAGCTCCCGCCCGACCTCCGTCCCGTACGCCGCTACATACCACTGGTTCCTGGCGAAGGCGGTCGTGTGAGGCATGGATGCGGCTCCTGTCCCTGGTGGTGGTCGCATCGTCGGGGAGAGCGTCACGGAGGCGCAATGCGTCTTCCGCCTCACGGAAGAGCCTCGGTGTACGCCCTGGTCGGAGCAGGGTTCGGATCCACGAGTGGGGTCGTAAAGCTGCTCGGGCGACCCTCTTGAAGGGCGTCCGCAGCGATGCCTTGTGCTTCGCGTGCCCGTTGGCCCCCAGGTGGCCCGCGTGTCACCCGCCCGGGCGGCCTTCGGGGGCGGCTCGTAGCCCGACCGTGTGACGCGCTCGGCTGAAGCACGGCTGTCTCGCGCGCCGGTCTGCCCCATCGCGGCGCAGGGTGCTTTCGTCTGGGGGCCGGGTGTGCGACGGCTCCTGTAGCTGCCTGACGGGCCGGCCGACGTTCCGTTCTCCTCCTGCGCGTCGTCCGGTCATCGAGGGCGTCCGTCGAGAAGGCACAAGGAGAGAACGTGGTGGCAGGCAACTCCGACGAGAGCCGCGGGGCGGTGTCCGCGCAGCTCCTCAAGGGCCAGAAGGCGCTCGTGACCGGTGCCAACTCGGGCATCGGTCTGGCGACCGCCATCGCCCTTGGCCGGGCCGGAGCGGACGTCGTGGTGAACTACGTCGTCGGCGCGGACGAGGCGGACGAGGTCGTGAAGAAGATCGAGGGCTTCGGTGTCCGCGCCTACGCCCACGAGGCCGACGTGTCCGACGAGGACCAGGTGACCGCCATGGTCGCGCGGATGGTCGAGGAGTTCGGCACCATCGACATCATGGTCGCCAACGCGGGCCTCCAGCGGGACGCAGCCGTCACGGAGATGACACTCGCCCAGTGGGAGAAGGTCATCTCCGTCAACCTGACCGGCCAGTTCCTGTGCGCGCGGGAGGCCGCCAAGGAGTTCGTGCGGCGCGGCGTCGTGGAGGAGGTCTCCCGTTCCGCGGGAAAGATCATCTGCATGAGTTCGGTCCACCAGATCATCCCGTGGGCGGGGCACGTGAACTACGCCTCGTCCAAGGGCGGCGTGGGCATGCTGATGCAGACCCTCGCCCAGGAACTCGCACCCAAGCGGATCAGGGTCAACGCGGTCGCCCCCGGCGCCATCCGCACGCCGATCAACCGCGACGCCTGGTCCACCCCCGAAGCCGAGGCCGACCTCCTGCGCCTGATCCCGTACCGCCGTGTGGGTGACCCGGACGACATCGCCAACGCCGTCGTCGCCGTGGCGTCCGACCTGCTCGACTACGTCGTCGGCACCACCCTCTACGTCGACGGCGGAATGACGCTCTTTCCCGGCTTCGCCACCGGAGGCTGATCTCCGATGCGGGATCACGTCACGCCCCGCCGGGTGGTGATCCTCGGCGGCGGGTTCGCGGGGCTGTTCGCCGCCCGCGCCCTGCGGAAGTCACCGGTCGCGGTGACCGTGGTCGACCGCCGCGCCCACCACCTCTTCCAACCTCTGCTGTACCAGTGTGCCTCCGGGATCCTGTCCGAGGGGCAGATCGCACAACCGCTCCGCGGGGTCCTGCGACGCCACCACAACGTGCGCTGCGTGCTTGCCGAAGCCACCGACGTGGATGCCGACGCCCGGCTGGTCCACGCCCGGCGGCCCGAGGGCGGAGACGTCGTGCTGCCGTACGACGACCTCATCGTCGCGGTGGGCATGCGTCAGTCCTACTTCGGGCACGACGAGTTCGCCGCGCACGCCCCCGGCATGAAGACCCTGAACGACGCGCTCGAGGTCCGCCGACGGATCTACCGGGCGTTCGAGATGGCCGAAACGGCAGTGGACGACCGGGAACGGCAGCAGTGGCTCACCTTCGCTCTCGTGGGCGGCGGGCCGACCGGTGTCGAACTCGCGGGACAGATCCGGGAGATCGCCGGTCACACGCTCGATCGGGAGTTCCGGAAGATCGATTCCGCCCAGGCCCGGGTGCTGCTCTTCGAGGGGTCCGACGCGGTGCTGGGCGCGTTCGGCCCCCGGCTGGCCCACCGTGCCGCCCGAACCCTGCGGGGGCTCGGAGTGGAGCTCCACCTGGGCACCAGGGTCACCGACGTCGGCGCGGACGGCCTGACGGTACAAAGCCATGACGGCAGGACGACCCGGTTCGACGCACGCACCGTGCTGTGGACGGCGGGCGTCGAGGCGCCGCCGATCGCGGCCGCGCTGGCCCGTGCGACGGGTGCCGAACAGGACCGGGCCGGTCGCATCCTCGTCGAACCCGACCTCACCGTCCCCGGCCATCCGGAGATCCGTGTCGCCGGCGACGTGATGAGTCTGAACCGGCTGCCGGGACTGGCCGAGGTCGCCATGCAGTCGGGCGCGTACGCGGGCCGGAGGGTGCGCCACGCCGTCGAAGGCAGGACGAAGGAGCCGAAGCCCTTCGCGTACGTGGATCTCGGCAGCGCCGCCTACATCGCCCGCGGCCGGGGTGTCGTCAAGGCCGGCCCGCTGCATCTGTCGGGCCTCACCGGCTGGCTGGCCTGGCTCTTCATCCACCTGGCCTTTCTCACCGGCTTCCGCAACAGGCTGGGAGCGGTGCTCAGCTGGTCCGTCGTCTTCGCCACCGGCTCCCGCCGCGAACGCGCCTTCACCATGCCCGACACCGACGCGTCGGCTGCCCGTACGGCCGGGCCGAAGGCGCCCGAGCCTCCCTGAGGACGGCCCCGGCCGACCCCCTACGGGCACCCCTCCGCATCCTGTCCCTCCGCAGCCCCGCCACCCCCGCAGGGCAGACCATCGAGGCTCACATGCTCAGCACCGCTGCCCAGCTCGCGAACAGCACCCCGCCCCAACTCCTGCCGGCGCGACAGCTGATGGCCTTCACCCTGGCCTCGCACATCCTGCTGGTCCCGTTCGGGGTGGCACTGCCGTTCATCACGTTGCTCATGCACCACCGGGCGCTTCGCCGCAACGACCCCGTCGCCCTCACGCTCGCCCGGCGCTGGTCGGCGGTGATGGCCGTGCAGTTCGCCGTCGGTGTCGTCACCGGCACCGTGCTGTCCTTCGAGTTCGGTCTGCTGTGGCCCGGCATGATGGGGCGCTGGGGCGACGTCTTCGGCCTCGGGTTCGGGATCGAGGCGTGGGCGTTCTTCCTGGAGGCCGTCCTGATCGCGATCTACCTCTACGGCTGGCGACGGCTCAAGCCCTGGACCCACTTCTGGCTCGCCGTACCGCTGCCGCTGGCCGCCCTGATGGGGGCGTTCGGCATCATCGCGGCCAACTCCTGGATGAACACCCCGCAGGGGTTCCGCCCGGACGCCCAGGGCAATCCCGTCGACGTCGACGTGCGGCAGGCGATCTTCACACCGATGTTCGGCCCGGAGTACTGGCACTTCGTGGTCGCGATGCTCCTGACCGCCGGCTACGTGGTCGCCGGTGTGTACGCGGTCGGCTGGCTGCGCGGGCGCCGCGACCGCTACCACCGGCTCGGCTTCACCGTGCCGTTCACGGTTGCCGCGATCCTCACCCCGGTCCAGTTCATGCTCGGTGACTCCGCCGCTCGCGCCGTCTTCCACAAGCAGCCGATCAAGTTCGCCGCCATGGAGATCGTCTGGAAGACCGACACCCACGTACCGGAGTACATGTTCGGGCGCCTGCACCCCGACGGGACGATCTCCGGCGGCGTCAAGATTCCCCAGCTGGACTCGATCCTCGCCGGACTGAGCCCGGACACCAAGGTGACGGGCCTGTCGTCGGTCGCGGCGAGCGACCGCCCGACGGCGACTCAGGCGACCATCGCCCACTGGGCCTTCGACATCATGGTCACCATCGGCAGCGTGCTGATCCTGCTCGCGCTCTGGTACGGCTGGTGCTGGCTGCGGCGCCGGGACCTCCCGCGCAGCCGCTGGTTCTTCCGCTGCGCCGCGATCGCGGGAGTCGCGTGTCTGGTCACCGTCGAGTGCGGGTGGATCACCACGGAGGTCGGCCGCCAGCCCTGGATCGTCTACCACCACATGAGGGTCTCGGAGGCGGTGACCGGCACTCGTGCCGCATCGCTGTGGGCGATGCTCGGCATCGTCATGGCCGTGTACGTGGCTGTCTTCGGCTCGTTCCTCGCGGTCGTCCTGAAGATGCGCACCCGCTGGCGCATCGCCGACGAGGGCTCGGCCGCCGCGCGCGCCGACCTGCCGCCGGAGACCGACACCCCCTACGGGCCCAGAAGCGAGCCCGAACCCAGCACCACCGGGGCCGAGCCCGGCGGCTCCGACCGCACCGCCGGCGGTGCGTCGTGATGGCCGACTTCATCGCATGGGTGATGGTGCTCGCGATCGCCGCCTACGCCTGCGCCGGAGGTACCGACTACGGCGCGGGATTCTGGGACCTCCTGGCCGGCGGCGCGGAGCGTGGCAAACGGCCCCGCTGGCTGATCGACCACGCCATGGCACCGGTCTGGGAGGTCAACAACGTCTGGTTGATCTTCATTCTGGTGATCATGTGGACCGGCTTCCCGACGATGTTCCAGGCCGTCTTCTCCGCGATGTGGCTGCCGCTCGCCCTCGCCGCGGTCGGCCTGGTGCTCCGCGGCGCCGGGTTCGCCCTGCGCAAGCCGACCCGCCGCCTGGCCCAACAGCGGGTCTTCGGCGCCGCGTTCGCCATCGCGTCGTTGCTCACGCCGTTCTTCCTCGGGGCGGTGCTCGGCGGCATCGCCTCCGGTCGGGTCAAGGTCGGCACCACCGCGTCCGCGGACGCCTGGGCCAATGGAACCTCCGTCCTCGTGGGACTGCTGGCCATCGCCGCCACCGCGTTCCTCGGTGCGGTCTTCCTCTGCTCCGACGCCCTGCGGTTCGGCGCCGACGACCTCGTCGCCTACTTCCGCCTGCGGGCGCTGATCGCCTTCGCCGCGGTCGTCGTCCTCGCACTCATCGGCCTGCCCGTCACCCACGACGACGCCCGGTACGTCTGGGACGGCCTCACCGGGGGGCTCGGCCTGCTCCTGATCATCCTGGCCGCGGTCTGTGGTCTGGCCACCGTGCTGCTTCTGTGGCGCCGCTCCTACGGCTGGTCCCGCCACACCTCGGTGGCGAGCGTCGCCCTGGTCGTCGGCGCCTGGGGCTGCGCGCAGCGGCCGTACCTGCTGCCCACCTCGCTGACGGTGGCCGAGGCGGCCGGTGCCGGTCACACCCTGCGCTGGCTGGTGATCGTCACAGCCATCGCGATCCTGCTGGTCGGTCCGGCGCTGGTGCTGCTGTACCGGCTCGACACGATGGGTGAGCTGGAGGAGCTCACCGACGCCGACACGCGGGCTGCCGGAACGCCCGGCGACCACCTGTAGCGGCGCTCAGCCGGTTCACGGACCGACGGAGCCCTCGTCAGCGCAGGCGGGCGGCGATGTGATCGCCGACCCGCAGGGCGTTGGCGATGGCGGTCAGTGACGGGTTCACCGCGCCGATGCTGGGGAAGAAGCTCGTGTCCACGACGTAGAGGTTGTCGAGGTCGTGGGCCTTGCAGTTGACGTCCAGGGCGGAACTCTTCGGGTCGTCGCCGAACCGCACGGTGCCGGCCTGGTGCGCGGTGGCTCCGATCGGCATGCCCTTGTGCAGGTAGATGCTGTGATCCAGCAGGTGGTGTTCGTGCATGCCCAGGTGTCCGAGCATCCCCTGCAGCTTGTGCTGGAGGCGCTTCAGACCGGCGATGTTGTTCTTCTCGTCGAGAGCCAGGTGGATGGCGTCGTCCTTGTCGAGGGTGACTCGGCTCTCGGGCAGCGGAAGGTCCTCTCCGCACAGCCAGAAGTCGACGGCATGGTGCGCCAGCACGTCGAAGGGCATGTCGGGCATGACGGCACCGGCCCAGCGCGGTGCCTCGCCATGGATCTGGTCGGCGTCCGACTTGCCGAGCATCTGGATGCCGCCGAGGGGGTACTCCCAGTCGTCCGCGCCCAGGTACCAGTCGTTCAGCGCCAGGGTCTTCTGGAACCTGGTCGGGTTCGGTTCCTTCGACACCGCCATCAGCGCAAGGTTGTTGTGACGCATGTAGTGGCGTCCCACCACGTCCGAGCTGTTGGCGAGCCCGCCGGGGTGCCTGTCGCTCGCCGAACGAAGCAACAGGACGGCGGAGTTGACCGCGCCGGCCGCGACCACCACGATGTCGGCGCTGAATTCCTCGGTCGCTCCGTCGTTGAGCTCGGCGACGACCTTGGTGACCGTGCGTCCGGTCGGATCGGTCTCCAGGCGCCGCACATCGGCGTCCGTCACCATCGTGACGTTGTCGTACGTCAGCGCCGGGTCGACGCAGATCACCTGTGCGTCGGACTTCGCGCCCATGAGGCAGGGGAAGCCGTCGACCCGGTCGCAGCGGATGCAGGCGCTGTCATGGGTGGCCCGGCCGTTCTCGTCCTGGGTGAGGTTCACGCCGATCGGCAGGTGGAACGGGTGCAGGCCTGCCTTCGCCAGATCGTCACTGAGTTGCTGGATGCGCGGCTCGTGCTCGACCGGCGGACAGGCGTACTGCGCGCTCGCCGGTCCCTCGGTGGGGTCCTCGCCGTGCCGCCCGTGCACCAGGTAGAGGTGTTCGGCCTGGGTGTAGTAGGGCTCCAGGTCCTCGTAGCGGATCGGCCACGCCGGAGAGATGCCGTCGTGGTGGCGCAGTTCGCCGAAGTCCTCGGGCCGGAGCCGGAAGAGCGCGGCTCCGTAGAACTTGGTGTTGCCCCCGACGTAGTAGTTGACCTCCGGAGGGAACTGGTTGCCGTGCTTGTCGTACCAGAACTCCGGGGCACGGTACTTGCCCTTGACGAAGACGGCTGTGGAGTCCCAGTTGTCCCGCTCCCTGGGCAGGTAGCCGCCGCGTTCCAGGATCAGGACCCGCTTTCCCGTGGGCGCCAGCCGGTGCGCGAGCGTACCGCCCCCCGCCCCCGTACCGATGATGATGACGTCGTAGTGCTGATCGTCGGCCATGAGGGGGTCCCGTTCTAGGAGTCGTCGGCTGTCCTGGCCGTGGCGCCCGTCCGGGGGTCTCTGAGCTGCGCTGTTCCCTGCGGAGGTTCGCGCAATCGGGACATTCGGCACCATTTCCAAGCTATCGGGTGGGTCGGGCGGCGGCGACCCGGCGGAGTCGTGCAGGCGCCGGTCACCTCAATTCCCGGACGGCGCCCACCGCCTGGTCGACGATGGTCCGCGGGTCGGCCGCCGCGTCGACGGTCAGGCCGGGCTCGTCCGACCGCAGCGGGTCGAGAGCTTCGTACTGGGAGTCCACCAGCCGACTGGGCATGAAATGGTCCGTACGGCCCGCGACCCGCCGGTCGGCGCTCGCACGGTCGAGCGCCAGATACAGGAACCACACGCCTGCGCCCGCCCTGCGGAACAGATCCCGGTACTCGTGCTTGAGGGCCGAGCACGCCACCACCCCGCCCCGGCCGGCGTCGGTTGCCTCCCGGATCCATGCGGCGACGGACAGCAGCCACGGCCGTCGATCCGCGTCGTCTAATGGGTGACCCGCGGCCATCTTGGCGCGGTTCGCGGCCGGGTGGACGTCGTCCGCCTCCAGGAAGGGTGCCGTGAGCCGCCGCGCGAGCAGCGCTCCCACGGTGGACTTGCCCGATCCCGAGACGCCCATGACCACCACGACCGTCGGCTCGGGGGTCACAGGACGGCGATCGGGTTGACCGGCGAGCCGGTGGCGTCCGGCAGCCTCAGCGGGGCGATCACGCAGAGGAACGTCCAGCGCCCCTCCGCCTCGCACACCGGTACCAGGTCCTCGAACTGCAGGTAGTCCAGCAGGTGAAGGCCCATGGCGTGGACCGCCAGCACATGCACGGGGAAGCCGACACCCTCGGTGGAACTCGGGGCGGTGTCGTTGTTCCCGTCGCCGCCGAGCACGGCGACCCGCCGGTCCGCGAGGAACTCCAGCGCGGACGGGTGGAGACCGGCGCGCTCATGTGCCGCGTCCCACGGCCCGAGTTCGGCGCGGCGCCGGCGGTGGCCGACCCGGACGAGGAGCAGGTCGCCTTCTGTCACGCGGAGGTGCTGGGCGGTCTCGGCCGCGGCGAGGTCGTCGAGGGTCACGTGATCGCCCGGTTCGAGCCAGGGCACGCCGCGCAGCCGCGGGATGTCCAACAGCACGCCGCGGCCGACGATCCCGTCGCGCGCCGCCTCGATGGAGAGCCTCGTCGCCCCGCCCGCCGTGACGCTGCTCGCGGGCACCCCGCCGTGCAGTGTGCCGTCGTAGATCACGTGGCAGAGGGCGTCGATGTGGCTTTCGGCGTCGCCGTGCACGTTCATCGCGAAGCTGTCCCTCGCGAAGTGGAGGCCGCTGGAGGTGTCTTCCTCCGGCTGCCCGCTCATCCGGTGCTCGGCGGGCTCCGGGTTGTCCGGGCCCGGCAGGGTCTCCACCGGCGCGGCGAGCGAGACCGTCCGGCCGGTCCGCACCTCGCGGGTCGCGGCCAGCACCTGGGCAGGAGTGAGCGCGCTCAGAGCCCCCCGGTCGCCCGCGGCCCAGGCGGTGCGCGAGCGCAGGTGCCGGTACAGCACGCCGAACTCGTCGTGCGTCAGCCGTGACGGTCCTGCCGGACCATGCGTGACCATGGCTCAGCGCCGGCTCTCCGCGTCGAGCGCCTCGTCGAGGGTCGTGGCCGCCATGATCAGCGACAGATGCGTGAACGCCTGGGGGAAGTTGCCCAGTTGCTCCCCGCTCGGTCCGATCTCCTCGGCGAAGAGCCCGATGTGGTTGGCGTGGGTCTGCATCTTCTCGAAGGTGTAGCGGGCCTGGGGCAGCCGCCCAGCCCGGGCCAGCGCGTCGACGTAGAGGAAGGTGCACAGACTGAAGGTGCCCTCCGAGCCCCGCAGCCCGTCCGGCGACGCCGCCGGGTCGTAGCGGTAGACGAGACTGTCGGAGACGAGCTTGCGGTCCATCGCGTCGAGGGTGGCGAGCCAGGTCGAGTCCCGGGGGGCGATGAACTGGACCATCGGCATGAGCAGCAGGGAGGCGTCCAGGACGTCGCCGCCGTAATGCTGGACGAAGGCGCCCTCCTGCTCGCTCCAGCCGTGTTCCATGACCTGCTCCAGGATGGCGTCCCTCGCGCTGCGCCACTTCGCCACGTCGGCGGGCCTGCGGAAGTGCTCGGCCAGGCGCAGCCCTTGGTCGAAGGCGGCCCAGGACATCACCCGGCTGAAGGTGAAGTCCTGGCGGCCGCCGCGGGTCTCCCAGATGCCCTCGTCCGGCCGGTCCCACGCCTCGGCGAACCAGTCCAGCGTCCTGGTCAGCGCCTTCCATCCCCGGTACGTGGACTGCTGCGCGATCTCGCGGCCCTGGGACAACGCGTAGAGGGCCTCACCGTAGATGTCCAGCTGGAGCTGGTCGGCGGCTCCGTTGCCGATGTGGACGGGGGAGGAGCCGCGGTAGCCCTCGAAGTGTTCCAGCGTCTCCTCGGGCAGGTCCGGGTCGCCGTCGACCCGGTACATCGTCTGGAGCGGCTCTCCTTCCTTGCCCTCGCGCTCCTGCAGCCTGTCGATCAGCCAGTGGAGGAAGGCGGTGGCCTCCTCGGCGAAGCCGAGGTCCAGCATGGCGCGCACGGACAGCGCGCTGTCACGTACCCAGGTGAACCGGTAGTCCCAGTTGCGTTCTCCGCCGACCTGCTCGGGCAGGCCCATGGTGGCCGCCGCGACGAGGGCGCCGGTGGGGGCGTAGGTGAGGAGCTTGAGGGTGATGACCGAACGGTGCACCAGCTCGGGCCAGCGGCCCCGGTAGCGGGACTGGCGCAGCCACTCCTGCCAGAACTGTCCGGTGTCGTCGGCCTGTGCGGTGAGCCCGTCGACCGTGAGGGGTGCGGGTGCCTCGCCGCCGGACGCGCAGACGGTGAACACGACGCCGCCCGACTCCCCGGCACTCAGCGTCACCTTGCCGCGTACGTCCTGGCCGTCCCGCTCCAGCGGGAAAGAGGCCTGCACGTGCGCGTCCATCTGCGGGGACCGGAACAGGCCGGTCTTCTCGCCGAGCTCGAGCTCGTGCTCGGCCCGGCCGTAGTCGAAGCGCGGGCGGCACTCGAGCGTGAACTCGACGGTCCCCCGCACGGCCCGCACGACACGTACGAGGGTGTGACGGTCGGTGGCGGTGCGGGTCCGGTCCGGAGGCATGAAGTCGACCACCTCGCCCACCCCGTCCGGTGACATGAACCGCGTCACCAGAATGGCCGTGTCGGGGTAGTAGAGCTGCTTGCAGGTCACGTCGGAGCGCTCGGGGGCCAGCAGCATGTACCCACCCCCGTCGTGGTCGAGCAGGGCGGCGAAGATGCTGGGCGAGTCGAACCGGGGAGCGGCGAACCAGTCCACGACGCCCTGCGACGAGACGAGTGCGGCAGTCTGCAGGTCGCCCACCAGGCCGTGTTCGGCGATGGGAGGGTAGCGATCCATGACTGCTCCGAAGTCTCGAAGGAGGCCCCTGCTCCCACTATCGGCCACCGTGGTGGCCCTTGCCCGTCGGAGCGGTCGACGACCGCTCGCCCATGGCGGCCGGCGGGACGACCGTCCGCCGGCCGGGGACCAGCACTCTTTCGGCGCAACGCCGACCTTCCGCAGGCCCGCCGCAGCCAGGGCCTCGGCCGGGCGACCGGAGCGACCTGAGGCGCCGGAGCCGAGCGCCGCGCCCGGCTCGCCGCCCCATCGGGAGTTGCCGGCCGGAGCCGGTCGATCACAGGGGAGAAGGGGCCGGCGCCGGGGCATCGTGGCGTCTCGGTGGGTCCGGCGGACGGGCGACGGAGGCTGTGCGCGGAGATGATCCACGTCCGGCCGGTGAGCCGGGCGAACAGGCCCGGCGATCTCACCGGCAGGAACGTGTCGCGCTTGACCGGGTCGATGCGGGGCCGCAGGCTCCCGAGGGGAGGGGCGGCGCCGCGGGCCACCACACCACAGCGTCGGCGCCCGGCGGCACCGACAGGGCGGACCGAGGAGGCCACGCGTGCAGCAGAGCCGCACTGGACGGCAACTGACCCTCTGCCACGGCACGCACAGGGCCGTCGTCGTAGAGCTGGGAGCGGCCGTCCGGTCCTACGAGGTCGGTGAACGCACCGTGATCGACGGATTCGCCGAACAGGACCGGATCACCGGCGGGCGCGGCCAGATCCTGGTGCCGTGGCCCAACCGGATCCGTGACGGCCGATACCCCTGGGACGGGCAGGATCTGCAGCTGCCGCTCACCGAGCCGGCCGGCGGCAACGCCATCCACGGGCTGCTCCGGTGGGTCGCGTGGCGGGTCGTGGAGGCGAGCGGCAGCCGCGCCGTCCTGGAGGTTCCGCTGTGGCCGCAGCCGGGCTACCCGTTCCACCTCCACGTCCGCGCCGAGTACTCCCTGGGCGAGGGCGGGCTCGAAGTAGCCGTCACCGCGCGCAACCTCGACGCGAACGCCGCGCCCTACGGTTTCGGCCAGCATCCCTACATCGCCCCGGGCACGGAGGCCGTCGACCAGGCGGTGCTGACCGTCCCCGCACGGACATGGCTGCGCACCGATGAGCGCGGCCTGCCGGTGGCCGCCGAGCCGGTCGCCGGGACCGAGTACGACCTGCGAACGCCACGAGCCGTCGGTGCGCTCCGGCTGGACACCCCTTTCGGTGACCTCGACCGGGACGCGGACGGCCGCGCCGTGGTGCGCCTGGCCCACCCGTCGGGTGCGTTCGGTACGGACGTGTGGCTGGGGGAGGGCGCCGAATACGTGCAGCTCTACACGGGCGACACCCTGCCGCCGCGGGAGCGCCGTCGGGCGGTCGCCATCGAGCCGATGACCTGCCCCCCGGACGGATTCCGCAGCGGCACCGGGCTCGTCAGCCTCGGCCCCGGCGAGCAGTACACCGTCCGCTGGGGGATCACGCCGTGGCAGGAGTGACGGCGCCGTCACGGTCCCCGACCTGATCCTCGCGGGCCGAGGACCACCGTGCGACGCGGACCTGCCGGGTGTTCGCCGCGGCCGCCGCGTCCGAGGTCGTGCAGGATCGCCACCGCCTCGTGGGCCGTCCCGCTCCCGCGATCCGTCGTCCGTGGCTTTCGGCCGGCCCTGCTCCCCATGGCGATCCGCGCGGCAGCCGCGCGGCACACAGCGGAGGCCGGACCCGGCCGGCCGCGCAGTCGGCCCGCTGGAGCGCCGGACCGTCCCACCACGCTTCGAAAGGGCCAATTGTGACGACGAATCAGGTACTCATCGGCGTGGGCCTGATCCTTGTCCTGGCCGTCGGATCGCAGATCCTGGCCGGCCGCCTGCGCATCCCCGCCCTCATCGTGCTGCTCCCGGTCGGCTTCGCCGCCGGTGTGCTGATCGACGACGTCGACCCCGAGAAGCTGCTGGGGCCGGCGTTCTCGCCGCTGGTGTCGCTGGCCGTCGCCGTCATCCTCTACGACGCGGGCCTCGGCCTGGAGCCGGCGAGGCTGAAGGGCCACACCCGTCGCGTCGTCGTACGGCTGATCTGGATCGGTGTCCTGGTCACCGGGCTGCTCGGCGCGCTCCTCGCCGCGCCGCTGCTGGGCATGTCCCGACAGGCGGCCGTCATGATCGGCGCGATCCTCGTGGTTTCCGGGCCGACGGTGGTCGGGCCTCTGCTCGGCTTCGTGCGACCGAAGGACCGGCTCCAGCGCATCCTGATCTGGGAGGGCTCCCTCATCGACCCGGTCGGCGGTGTCGTGGGGGCACTGGTCTACCACGGGGTCGTGGCGAGCTCGGGCCACCACCTGGGCAGTGGGACGGCGCTGTTCCTGGCCAGTGTGGGCATCGGGGCGGCCGGAGGAGCGGTCGGGACGGCTCTGCTGTGGGTGCTGTTCCGGGTGCTGCGACTCGGCGAGGTCCTCGGTACCACGGCGCAACTCGCCGCGGTGATCGGTGTGGCGGCGCTCTGCGATGTCCTGCGCGACGACACGGGACTCATCGCCGCCGTGGTGATGGGCCTGGCCGTCGCCAACCTCCCCAGCTTCGACGTACCCGCGCGTCGGCCGTTCTTCGAGGCCCTGGTCAGCCTGATCCTCGGTCTGCTCTTCATCTCGATCTCGGCCACCGTCACCCCGCACTCGTTGCGCCATGTGTGGCTGCCCGCACTCGGGCTCGCCGCCTTTCTGGTGCTGGTCGTCAGGCCGCTGGTCGCCGCTGTGTCGACCCTTGGCACCGACCTGACACGCGAGGAGCGGGGCTTCATCGGCTGGATGGCGCCGCGCGGCATCGTGGCGGCCGCCACGGCTTCGACGTTCTCGGCCGGCCTGGTGGCCAAGGGGATCGGTGGCGCGGCGAAGATCCTTCCGGCCACGTTCGTGGTCATCGTCGCGACCGTGACGCTCTACGGCCTGACCGCCTCACGCGTCGCCCGTCGCCTGGGCGTCGTGCGCCCGTCCCGCTCACGCCCCCTGTTGGTCGGCGGTGACCGCTGGGTGGTCGACCTGGGTGTGGCGCTGAAGGCGGCAGGGCTGGAGGTGCTGATGTGGGCAGGGGAGGAGGAACAGCGCGAACGTATCCGGCGGGCCGGGGTCGATCTTGCGCCCGGTGAGCTGCTGGGCGCCGCCACGGGGGGCGGCGCCCAGCTGGAAGGCATCACGGCGGTCTACTTCCTCACCGCGGAGGACGACTTCAACGCACTGGCGGCGGCGCTGCTGCGAGGCAGCGTGGAGGGCGCGGTCCACCGTCTCGGCGCACCGGCCGACAGCCATGGCGTGGTGGCGCCGTTCATCGGGGGCGAGGTCCTGTTCGCCCCGGATCTGACCTGGCAGACGTTCGCGCGCAGGTACGAGGAGGGCGCAGCCGTTCTCGGGCGGCCCGCCGGGGACGCCCTCCTGCCCGGTGGCGATCTGCTGTTCCTCGTGCGGCGGGACGGCCGCCTCGATCCGGTCACGGAAGGCAGCACGCCACTGCCCCGGCCGGGAGACACGGCCGTCCTGCTGGCCCCGGGCGGACGGGGTTCCGAGCGTCCGGCGCAGTAGGCCGGCTGCCGGCTCCCAGGTGCCCGGACCCCGTCGTTCCCGGCCGGCGTTACCTGGGGCCGTGACTCAGACGGCCCGACTCACCGGGGTCCGCGTACGTCACGTGCACGGACACCGGCGCGGCGGTCTCCCGTCGTCTCCTCAGGGCCGCCAGCCCAGGGTGCGCGAGATGCCCCGGCCGGCGAGTCGTACGGCCGGGATCAGCGAGTGCGGCTGTGTCCCGGCCGAGGGGACCACGAGCGAGACCGCGGCCACGACGTCGCCCCCGGGCCCGCGCACGGGTGCGGCCACCGAGACCGCGTCGTCCGTGATCTGGCGGTCCGCCACCGCGCAGCCGGTGCGCCGTACCTCGGCCAGGGCGCGGCGCAGCCGGACAGGGTCGGACAGGGTGTGCGGGGTGAAGGCGGCGAGCGGGCGCCCGCAGACCTGGTCCTGGAAGGTCCTGGCGCTGTGGGCGAGGAGGACGAGTCCGACGCCCGTGGCGTGCAGCGGCCAGCGTGCGCCGACCCGGCTGCGCACGCCGACCGCGTGGCGGCCGGACAGCCGCTCGATGTAGACGACGTCGAGGCCGTCGCGCACCGCGAGGTGCACGTTCTCGTGGGTCGCCTCGTAGAGGTCCTCCAGGAAGGGCAGCGCGGCCTCGCGCAGGGCAAGGCCGCGCGGGGCCAGCGCCGCGAGTTCCCAGATCCGCAGCCCGACGTGGTAGCTGCCCGCCGCGTCGCGCTCCAGGGCGCCCCACGCGGTGAGCTCGCCCACCAGGCGGTGGGCGGTGGCCAGCGGCAGTCCGGCCCGGCGGCCTATCTCGGTGAGGGACAGCGCGGGTCGGTGGTGGTCGAACGCGCCGAGCACCGCCAACAGCCGCTCCGCCGCGGAACGGCTGTGCGCGGCGCCCGCGGGGTCCTGCGACGGCTCGGCCATGTCCGGCGGGTCAGCCCCGGTCCGCTTCCGCGACCCGCGCCAACAGGGCCTGCAACGTGGCCCGTTCCCCCGGGGCAAGAGGTGCGAGCAGTTCGTCGGTGACGCGCCGGCTGCCCTTGTCGGTGTCGCGCAGGACGTCCTTGCCCCGGTCCGTGAGGGCGACGATGCGGCTGCGCCGGTCCCCGGGTGCGGGTCCCCGCTCCACCAGGCCGAGTTCCTGGAGGTCGTCCACGAGGCTCACGATGGCGCTCGGGTCGTAGCCGAGCCGGTCGCTCAGTTCGCGTTGCAGGGCGCCCTCCACGGTGGCGAGGTAGCGCAGCAGCGCGTAGTGCCGCAGCCGCAGGCCGAACTCTTCGAGCGTGGCGTTGAACAGCCGGCCCGAGTGCAGCCCGAGCCGGTAGAGGAGATAGCCGGTGTCGGCGTGCAGCGCGCGCATCCAGGGCGCGTCTTCGTCAGAGATGTCGGGGATATCGGGCTCCGGGGTCGGCCCGTGCGGGCACGGGGGTGCGTGAGGTCGGCTCCAGCATGAAGGACTTAAAGGCTTCCGGCAACTATTGACGACAACAATGATTGGTCATAGCGTCCTTCTCGTCGGCCGGTACGGATTGAGCGCATCGGATCTCCTCGGCCGTCTCCTCCCCGCCACGTACCTCTCCTCGCCACCGGAAGGGCACAGCTGCAATGTCTGACGCGTCATCAGCACCATCGACCTCTCTCGACGGAAAGGTCGCCGTCGTCACCGGAAGCGGCCGCGGACTCGGTCTCGCCTACGCCACCGCCCTCGCCCGGTCCGGGGCGAGCGTCGTCGTCAACGACGTCGACGCGGACGTCGCCGGGCAGGCCGTCGAGACGATCACCGAGGCAGGTGGCCGGGCCGTCGCCGAGGTCGTCCCCGTGGGCACCGCAGAGGCCGCCGAGCGCCTGGTCGGCCGGGCCGTCTCGGAGTTCGGCCGGCTGGACGTCATGGTCACCAACGCCGGAATCCTGCGCGACAGGGTGCTGTGGAAGATGACCGACGACGACTTCGACGCCGTCGTCACCACCCACCTCAGGGGCACCTTCACCTGCGCCCGCGCCGCCGCCGTGCGCCTGCGTGAACAGGGCGAGGGCGGCAGCCTGGTGCTCGTCGCCTCCCCGGCCGGCCAGCGCGGCAACTTCGGGCAGACCAACTACGCGGCCGCCAAGGCCGGGATAGCGGCGATGGTGCGCACCTGGTCCATGGAGCTGGCCCGCGCGGGCGTCACGGTGAACGCCGTCGTGCCGGTCGCCGCGACCGCGATGACCGAGACCATCCCCGCCTTCGCCCCGTACGTCGACGCCCTGCGCGGCGGTGAACCGCTGCCCGGCTTCCTGCGCAAGGGTGAGGGCTTCGGGACACCGGAGGACTGCGCCGCACTCGTGCCCTTCCTCGCCTCCGAAGCGGCCCGGGACGTCACGGGCCAGTGCATCGGCATCGGCGGCGACAAGCTCGCCCTGTGGTCGCACCCGCAGGAAGTGTCCGTCGCCTACACGGACGGCGGCTGGAGTCCGCGGACCATCGCCGAGACCTGGCACACGTCGGTCGGGCGCGAGCCGCAGGCCGTCGGCATCCCCGCGCCCCGCCTCCCGAAGGCGCCCGAGGGCGTGATCCCGGCATGAGCGGGATCGACCTGGCACAACTCACCGCGATCGACGTCCACACGCACGCCGAGGTGTCGTCCAAGGGGCGGGCCTCGCTCGACGACGAGCTGCACGCCGCGTCCAGCACCTACTTCAAGGTCGAGGGGAACCGGAAGCCCACCCTCGAGGAGACCGCCGCCTACTACCGCGAGCGGCGGATGGCCGCCGTCGTCTTCACCGTCGACGCCGAGTCCGCCACCGGCACCGAGCCCGTCCCCAACGAGGAGGTCGCCGAGGCCGCGTACGCCAACCCCGACGTGCTGATCCCGTTCGCGAGCATCGACCCCTTCCGGGGCCGCGCCGGAATCCGGCAGGCCCGGCGCCTGGTCGAGGAGTACGGGGTGCGCGGCTTCAAGTTCCACCCCAGCATCCAGGGCTTCTTCCCCGACGACCGGATGGCGTACGGCCTTTACGAGGTGATCGAGGAGACCGGCGCCGTCGCGCTCTTCCACACCGGCCAGACCGGCATCGGCGCGGGCGTGCCCGGCGGTGGCGGCATCCGCCTGAAGTACTCCAACCCGATGCACGTGGACGACGTCGCCGCCGACTTCCCCCAACTGAAGATCATCCTCGCGCACCCGTCGTTCCCCTGGCAGGACGAGGCGCTCGCCGTCGCCACGCACAAGCCCGGGGTGCACATCGACCTCTCCGGCTGGTCGCCGAAGTACTTCCCGCAGCAGCTCGTCCAGTACGCCAACACCCTTCTGAAGGACAAGGTGCTGTTCGGCTCGGACTACCCCGTCCTCACCCCCGACCGCTGGCTCGCCGACTTCGCGAAGCTGCCGATCAAGGACGAGGTCAGGCCGAAGATCCTCAAGGAGAACGCCGCCCGGCTGCTCGGACTCACCGATGCCGGTTCCTGAAAGGGCACTTGATGCGCAACGAGGGACTGGGGTCGTGGCCCGCACGCCGGGCCCGCAAGACCCCGCACCGCACCGCACTGATCCACGGCACCACCACCGTCAGCTACGCCGCACTGCACGAGCGCACCACGCGGCTCGCCCACGCCCTGCGGGCGCTCGGCGTCCGGCGCGGTGACCGCGTCGCCTATCTCGGCCCCAATCACCCCTCGTTCCTGGAGGCACTGTTCGCCGCCGGGCTCCTCGGTGCGCTCTTCGTACCACTCAACACCCGGCTCGCCGAGCCCGAACTCGCCTTCCAGATAAGGGACTCCGGGGCCACGGTGCTCCTGCACGCCGCAGCGGCGGGGGGTGACCTGCCGGGCGTCCGTACCGCTGTCGAGGCGGACGGACCGGCCTACGAGGAACTGCTGGCCGCCGCCCCGGTCCACCCGATCGACGAGCAGGTCGGGCCCGACGACGTAGGCATCATCATGTACACCTCCGGGACGACGGGCCGCCCGAAGGGCGCCATGCTCACGCACGGGAACCTCACCTGGAACGCCGTCAACGTCCTGGTCGACCAGGACCTGATCGCCGACGAGGTCGCGCTCGTGGCGGCGCCGCTCTTCCATACCGCCGGCCTGAACATGCTCACCCTGCCCGTTCTGCTCAAGGGCGGCAGCTGTGTCCTGGTGGGATCGTTCGACGCGGCGGCGACCCTGGAACTCGTCGAGCGCCACCGGGTCACCTTCATGTTCGGCGTCCCGACGATGTTCGACCGGCTCACACGGCAGCCGAACTGGCCGGACGCCGACCTGTCGTCGCTGCGGATGCTCAGCTGCGGCGGCTCGCCCGTCCCGACCCCG
Organism: Streptomyces sp. NBC_00569; assembly: GCF_036345255.1. Classification (NCBI taxonomy): domain Bacteria; kingdom Bacillati; phylum Actinomycetota; class Actinomycetes; order Kitasatosporales; family Streptomycetaceae; genus Streptomyces; species Streptomyces sp. NBC_00569. Next base: position 2,963,352 of record NZ_CP107783.1, on the reverse strand, counting down.
CTCATCGCGGCCTACCAGGACCGCGGCCTCACCTTCCTGCAGGGCTACGGGATGACCGAGGCGGCGCCCGGCACCCTCTTCCTCGACGCCGAGCACGCCGTCAGCAAGGCGGGCACTGCGGGCGTGCCGCACTTCTTCAGCGACGTACGCGTGGCGCGCCCCGATCTCGCGCCCGTGGAGCCGGGCGAGACGGGTGAGGTCCTGGTGCGCGGGCCGCATGTCATGCCCGGCTACTGGGGCCTGCCCGGCGAGAGCGCCGCCGCGTTCGCCGACGGATGGTTCCGGACGGGGGATGCCGCCCGGATCGACGCGGACGGCTACGTCACCATCGTCGACCGCTTCAAAGACATGATCATTTCGGGCGGCGAGAACATCTATCCCGCGGAGGTCGAGGACGCCTTGCTCGCCCACGCGGACATCGCGGAGTGCGCGGTCATCGGTGTGCCCGACGAGAAGTGGGGTGAGGTCGGAAGGGCGGTCCTCGTCGCCCGCGAAGGCCGGGCGGCCGACCCGCAGGAGGTCCTCGCGTCGCTCTCGGGCCGCCTGGCCCCCTACAAGATCCCCAAGTCGGCCGTCGTCGTGGATGCCCTGCCCCGCACCGCGTCGGGGAAGCTCGTCAAGGCCGACATCCGCCGCCTGCACGGCACTTCATGACCCCTGAATGCCCCGTCCCCGATACCCGCCCCGCATCGCACCCTCATCAGCACGCAGCGAAGGAGCCCCTGATGGGCATCACCGTCAACGGCCTGGACGAACTGAAGAAGCTCGCCGGCAGCGACCTGGGTTCCAGTGAATGGACCGACGTCACACAGGAGCGGATCGGCACCTTCGCCGACGCCACCGGTGACCACCAGTGGATCCACACCGATCCCGAGCGTGCCAAGGAAGGGCCCTTCGGCGCGCCCATCGCGCACGGCTATCTGACGCTCTCCCTCTTCATCCCGATGTTCACCGAGCTCCTGGACGTGGAAGGCGTCACCACCAAGGTCAACTACGGCCTGAACAAGGTCCGTTTCCCCGCCCCCGTGCCGGTCGGCTCCCGCATCCGCCTGGCCGCGAGCCTCGCCGGGGTCGAGGACGTGCCGGGTGGCGTGCAGATCACGGTCGACGGCACCGTCGAGATCGAGGGAGCGGCCAAGCCCGCATGCGTCCTGCAGAGTGTCTCCCGGTTCTACGTGTAGAAGATTCAGATTGCACGAGACGTATCGTCTCACTTACGGTGGCGTCATGACCGTCCCCAGGAACGCCCATATCGCCATGTTCTCCATCGCTGCCCACGGGCACGTGAACCCGAGCATCGAGGTGATCAGGGAGCTCGTCGCCCGCGGGCACCGCGTGACGTACGCGATCCCGCCGCAGTTCGCCGAGAAAGTGGCCGAGACCGGGGCCGAGCCGAAGATCTGGCACTCGACGCTGCCCACCGACGACGACCCGGACGCGTGGGGCACGGAGCTGATCGACCACCTCGAACCCTTCCTCACCGACGCGGTCCAGGCGCTGCCGCAGCTCATCGACCTCTACGAGGACGACGAGCCGGACCTCGTCCTCTACGACATCACCGCCTACCCCGCCCGCGTCCTGGCCCACCGCTGGAACGTCCCGATCGTGCAGTTCTCGCCGAACCTCGTGGCCTGGGAGGGCTACGAGGAAGAGGTCGGCAAGCCGATGTTCGAGCCGTTGAAGCAGACGCCGCGCGGCAAGGCGTTCTACGAGAACTTCGAGCACTGGATCCGGTCGAACGGGATCGACCGTTCCGTCGAGGACTTCATGGGCCGCCCCGGCCGCTGCCTCGTCCTCATCCCCAAGGCGCTCCAGCCGAACGCCGACCGGGTCGACGAGAGCCGTTACACCTTCGTCGGTGCCTGCCAGGGCGAGCGGGCGGCGCAGGCCGAGTGGCAGCGCCCGGCCGGCGCGGAGAACGTCCTGCTCGTCTCGCTCGGTTCGTCCTTCACCAAGCAGCCGGCCTTCTACCGCGCCTGCATCGAGGCCTTCGGCGACCTGCCCGGCTGGTATGTGGTGCTCCAGGTCGGCAAGTTCGTCGACGAGGAGGAGCTCGGTGAGATCCCCGCGAACGTCGAGGTGCACCACTGGGTACCGCAGCCGGCGATCCTCAGGCAGGCCGACGCCTTCATCACGCACGCGGGCGCGGGCGGCAGCCAGGAGGGCCTCGCCACCGCGACGCCGATGGTCGCGGTCCCGCAGGCCGTCGACCAGTTCGGCAACGCCGACATGCTCCAGGGGCTCGGCGTCGCACGCCACGTACCGATGGAGGAGGCCACGGCCGACAAGCTCAGGGAGACCGTGCTCGCCCTGGTGTCCGACCCCGAGGTGGCGCGCCGCCTCCAGGAGATCCGGGCGGAGATGGAGGGCGAGGGCGGTACCCGGCGCGCGGCGGACCTCGTCGAGCGGTTCGGCGGCCTGGTTCCACGAGAGGCGTGAAGTGATCGCGCGTTTTAGGTAACGGTGAGGTCATTCCGTAACGCTCGGGTAACGCAGGTGGTGCCTGGCGAAGACATCGACTTGGTCATGGGGTTCGACCGTTACCCCCGGCCAAAGGTTGCACGCTGCGCTACTTGAACCTCATGTGAAGGGCTTTCTAGCGTGAGATGAACTCACGTCGAACGCCAGGAAGTTGACCAGCCATGCGCCGAGACATACCGCCCCTCGACGAGGTGCGCCGCATCACCCAGAAGAAACGGGACGCGTGGTGGACCGTGCTCCTCGTCGACCCGGTCGCCACGCCGCTGGTGCGGCTGACGGCGATGCGTACGAGGATCACACCGAACCAGATCACCTGGGGCGCCTTCGTCCTGGGCCTCGGCTCCGCCTTCTTCTTCTGGCTGGGCGACTGGCGCTGGCTCATCGCCGGCGCCGTCGTCTACCACCTGTCGTTCGTCCTCGACTGCATGGACGGCAAGGTCGCCCGGCTCACCGGTCAGGGGTCGGTCTTCGGCGCCTGGCTGGACTTCGTCTTCGACCGCATCCGCGTCATGGTGTGCGGAGTCGCGCTCATGGCGGGCCAGTACGAACGCACCGGTGACGAGCTCTACATCTGGCTCGCCCTGGCCGTCGTCGGTCTCGACACCCTGCGCTACATCAACTCCCTGGAGATCTTCAAGATCCGCCATTCCATGCGCAAGCAGATCAAGGAGCGGGTCAAGGAGGCACGGCGCGCCGAGAACGAGGCCGAGCTCGCCTTCATGGAGGACCTCCTGCGCGACAACCCCGAGGCGGACATCGAGCAGGACCTCCAGAAGGCACACTCGGCCCAGGGGATCGCGGAGGCCGCACCGCAGCCCGCGCCTCAAGTGGTCGACCTGCACCAGGAGTTCAGGAGTCGCTTCCCCGTATACCTGCGGATGCGCTCCTTCCTGCTCCGTCACCGCATCCGTACCCATCTGATCAGCGGGATCGAGTTCCAGATGGGCGTCTTCATGATCGGCCCGCTGATCGACCAGGTCCTGTGGGCGACCGTCGTCTCCGGAGCGCTCCTGCTCGTCTTCGAACTCGCCATCGTCTACAAGCTGTTGCTGTCGACCCGCGACTTCACGCGCACGATCGACTCGTTCGCGGAGCGCGGCCGGCGAGCCGCGACGGCCTGAACGCGAGGGGTGCCCCGCCGGACCCGACGGTCCCGCGGGGCACCCCCGGCGCCCACCTCAGCCGAACGCCGCCGTCACACCCCCACCCTCTCGTCCGTCACGGCCGGCGGGGGAGCGGCCACCTCGTCGTGCGTCAGGTCGGGCAGCCGGTGCAGCCACTTCGGCAGGTACCAGTTCCGCTCGCCGAGCAGCGCCATCACGGCGGGGAGCAGGATGCCGCGGATGACCGTCGCGTCGATGAGCACCGCGGCCGCCAGGCCCACGCCCATCTGCTTGAACGACTGCATGGACAGCGTCCCGAAGATCGCGAAGACGGCCACCATGATGACCGCCGCGCTGGTGACCACACCCGCGGTCGTCACCACGCCGTGCGTGATGGCGTCCCTGTTCGTACGTCCCTGGAGCCGCGCCTCCCGGATGCGCGACACCACGAACACGTGGTAGTCCATCGAGAGCCCGAAGAGGATCACGAAGAGGAACAGCGGCAGCCAGGAGATGATCGCGCCCACGCCCTCCGCGCCGACCAGGGACGCGCCCCAGCCGTTCTGGAAGACGGCGACCAGGATGCCGTAGGCGGCGCCCACGGACAGCAGGTTGAGGGCGATCGAGGTGATCGCCACCGTCAGTGAGCGGAACGACAGCAGCATCAGCAGGAACGCGAAGACCACGACGAACGCGAACACCGGGACCACCGAGCCGACGATCTGGTCGTTGAAGTCCTTCGATCCCGCGACCTGACCGGTGACGGGCGCCTCGACCCCGTCGACCTTGCCGAGCGTGTCCGGGCGCACCCGGTCCCTGATCAGCGCGAGGCTCTTCTCGGCCCGGTCCTGGTCGGAGCCGCCGACCAGCGGGACGCTGATGAACGCCACGTTCTCGCGGCCGTGCACGGCGAGGTCCACCGGGCCGCGCGACGCTCCCGAACTCACTGCCTCCGCACGGAAGTCGGCGATCGCGCTCCGCACCTCGGGGGCGTTGATGTCCGCGGCCCTGACGACCACCTCGGCCGGCTCGGAGCCGCCGGGGAACGCCTCGTTGAGCCGGTCGTACGTGGCCACGATCGGCAGCGAATCGCCGAACTCCTGGTCCAGGGTGAGGTTCTGGGTCTTCATGCCGAGCGCCGGGGCGGTCACCGCGAGCAGCGCGCCGATCGCGACGACCACGGACACGGCGGGTCGGGCGAGGACGACGCGCAGCACGGCCTGCCAGAACCGGCTGCCCTCCGGAGCCCCGGTCCCGGCACGTCGCCTGCCGCGGTTCAGGAACGGCAGCCGCCCCTTCTCCACGCGCTCGCCGAGCAGTGAGAGCAGTGCCGGCAGCACCGTCACGGAACCCACCATGGCGACCGCCACGACCATCAGCGAGGCGAGACCCATCGCCTGGAACTCGGCGAGTCCCGTGAACAGCATGCCCGCCATCGCCACGCAGACGGTGACGCCCGAGACGATGATGGCCCGGCCGCTCGTCGCCGCCGCCACCCGCAGCGCGGTCTGCGGGTCGTGGCCCTTCATCCGCTCCTCGCGCTCGCGCCGCAGATAGAACAGGCAGTAGTCGACGCCGACCGCGAGACCCACCAGCAGCATCACGGAGTTGGCGGTGTCGCTCATCGGCTGGAGATGGCTGACGATGCCCATCAGGCCCATCGTCGCCATGATCGCGGTGATGGCCAGGGCCACCGGCAGGAGGGCGGCGACCAGCGCGCCGAACGCGATGAGGAGGATGCCGAGCGCGACCGGGACCGCCGAGTACTCGGCCCGCTGGAAGTCGTTGCCGAAGGCGTCCTCGAACGTCTTGCCCATGCTCGCGCCGCCGATCTCCTCGATCCGCAGCGAGCCATGGGTCCGCTGGACCTTCTCGACGGCCTTGAGCACCGGTTCCACGCGGTCGCTCGCCGTGCCGGGGTCGCCGCGCATGTCGAACCGGACGAGCGCGCTGCAGCCGTCCTTGGAGATGGTCTTCGCCCGCGGGTCGTAGGGCGACGTCACGTTCGTCACGGCGCCCGAGCCCTGGACCGCCTTCACGACCTCGTCGACGGCCCGCCGGAAGTCGGCGTCCGTCGCCCGCACGTCGCCGTGCCTGCCCTGGACGAGCACGGTCTCGCCCGCGGGCTCCTCGATGCCGGCGTCGTCGATGATGCGCGCCGCCTGTGTGGTCTCGCCCTGGAGCTGATCGCTGTCCGACACGTCGACGCGGCCGGCGGCCGAACCGATCCCCATGGCCAGGACCACGAACAGCACCCAGATCCCCACGGCAGCCCATCGGTGCCGCACACTCCAGCCGCCGGCCCGGGCCGCCAGGCCCCGTACCCGCGTGTCTCGGTTCCCCATGACGGGCTGCCCCCTTGTGTGCGGTGACAGCACCGTGCCGTCACCTCCGTATCGAAGGTATGGGCCCGATAAGTGCGTCTCGTCGTGCTGTCCGGTGAGCCGGCGGGGGCCCGGCTCCTCCTTGCGGGCGGGGTGCGCTCCCCACTCAGGAGGATTCAAGTCCCCTACATCTATAGGGAATTCCCGGAGTCCGAAGTGTCGGCCGAAGCCCGAATTGTTATTACGAAGGCTTGTTGAACAAGTCACAGCTGTATGTAGGTCTTGATCTGGTCGCGTCAATCGGACAGGGTTTCGTGCCAACCCCCGGAGATCTTCCGGAGATTGCCGGGGGATGCATGAGATCCATCAGTGAACCCCCCACAAAACCCCCCACAGAAACCACGAGGAGACCCCTCTTCATGGCAAATCACAAGCGTGCCCGCAGCACGATGAAGCTCACCGCGGCGATAGCCACCGCTGCCACCGCGGTCGGAGTGACCGTCTTCGCGGGCTCCCTGGCCGGCGCCTCGACCCCGGCCGAGGGCAAGGTCTACGGGCTCGACGCCAAGGGCGCCGTCTCCGGCAGCTACGTCGTGCTGCTGGACCAGAAGGCGAACACGGACGCCAAGCAGGACCTCGCCAAGGAGTACGGCGGCAAGCTGAAGCGCGCCTACTCCTCCGCCGTCAACGGATTCTCCGTGAACGGCCTCTCGGAGACCGAGGCCAAGCGCCTCGCCGCCGACTCGTCGGTCGCCAAGGTCGTCCAGAACAAGAAATTCCACATCGACGCGACCCAGGACAACCCGCCGTCGTGGGGCCTCGACCGCATCGACCAGGCGGACACCGCGGGCGACAAGAAGTACACCTACCCGGACAGCGCCGGTGAGGGCGTGACCGCGTACGTCATCGACACCGGCGTCCGCGTCAGCCACAAGGACTTCGGCGGCCGCGCCACCTCCGGCTTCGACGCCATCGACAACGACGACAACGCCGACGACGGCAACGGCCACGGCACGCACGTCGCCGGGACCATCGCCGGTGAGGCGCACGGCGTCGCCAAGAAGGCGAAGATCGTCGCCGTCCGCGTCCTCGACAACGAGGGCTCGGGCACCACCGAGCAGGTCGTCGCGGGCATCGACTGGGTCACCAAGAACCACAAGGGCCCGTCCGTCGCCAACATGTCCCTCGGCGGCGGCGCCGACGAGGCGCTCGACGCGGCCGTGCAGAAGGCCATCGCCTCCGGCGTCACCTTCGCGGTCGCCGCGGGCAACGAGTCGACCGACGCGTCCGGCGGCTCCCCGGCCCGCGTCAAGGAGGCCATCACCGTCGCGTCCTCCACCAAGGACGACAAGCAGTCCGACTTCTCCAACTACGGCTCCGCCGTGGACATCTACGCCCCCGGTTCGGACATCACCTCCGACTGGAACACCGGCGACGACGCCACCAACACCATCTCCGGTACGTCGATGGCGACCCCCCACGTGGTGGGCGCCGCCGCCGTCTACCTGGGCGGTCACCCGGACGCGACCCCCGCGGACGTCTCCAAGGCACTGACCGACGGCGCGACCCCCGACAAGATCTCCAACGCGAGCGAGGGCACGCCGAACAAGCTCCTCAAGATCGTCGAGTAGCACGCGCAGCGCCCCTGACCGGCGGTCGCCGTGCCCTCCCCCACGGGGCGCGGCGGCCGCCTATCGTGTCCCCATGGCGACAAAGGCGTACGCGGCACTGCTCCGCGGCATCAATGTGGGCGGCAGCAAAAAGGTCCCGATGGCGCGGCTTCGCCCCCTGATCGAAGGGCTCGGGCACGGCGACGTACGGACATATCTCCAGAGCGGCAACGCGGCGTTCAGCAGCGAACACGGCGACGAGGAAACCCTCGCGGCCCAGCTGAGCGAGGCCATCGAGAAGGAGTTCGGGTTCGCCGTGGACGTGATCGTGCGCGACCACGCCTACCTGGCGTCGGTCGCGGCCGCGTGCCCCTTCGACGCCGGCTCGCTCGAAGCCAAGCAGTTGCACGTCACCTACTTCTCCGGGCCCGTCGACCCCGAGCGGTTCGCCCCCGTCGACCCGGCCGCGTTCGCCCCCGAGGACTTCCGGCTCGGCCCGCGCGAGCTGTACCTCTACGCCCCCGAGGGCCTCGGCCGCTCGAAGCTCGCCACCGTGCTCGCCCGGCCCGCCCTGAACAAGGGCCTCATCGCCACCACCCGCAACTGGAACACCGTCGTCAAGCTCGTGGAGATGACCGGTGCCTGAGCTCGACGCCGCCGTCGAGGCCGCCATCGAGGGTGAGCTGCGGCTGCTCGACCCGGCCGTGCGCCGCTCCCCGGAACTGCTCGGCGCGCTGCTGCACCCCGAATACTTCGAGTTCGGCGCGTCGGGCCGCCGCTGGGACCGCGCCTCGATCATCGCCGAGCTCTGCGCCACGCGCGAGCCGGGTGTGCGGCCCCTCACCGTCTCGCGGATGAAGGGCGTGCGGCTCGGCCCCGGAATCGTCCATCTGACCTTCGACACCGACCTCAACGGCGTCTGCGCACACCGCAGTTCACTCTGGCGGCAGGGTGACGAGGGCTGGCTGCTCTACTTCCATCAGGGGACACCGTTCAGCCGGGAGTGAGCGCCGCGCGGTGACGTCGGTACGCCGGCCTCAACGGGAGCGGCGGCGGACCCCGAGGGCGACGCCCGCGACGACGCAGGCACCGAGGGCTCCGGTGACCGTGACCAGGACGTACGTGGGATACATGTCGTCGCCCGACGGGTACCGCTCGCCGCAGAGCCGTACCGCTCCGGGGTGGCCGCGGTCGGCCTCCAGACACACCCGGTGGCCGGGCCCGGGGCTGCCGGGGCCCGTGCCCAGCGCTCTCCTGACGGTGTGCCGGTGCCCCTGGACCTCGTACGTGATCACCTGCTCGTCGCCACTCCTCGGCACCTTCTCGACGGCGGTGACCACGCCGGTGACGCGGACCGGAGCCGCGTCGATCCGCTCCGCCTGCCGCCACTGCCGGGAGGCCGAGCAGCCGCCCGGAACCGCCACGAGCAGGCAGAGGAGTCCGGCCCCCCAGAGGGCCAGGCGTGTACGCACGGGGAGCAGGCTGGCACGCCTGTGTGCGCGGGGCGCGAGAGTTTACCCGATCGTGAGTGGCCCCTACAGCCTTCTGTGACAGGCTCGTTGGCATGCGCTACCTCATCATCGGAGCAGGAGCGGTCGGCGGCGCCGTCGGCGGCCGGCTCGCACAGGCCGGGCACGATGTCGTCCTCGTCGCCCGCGGCAAGCAGTACGAGACACTGCGGGACCACGGGCTGCGGCTCGTCACCCCCGACGGCCCGCACGTCCACCGCCTCCCGGTCGTCGCCGGGCCCGAGGAACTCGGCGAACTGAGCCCGGACGACGTCCTCGTGCTCGCCGTGAAGACCCAGGACAGCGTCGCGGCGCTCGAGGCGTGGGCCGGGCGGCCGGTCGCCGGAGGCGGCACCGCCGCCGAGCGGCTGCCGCTGGTCTGCGCGCAGAACGGAGTGGAGAGCGAGCGCCTCGCGCTGCGGCTCTTCCGGCGCGTGTACGGCATGTGCGTGTGGCTGCCCGCCACGTTCGTCGAGCCCGGCGTCGTGTCCGCCGCGGGCACCCCGCTCACCGGCATCCTGCACATCGGCCGGTACCCGGCGGGCACCGACGAGACTGCCCATCGCATCTCCGCCGACCTGGAGAAGTCCTGCTTCGAGGCACCCGTCGTGCCCGAGGTGATGCGCTGGAAGTACGCCAAGCTCCTCGGCAACCTGGCCAACGCGATCGAGGCCGTGTCCGGGGTGATCACCAGCGAGGAGGGGCTCGCGCTCTACGGGCGCGCCCGCGCGGAGGGCGAGGCCGTGCTCGGCGCGGCGGGCATCGCGTTCGCCTCCAAGGAGGAGGAGAAGGAGTCGCGCGGCGACAAGATCCGGTTCGAGCCCTTCGACGGCTCGGAGCGCAGCGGCGGCTCGTCGTGGCAGTCCCTCAGCCGGGGTACGGGCACCATCGAGTCCGACTACCTCAACGGCGAGATGGGACTGCTCGGACGGCTGCACAGAGTGCCCACCCCCGTCAACGACGCCCTGCAGTCGGTGGCCGACCGCTTCGCCCGCGAGCGCCGGCCGGCCGGGTCCATGACGATCGCGGACCTCGTGGCGGAGGCCGACACGGCGACGCGGTAGCTGTCGCATTTCTTCAAGCCGCCGGCGGCCCCCGCGCGAGACGCTCTCCGCATGGAAACCGAGTACACGTCCATGATCGAGTACACGTCGATGAAGGAATGCGCCGCAGAGGCCGCCAGGGTCGCGCGCGGGGTCGACGCGGCGCGCCTGCCCGAGCCGAGCGGCTGCGGTGACTGGGACGTCCGCACCCTCGTCAACCACTGGGTCCTCTACTCCGCGCACGGCCTGGAGCACCGCGCCCTGCGCAAGCAGCTCCCCGACGAACTCACGGCCCGCGACTTCACCGCCGACACCGACTGGGCCGAGGCCTACGCGGCACAGCTCGAACGGGCCGTCGCCGCCTGGTCCGACCCGCGGGTCTGGGAGGGCGTGATCGACCTGGGCTTCGCGAAGTCGCCCGCGCCCGAGATCGCCCGCCTGCTCGTCGCCGAACTGGCCCTCCACGGCTGGGACGTGGCCCACGCCACCGGCCAGACCTTCCGGCTCCCGGACGACGCGGCCCGCCTGCTGCTCGACGTGGTCGAGGCGAACGCGGAGGAATACCGCCGGTACGAGGGCTTCGCCGACGCGGTCCCGGTGCCGGACGACGCGCCCTTGTTCCATCGGGCGGTTGCGCTGAGCGGGCGGGATCCGCGCTGAACGGCGAAGAGAACCGAATGCCTCGGAGGATCGGGAGGTCCAGGAGGAACTGAACGGCTCGGGGAAGACGGGAGGAGGGGACGGCGCTCTCCTGACGCGTCGCGTCAGGCGCCCACCGCCACCAACTCCCGTACCGTCGCCGCCTCATAGCGGCGCACGAGCAGCCGTGCCACCTCCGGGGCCGGGCCCAGTACGTCCGCGAGGACGTCCGCTTCAAAGGCGCCGCGGGCGATGCGGTCCGGGAGGAAGCCGGGGGCCAGGACGTAGGGGGCGACCGCCACCCGGCGGACGCCGTCGGCGCGCAGCTGTGCCACGGCGTCCTCCGTGCGGGGCAGAGATGCGGAGGCGAACGCAGGTCGCACGGCGCACCAACCGGTGTGCCGCCACTCCCGCGCGATTTCAGCGATCACTGCGATCGCCTCCGGGTCGGTGGAGCCCGCCGAGGCCAGGACGACCCCGGTCGTGGGCTTGTCGGCCGGGGTGAGCCCGGCCTCGTACAGACGGCGTTCGAGCGCCGCCGTCAGGAGCGGCGAGGGGCCGAGCACCTCCGCCTGGCGGATCCGCAGCCGGGCCGGGGCCTGCCGCAGGACCGCCGGGATGTCCGCCTTCGCGTGGAACGCGCGCGTCAGGAGCAGCGGGAGCGCGACCACGTCACGCACGCCCTCTGCCGCCAGGGACTCCAGGACGCCGTTCACCGAGGGGACGTTGAAGTCCAGGAACCCCGTCTCCACGCGCAGCCCCGGCCGCAGCGCCCGTACTTCGCGTACGAGCGCGTCGACCGTCGCGGCATGGCGCGGATCGCGGCTGCCGTGAGCGATCACGAGCAGGACCGGGCGGGCGGGGCGCTGGTGCATGGCGGGGTCAGCTCCTCACCAGGAGGCCGCGGCTGCGCAGGACGCGCCGCTCCAGGGGACTGAAGATCAGCAGGTCGATGGCGATGCCGACGATCAGGATCAGGAAGATGGCGAGGAAGACCATCGACATGGAGCTGGCGTTGCGGCCGTTCTCCAGGAGCTGTCCGAGGCCGATGCCCAGGTCCGGCGACGAGGCGATGATCTCCGCGGCCATCAGCGAGCGCCAGGAGAACGCCCAGCCCTGCTTCAGACCCGCGAGATAGCCGGGCAGCGCGGCCGGGAGCACGATGTGCCAGGTGTGCCGCAGGCCCGTCGCGCCGAGGGTGCGGCCGGCCCGCAGGAACAGCGGCGGCACCTGGTCGACGCCCGACACCAGGCCGTTGGCGATCGAGGGGACCGCGCCGAGCAGGATCACGGCGTACATCATCTTGTTGTCGAGGCCCAGCCAGATCACGGCCGGCGGGACCCAGGCGACCGAGGGCAGCGACTGGAGGCCGGAGAGGATCGGGCCGATCGCGGAGCGGATGAAGCGGACCCGGGCGACGACCAGGCCGAGCGGGGTGCCGATCGCCAGCGCCAGCAGGAAGCCGAGCAGGCCGCGCGACACACTCGTCCAGATGTAGTCGAGCAGCGTCCCCTGCAACCACGCGTCGGACACCTCGGCCCACACCGCGGACGGCGAGGGCAGCTTGCTCGGGTCGTCGACGATCTTGAACGACACCAGTCCCTGCCACACGACCAGGACCAGGAGCACCGCCGTCAGCGGCGGCAGCACCTTCTGGACCAGCGTCTGGCGCAGTGGGGTTCGTGCGGTCTGCACGGTCTCCAGGGCGTCGAGCCCCGCTTCGAGACCGGCCAGGTCCTGCCCGGGGGCCGCGTCCTCGACGGCGCCCGTGTCCTTGCTCGCGGTCGTCGTCTCAGTGCTGGCCATGGCGGCGGATCTCCCCACGCAGTTGTTCGGTGATCTCGACGGACAGTTCCGCCACGGCGGTGTCCTCGATGCGGCGCGGCTGCGGAATGCCGACCCGCCACTCGTGCGCCACCCGGCCCGGCCGCGAAGAGAGCAGTACGACCCGCTCGGCGAGCCGCACCGCCTCGCGGACGTTGTGGGTGACGAACAGGACGGAGACGTTCGTCTCGCGCCAGATGCGGGTCAGCTCGTCGTGCAGCACGTCGCGCGTGATGGCGTCGAGCGCGGCGAACGGCTCGTCCATCAGCAGCAGCTGGCTGTCCTGCGCGAGCGCCCGGGCCATCGCCACGCGCTGGCGCATACCGCCGGACAGCTCGTGCACCCGCTTGCCGTACGCGCCGTTCAGGCGGACGAGCTCCAGGAGCTCCTCCGCCCGGGTGCGGCGGTCCGCCTTCGGGACGCCGCGCAGCTTCAGGGCCAGTTCGATGTTCTTGCCCGCGGTCAGCCACGGGAAGAGGGCGTGCTCCTGGAACATCAGGGCCGGCCGGCCCTGCGTGCTGATCTCGCCGGACGAGGGCCGGTCGAGGCCCGCGACCAGGTTGAGCAGCGTCGACTTCCCGCAGCCCGAGGCTCCCAGGAGGGTGACGAACTCGCCCGGAGCGACATCGAGCGTGATGTCGTCCAGGACGAGCTGCTGCCCGGCGGGCGTGGCGAAGGACTTCGAGACGTGCTCGATCCGCGCGGCGTGGCCGGTGGTCTGCGTGCCGCCGTCCGCGGCCTTGGCGAGGGTCGTTGCCATGGTCGTCACCTCCTGGGAACTCAAGCGATTACGGGCTTGCCTGACGCGGTTACTTGACGCCGAGGCCGGCGTCGGCGACCGCGCCCTTGCCCTCGGCCTTGAGGACCTTGTTCAGCGGTGCGAGGTCGTAGATGCCCTTGAGGTCGGGCTTCTCCAGCAGGCCCGCCTTCACCGCGTGCGCCGCCTCGGTGTCGAGGGTCGAGGCCAGCGGGTCGTCGGTGAACCGGATCGACTTCCACGCCGGGTCGAGCACGTCCGTGGGCAGCGCCTTGCCGGAGTCGGCCGCCAGCTGCTTGTTGGCCGCCGACTTCGCCTCGTCCGGGTTGGCGTTGATCCACGCGTTCGTCTTCACCGAGCCGCGCAGCACGGCCTCGACAACGTCCGGGTGCTCCGTGAGGAACTTCTGCGACACGATGATGTTCGTGATCACGAACTTCTTGCCGGGCCACAGGTCGGACTCGTCGAGGAGGACCTTGCCGCCCTCGGCCACGAGCTTGGAAGCGGTCGGCTCCGGCACCCAGGCGCCGTCGACGGAGCCGGACTTGTAGGCGTCCGGGGTGATCTTGTTGTCCGTACGGACCACGGAGACGTCGCCCTTGCCGCTGTTGGCGTCGACCTTCCAGCCCTTCTCGGCGATCCAGTTGAGGAACGCGACGTCCTGCGTGTTGCCGAGCTGCGGGGTGGCGATCTTCTTGCCCTTGACGTCGTCCAGGGACTTGATCGTCTTCGGGTTCACCACGAGCTTCACCCCGCCGGACGCCGAACCGCCGATGATGCGAAGGCTCTTGCCCTGGGACTTGGTGAAGCCGTTGATGGACGGCGAGGGGCCGATCCAGCCGATGTCGATGGAGCCGCCGTTGAGCGCCTCGATCTCGGACGGCCCCGCGTTGAAGACCTGGTACTTGGCCTGCGTGCCCTTGAGCTCCTTCTGGAAGAAGCCCTTCTGGTTGCCCACGAGGGCGGTCCCGTGTGTCAGGTTGCCGAAGTAACCGATCTTCACGGTGTCGGCGGAGAGCTTCTTGCCCTTGGCGGCGACGTTCGTCTTGTCGGACGTGTCGTCCTTGGACTGTGAGCCGTAGCTGCAGGCCGTCGCGGCGAGCGCGAGGAGCGGCAGGGCGGCGACGGCGGCGAGGCCGCGGCGCCAGGAGGCGGAGTTGGCAGGCACGGGAGGTGTTCCTCTCGTTGGCCCGGCGGTCACGCTCTCAGGGCGTGGCCGGGAGGTCGGCAGGGTTTCGTCTTCGTACGAACAGGTCGCGGGGGGTGTGGGCGCGCAGGCAGTGCGCGTACGTCAGCACGCACATCGCCCGACCCCGCCCTGGCCCGCGCCGAGGGCGCCGCTGCCGACGCGGCCGCCCTCTTTCGCGAACGTCGCATAGACGTCGATGGAGTTCATGACTAGAAGTCCCAGCCGTCGTCGTCGGCGGCCTGCGCGGACTCCTCCGCGTGGGCCGCCTGCGGCTTGCCGCCGAACGCCTCGCCCGCCATGCCGGCGGCGAGCGTCGTCCCGTCGGCCGGGTCGATGAGGAGGAACGAACCGGTGCGGCGCGAGTCGGCGTAGTCGTCGAGCGCGATCGGCTCGGCGGTGCGGACCTTGACGCGGCCGATGTCGTTGGCGACCAGCTGCCCCGGCTCGGGGTGCTGGGACAGGTCGTCCAGGGTGAGCCGCGAGGGGATCTCCTTGACGATCGCCTTGACCGTGCGCGTCGTGTGCTTGAGGAGCACGCGCTGGCCGACGGCGAGAGGCTGGTCGGCCACGTGGCAGACGGTCGCCTCGACGTCCTGCGAGGTGGCGGGCGCGTCGCCGCTCGGCACGATGAGGTCGCCGCGCGAGACGTCGATGTCGTCCTCCAGGAGGAGGGTCACCGACTGCGGCGTCCACGCCACGTCGACCGACCTGCCCAGCAGGTCGATCCCGGAGACCTTCGACGTGCGGCCCGACGGCAGTACCGTGACGGACTCGCCGACGCGGAACGTGCCGGCCGCGATCTGGCCCGCGTAACCGCGGTAGTCGGGGTGCTCGGCGGTCTGCGGGCGGATGACGACCTGGACGGGCAGCCGCGCGTGGCAGCTCGTCAGGTCGTGGCTGACCGGTACGGTCTCCAGGTGCTCGAGGACGGTCGGGCCGCCGTACCAGTCCATGTTCGCGGACGGCTCCACGACGTTGTCACCGGCGAGCGCGGAGATCGGGATCGCGGTGATCTCGGGAACACCCAGGTCGGATGCGTACGCCGTGAACTCCTCGGCGATCTTCGCGAAGACGGGCTCCGCGTAGTCGACGAGGTCCATCTTGTTCACCGCGAGCACCACGTGCGGGACGCGCAGGAGCGCGGCGACCGCGGCGTGCCGGCGGGTCTGCTCGATGACGCCGTTGCGGGCGTCGACGAGGACGACGGCGAGGTCGGCGGTGGACGCGCCGGTCACCATGTTCCGGGTGTACTGCACATGGCCCGGGGTGTCGGCCAGGATGAACCGGCGCCGGGGCGTGGCGAAGTAGCGGTAGGCGACGTCGATGGTGATGCCCTGCTCGCGCTCGGCGCGCAGGCCGTCGGTGAGCAGCGCCAGGTCGGGCGCCTCCTGACCGCGGTTGCGGGACGCGTGCTCGACGGCCTCCAGCTGGTCCGTGAGGACCGACTTGGAGTCGTGCAGCAGGCGGCCCACGAGGGTGGACTTGCCGTCGTCGACGGAACCGGCGGTGGCGAACCGCAGCAGGGTGGTGGCCGACAGGTCGGCCAACTGCTCTGTGGTGGTGCTCATTTAGAAATACCCCTCGCGCTTGCGGTCTTCCATCGCGGCCTCGGACATCTTGTCGTCGGCGCGGGTCGCGCCCCGCTCGGTGAGCCGGGAGGCGGCGATCTCGGCGATCACGGCGTCCAGCGTCGTCGCGTCGGAGTCGACGGCGCCGGTGCACGACATGTCGCCGACCGTGCGGTAGCGGATGAGGCGCTTCTCGACGCTCTCGCCCTCCTTGGGGCCGCCCCACTCACCGGCGGTCAGCCACATGCCGGAGCGCTGGAAGACGTCCCGCTCGTGCGCGAAGTAGATCCCCGGCAGCTCGATGCCCTCCCGGGCGATGTACTGCCACACGTCGAGCTCGGTCCAGTTGGACAGCGGGAAGACGCGCACGTGCTCGCCGGGGGCGTGGCGGCCGTTGTACAGCTGCCACAGCTCGGGGCGCTGGCGGCGCGGGTCCCACTGGGAGAACTCGTCGCGCAGGGAGAACACACGCTCCTTGGCGCGGGCCTTCTCCTCGTCGCGGCGCCCGCCGCCGAAGACGGCGTCGAAGCGCTCCGCCTGGATCTTCTCCGTCAGCGGCACCGTCTGCAGCGGGTTGCGCGTCCCGTCCGGGCGCTCCTTGAGGGCGCCGCGGTCGATGTACTCCTGCACGGACGCGACGTGCAGCCGCAGCCCGTGCTCGGCCACGACGCGGTCGCGGTACTCCAGGACCTCGGGGAAGTTGTGCCCGGTGTCGACGTGCAGCAGCGTGAACGGCACCGGCGCCGGCGCGAACGCCTTGAGCGCCAGGTGCAGCATCAGGATGGAGTCCTTGCCGCCGGAGAAGAGGATCACCGGCCGCTCGAACTCGCCCGCGACCTCACGGAAGATGTGCACGGCCTCGGACTCGAGGGCGTCCAGGTGCGAGAGCGCGTACGGGCTGTCGGTCTCTTCGCCGGTGGTGGGTGCGACGGTCGTCATGCTGACTCCCTTTCGTTCGCTTCTCCGCCTGCGCGGCGCAGAGGTGCGGGCATCGGCGTCGTCTGTCGCGGGGTGGCCGCGTGTGCGTCGCTCACAGGACACCCCTTTCGGTGAGCAGCGCGAACAGCGCGGCCGCTGACTCCTGCACGGTCTGGGTGTGCGACTCGATGCGCAGGTCGGGAGATTCGGGTGCCTCGTACGGGTCGTCGACCCCGGTCAGCCCGGAGATCTCGCCCGCGGCCTGCTTCGCGTACAGGCCCTTCACGTCGCGCACGGAGCACACCTCGACGGGCGTGGCCACGTGCACCTCCAGGTAGCCGGTGCCGCCGGCCTGGTGGCGCTTGCGTACCGCCTCGCGGCTGTCCGCGAACGGCGCGATCACCGGAACGAGCGTCAACACGCCGTTACGGGCGAGGAGTTCGGCGAGGAAGCCGATGCGCTGCACGTTCGTGTCGCGGTCCGCGCGGCTGAAGCCGAGGCCCGCCGAGAGGAACTCGCGGATCTCGTCGCCGTCGAGCACCTCGACGCGGCGGCCGTCGGTGCGCAACTGCTCGGCGAGCTCGTTGGCGATGGTGGTCTTGCCCGCGCTCGGCAGACCCGTGAGCCAGACGGTGGCTCCGGTCACTTGCTTCTCCAGGGTCTCTGTGGTTCCGGGCATCAGCCGTGGATCCCGCACTCGGTCTTGTTGCGTCCCGCCCAGCGGCCGGCCCGCGCGTCCTCGCCCTCGAGCAGGCGCCGGGTGCAGGGGGCGCAGCCCACGGACCCGTAGCCGTCCATGAGCAGGGGGTTGGTCAGCACGCCGTGCTCGGCGACGTACGCCTCGACGTCGTCCTGCGTCCATCGGGCGATCGGCGAGACCTTCACCTTGCGGCGCTTCTCGTCCCAGCCGACGACCGGGGTGTTCGCCCGCGTCGGGGACTCGTCGCGACGCAGTCCCGTGGCCCATGCCGTGTACGAACTCAGGCCGTCCTCAAGGGGCTTGACCTTCCGCATGGCGCAGCACAGGTCGGGGTCGCGGTCGTGCAGCTTCGGCCCGAACTCGGCGTCCTGCTCGGCGACGGTCTGCCGGGGCGTGAGCGTGATGACGTTCACGTCCATCACGGCCTCGACGGCGTCCCGGGTGCCGATGGTCTCCTCGAAGTGGTAGCCGGTGTCGAGGAAGACGACGTCCACGCCGGGCCTGGCGCGCGAGGCGAGATGGGCGACGACCGCGTCCTCCATGGAGGAGGTCACGCAGAAGCGCTTGCCGAACGTGTCGACCGCCCACGTGAGGATCTCCAGGGCGGACGCGTCCTCCAGGTCGCGCCCGGCCCGCTCCGCGAGTTCCCGCAGGTCGGGCTCGGTCCGGTCGGCGACCTCAGTGGTCTGAGTAGTCGTCATATGTCTTCCCCTCCACCGTCGTTGCGCTGAACTCCCCGGGTCAGCAGCCCGAGGAACTTCAACTGGAAGGCCCGATTGCACGCCGCGCATTCCCACGCGCCGTGCCCGGTCTCGTTCGGACGCAGGTCCTCGTCACCGCAGTAGGGGCAGTAGAAGGGGGCGGCCCGCTCGCTCATACCGTGTCCTTCGCTTCGCTCGCTCCGCTCACGAAAGTGCCTCCTCGGAGGCGCGCGCCGTCCACGTGGCGAAGCGCTCGCCGTCCTCGCGCTCTGCCTGGAAGCGCTTGAGGACGCGCTCGACGTAGTCGGGGAGCTCGGCCGCGGTGACCTTCAGGCCGCGGACCTTGCGGCCGAACCCGGCCTCGAGGCCGAGCGCGCCGCCCAGGTGCACCTGGTAGCCCTCGACCTGGTTGCCGTCCTGGTCGAGCATCAGCTGGCCCTTGAGGCCGATGTCCGCGACCTGGATACGGGCGCAGGCGTTCGGGCAGCCGTTGATGTTGATCGTGAGGGGTTCGTCGAACTCCGGGACGCGGCGCTCCAGTTCGTCGATCAGCGAGGCGCCGCGCGCCTTCGTCTCCACGATCGCGAGCTTGCAGAACTCGATGCCGGTGCAGGCCATGGTGCCGCGCCGGAAGGGGGACGCGTTGACCTTCAGGTCCAGCGCCTCCAGCTCGGCCACCAGCGACTCGACCCGGTCCTCGGCCACGTCGAGCACGATCATCTTCTGCTCGGCGGTGGTGCGCAGCCGGCCGGAGCCGTGGGCGCCCGCGATCTCGGCGATCTTGGTGAGGGTCGTGCCGTCCACGCGGCCGACGCGGGGCGCGAAGCCGACGTAGAAGAGGCCGTCCTTCTGGGCGTGCACGCCGAGGTGGTCGCGCCAGGTGCCGGCGGGCTGCTCGGGCGCGGGGCCGTCGACCAGCTTCCGCTGGAGGTACTCGTCCTCCAGGACCTGCCGGAACTTCTCGGTGCCCCAGTCGGCGAGCAGGAACTTCAGGCGGGCGCGGGTGCGCAGGCGGCGGTAGCCGTAGTCGCGGAAGATGCCGATGACGCCGCCGTACACGTCCGGCACCTCGTCGAGCGGCACCCAGGCGCCGAGGCGCTGGCCCAGCTTGGGGTTGGTGGACAGGCCGCCGCCGACCCAGAGGTCGAAGCCGGGGCCGTGCTCGGGGTGGTTCACGCCGACGAACGCGATGTCGTTGATCTCGTGCGCCACGTCGAGCTGCGGGGAGCCGGAGATCGCGGTCTTGAACTTGCGCGGCAGGTTCGAGAACTCCGGGTTGCCGATGAAGCGCCGCTGGATCTCGTCGATGGCGGGCGTGCCGTCGATGATCTCGTCGGCGGCGACCCCGGCGACGGGCGAACCGAGGATGACGCGGGGCGTGTCACCGCAGGCCTCGGTGGTGGAGAGCCCGACCGCTTCGAGGCGCCGCCAGATCTCCGGCACGTCCTCGATGCGGATCCAGTGGTACTGGATGTTCTGCCGGTCGGTGATGTCGGCGGTCCCGCGGGCGAACTCCTGCGAGATCTCGCCGATGACGCGCAGCTGCTCGGTGGTCAGCCGGCCGCCGTCGATGCGGACGCGGAGCATGAAGTACTCGTCGTCCAGCTCCTCCGGCTCCAGGATCGCGGTCTTGCCGCCGTCGATCCCGGGCTTGCGCTGGGTGTAGAGCCCCCACCAGCGCATGCGGCCCCTGAGGTCGTTGGGGTCGATGGAGTCGAAGCCGCGCTTCGAGTAGATCGTCTCAATGCGTGTCCGCACGTTGAGACCGTCGTCGTCCTTCTTGAACTGCTCGTTGCCGTTGAGCGGCGTGAAGTGACCCACGGCCCACTGGCCCTCGCCGCGGTGACGGCTCACCTTGCGGCGCGGCGCGGCGGTCGTGGGCTTTTCAGGGGTGGCAGCCATGGGTGTACGTCCTTCAGGCGGGCGGAGGCTCTGACAGCTTTGACCAGCACACTTCGCGCGAGGGCGCGGCGGTGCGCAGGGTGCTGTAGGGAGAAAGTGCGGCGGTGCTGGTGGAGTCAGCTCACCGGACACATGGCGCTGGACATGCGGCAGAGATCGACGTGTCGCCGACTCACCAAGGCAATTCCAGCTCGATCCATGACGGAAGCGTGTCATGGGACTTTCGGCCCAGTCCACCACTGTCCAGAAGGTGGACAAGACTGTCTCGCATCGCGGACAGGTGTGTCGCGCGTCACTGGAGGGGACGGGAATGGACCGGAGAGAGGGGAGAGTACGGGAAGGGGCGCCACGGTCCCGTGACGCCCCTCATGTTCTTGTCCCTGTTCTTACGTCCCGACTACGCCCCGGGCCACGGCCCCGGCGTCGCCACCTCGGGCTCCTCCTCGACCTTCGTGTCGAAGAGGCGGAACCCGCGCCGCTCGTAGTTGGCCATCGCGTGCTCACCGTCCTTGCTGCACGTGTGCAGCCAGACCCGCTTCGTCGGCGTGCGGTCCGGCCACCGCTCGGCCAGGTCCCAGGCGCGGGCCACTCCGTAGGAGAGGAGGTGACCACCGATGCGCCGGCCCCGGAACGCGGGGATCAGGCCGAAGTAGACGACCTCGACGACGCCGTCGTCCTGCGCCTCCAGCTCGACGTAACCGGCCGGGGTCCCCTTCTCGTACGCCACCCAGGTCTCGGTACCCGGACGCGCCAGGACTTCCTGCCAGTGCGCGTAGGTCCAGCTCAGCCGGTCGGTCCAGAGGATGTCGCCTCCGACGGACGCGTACAGGAAGCGGCTGAACTCCGGCGAGGGCACCTCGGCGCGGACGACACGGAGGTCGCCGCCCTCGGGTGCGGCGGCCGGCCGGAGGTCGGAGGGAGCGGTCTGCTCCAGGGACCAGGTGGTCACAGCGATGTTGCTCATGCTGGTCAGGCAATCACGGGGCCCGCACCCTGGCCAAAGCGGTCCGCGATACGGGAAGATCCGCCCGCGCCATGCCACCCCCTGCGCACGACGTACCCGGAGGAATGTTCATGCCCCGCAGGACAGCTCGCCGCACACCCCGCGGTCTCCTCGCCACGGCCATCACCACCGTGGCCCTCGCGACCGTCGCGGCCCCGGCCTCCGCCACGGCCGGTGCACAGGCCGCGGACCCGCAAGGCCGCATCTTCATGGTCAACCCCGTCCAGTCGTCCGGCGACCAGACCCTCACCGACGCGAAGGACTCCGCGACCGCGGTACCCGCCTCCGCCTATACCCTCGCGGCCCTGCGAAACCTCGACGCCGGCGGCGGCCTCTCGGGCACGTGGGTCTCCGTGAGATCGAACACCGGCGGCGCCGCCTCGGTCGCCGGCGCCGGTGCGTATGACCGAAGGGACGACCAGTTCGAGCAGGTCATGGCCTACTTCTGGGTCAACGAGGCGCAGGAGTACCTCCAGAGCCTCGGCTTCGGCAGCGAGCTGCCGGGCGCCAACGACCGGCAGCAGCCGGTCCGTATCGACCAGTGGGGCGCCGACAACTCCTTCTTCACCGACAAGAAGGCCGAGATCCGCTTCGGCAAGGGCGGCGTCGACGACGCGGAGGACGCCGAGGTCATCGTCCACGAGTACGGACACGCCGTGCACAACGCGCAGGTCCCCGGGTTCGGCACCTCCGAGGAGGCCGGCTCCATCGGGGAGGCGTGGGGCGACTACCTGGCGGCGTCCGTCGGCTCCTACGCGGACGCCAAGTACGGCTGGCCCCGCAAGACCGACCTCGCCTGTGTCGGGGACTGGGACTCGGTCTCGTACACGGCGACCGCCCCGCACTGCCTGCGCCGCCTCGACACCGGCAAGACGTACGCCGACAAGGTCGGAGAGGTGCACGCGGACGGTGAGATCTGGTCCCAGGCACTGTTCGACATCAGGGGCGCGCTCGGCGCGCGCACGGCCGACCGCGTCATCGTCGACGCGCAGTTCGGCTTCGCCCCGGACACCAGCTTCACGGACGCGGCCCTGAAGACCGTCGCGACCGCGCAGAAGATGTACGGCAAGAGCGCGGCGGACGCCGTGCGCAAGGCGTTCCAGGCCCGGGGCATCCCCGGGGTGTGAGTCCGCGCGGGACCGGAGGGCGCTCCTGCGGATGTCCAGGACCCCTCCTCCATAAGTCCATGGAGTCGGGCCCGGCAGGGCGGCACGCTCTGAGCCACCCCGCCGGGCCACTTCATCCCCTCCGGCCCCGCAACCACACACGGAGGTACGTCATGAGACGCAGCCGCGTCAGCACCGCGCTCGTCGCTCTCTGCGCCGCCGCGACCGCCGGCGTCACGGCCCTCGCGGCCGCCCCCGCCGCCACGGCCGCCTCCCCTTTCTCGCCGCGCACCCACTACGTCGACTGCCGGGCCGGCACCGGCCCCGAGAAGGGCACCCGAAAGGCGCCGTGGCGCACGCTCGCCGCCGTCGACGCCCAGCGCCTCGGCCCCGGCGACCAGGTGCTCCTCAAGCGCGGCACCCACTGCACGGGCACCCTCGCCCCGAACGGCGCGGGCGCCCCCGGCAGCCCCGTCCGCATCGCCCCGTACGGCTCAGGGGCGAAGCCGGTGATCGACGGCGCGGGCGCACCCGACACCGTCCTCCTGCGCAACACGCAGTGGATCGAGGTCTCCGACCTGGAGATCACCAACGCGGCGAACCCGGGCACCAAGCGCCGCGGCGTGCGCGTCGTCCTCAGCGACTACGGCACCGGCAGGCACTACCGCCTCACCGGCCTCGACATCCACGACATCCGCGGCGACGACACCAAGGACAACGACGGCTCCGCGGGCATCCTCTTCTCCGTCACCGGGTCGGCGAAGGAGACGCGCTACGACGACGTGCGCGTCGAGAACAACACCCTCAGGACGATCGACCGCGAGGGCATCTTCTTCGCCTCCAGCTGGAACCAGCGGCCCGCCATCAGCGGCTACGACCCGAACGGCCCGCGCTGGGTCCCGTCCACCGGCGTCGTCGTGCGCGGCAACACCCTCGACGACCTCGGCGGCGACGGCATCGTCATGACCGCCACCCGGAACGCCCTGGTCGAGCACAACTCCCTGCACGGCTTCCAGCGGCGCTCCGCCGGATACAACGCGGGCATGTGGCCGTGGAACGCGGACGGCACCGTCTTCCAGTACAACGAGACGTCCGGCGGTGAGACCACCCGCGACGGCATGGCGTACGACGTCGACGAGGGCTCCTTCGGAACCGTCTTCCAGTACAACTACAGCCACGACAACGCGGGCGGCTTCTTCCTCGTCTGCAGCGCCGACGGAACCCTCGGCGACGCCGTGATCCGCTTCAACATCAGCCAGAACGACCACTTCAGAGGCATCGAGACCTGCCGCGGCTCGTTCTCCGGAGTCCGCTTCCTGCACAACACGATCTATGTCGGTGGCGGTGTCAGCCAGACCGTCGTCAACGAGAACACCACCAGTCGGCACGAGATCGCCTTCGACAACAACATCGTGGTGAAGGAAGGCGCCGGCACGGCGGCCTTCACGCTGCGCTCCGGCGGCGTCACCGCGTCCCACAACATCCTGTACGGGATCGGGGCGACGCCCTCCAACCCCGGCGGCACCACCGCCGACCCGCTGCTCACCCGCCCGGGCGCGGCCACGGGCTACGGCGATGCCGGGGCCGCCTATGCCCTGCGTGCCGGATCGCCCGCACTCGGCGCGGGGGCGCCGCTCGCCGACGCGGGCACCCGCGACTTCGCGGGCAACCCGGTGGTGCCGGGAGCGGCGCCCAACATTGGTGCATGGAACGGGAGTTCGTCCGACCGGTGATGACCGGCGGGGCGCCCTGAGCCCGGTCGGGGCGCCCTACGGGGCGCCGACCGGCAGCGGCGCGTTCCAGCCCTGCGTGTCCGGTCCGGCCGGCGCGAGCTTCACGCCGGAGCCCGCGCGGGCGAGGGAGCGCCCGGTCGCCTGGTTCACCAGGGTCTTCTTGCCCGGGTTGTACTTCCACAGCTTGGCCGGGTCGGTGACCTTGCCGCCCGTGGTGATGTCGCCCGCGCAGTCGGTGATGCGCACGCTCTTCTTGTCGCTCGCGGTCAGGCAGTAGTTCGACGGGAGCCGGACGGTGCCGTCGGCCGCGAGGACCCAGGACTGCTCGAAGGCGCCGGGACCGTTGTCCTTGCACGCGGCGAGCGTGAGCTCCGCGCCGTCCTCGGCGGCGCCGCTCGGGGCGAGGCACTTGTCGCCGGGCGCGGAGATCTCGGCGCGCTTCGAATTGCCCAGCGCCAGACGCTGGTTGGTGCTTCCGTCGGGACGCGTGTCCACGGCGGCGGCGCACGGCGGGTTGCTCTTCGTCTTGGTCACCGAGCTGACGGCCGCGCCGGCACCGACGGCGGTGCCGGTGGGCAGGCCGAAGTGGGCGTCGGAGTACGGCTGGTCGTAACAGGTGGCCCGCGGGTCGTTCCACTCGAAGTACTCGACCCAGTCGATCAGGCCCGTGGACTTGATAGCGGTGGCCGGCGTCTGCACGCTGCCGAGCTTGAACGACTCGCCCGTGGTCGTGTCGTGGATGGTGGCGCCGAACCAGCCGTCGCCCTCGTAGGCGACCGTGGAGGTGTAGGTGTGCCCCTCCTCCCAGTCGTGGTTCATGCGGCAGCTGGAGCCCTCGCCCTCGCCGCCGAACTGGAGACAGTAGCTGCCCTCCGAGCCGGGCTTGCGCTCGAAGCTGTCCCACACCGAGAACAGGAACGTCGGCTTGTCGCCGCCGTTGCGCTGCATCCCGATGTAGGCGCCGTTGCCGACGTTGAAGCCGAACTGGTGGCTCCAGAAGGTGTTCGCGTTGTAGCCGGGGTCCTTCTCGACCGTCGTGGACCAGGTGACCTCGCTGAGCCCGTCGGCCGCCGACGGGAACGAGTAGTAGGTGTACGTCCCCGGGGTCGTGCCGACGGTGTCGTCCGCGTTCGCCGCGGGGGCGGAGGCCAGGCCGGCTCCGGCGGCGAGGCCGAGCGCCGCGAGGAGCGGCACGGACCGCCGTCTGAGGGAACGGGTGAAGCGTCCAGTCATCGAAAACCCTGCCTGTGATGGAGGTGGATGCGTGAAGGAGTGCGTCGGGCTGTACTGCGCAACATCGTGCGCAAATGTGCTTGAAAGCGTGCGCCTTAGAGCATGATCGCGCGCGCCGGGCACATCTTGCGCCATCGGAGGACGTGGGGCAAGAGGGGGCGCGCGGGGCCGTCACGGTGCCGCGAAGGCCTCGTTCACGGCCTCGCGGGTGCGCCGGATGTCGTCTCCCCGGCCGTGCTCGTCGTCGCGGTCCGCCACGGCGTGGTCGTCGTCGGCCGGCTCGACCCGGCGACGAACGGCCCGTGTTCCGGGGCGGCGCGATCCAGGTGGGCGGCATCGTCTAACTCGCCGAGTTCCCCCTCACGCTCTATGACGCCGCCGTAACGTTCGCGTTCGTCTTCACACTCGCGCTGTCCTTCGGCCTCCTGAGCCACCGGGCTTCATTCGGGGTGCGCCGGCCCGAGGGCTCTGCTGAAGATTCCGCGCATCGGGTCGTCGGGCCGCCGACCCGGATACCGCGAACGGCATCGACCTGGGCCGCATGTCTCTCCCTGCCGCGACGGTGTGAACACGCGCTGTCCAGGGGGTGGCCCGGGCCCTACGAAGCAATTTCCACCAAAGTCCAAACAGCAGCGGTCGTCAGTCCGAACACGGACGGGCAGCTTCGCCCAGGTCGGGGGCGGTGCGTGTGACTGCGGTGTCCGTGTTCGTTGCCTGCGCATTTCATGCGTGAAGCTGCAAGATCTAAATAGTTACCAATCAAGTCTTGTCATTCATCGGCAGGCTGGCGCAAGATTCCGGTACCTCGCGCGCCGGGCCGCAGCCCCCGCGAGGGCCCTGTGAAATCAACCCTCGCTCGCCACTCGACGCAGGAGGTGAATGTGTCGGCCGCTGCGTCCGCATCGCCCACGCCCACATCGCAAAACCCGCCCGACCTACCGCACGAGACACCCGGAACGTCGGGCAGGAAGAAGGCGTCCGGCACGAAGGGGACGCCGGGCGGGAAGGGGCGCAAGCCCGCCGACCGGCGGAGCCTGCGCGAGCGTCTGAGACAGGACCGCACCCTGCTCCTGCTGTGTGTGCCGGGCATCCTCTACTTCGCGGTGTTCTTCTATCTCCCGCTCGCGGGCAACAGCATCGCCTTCCAGGACTACCAGCCCTACCTCGGCTTCAAGGGAAGCCCGCTGGTCGGCTGGGACAACTTCAAGGCCCTGCTCGAACAGCCGGAGTTCTGGACGGCCGTCTGGAACACGCTGAAGATCAGCGCCGTCCAGCTGATCCTCTACTTCCCCGCGCCGATCGCCCTCGCGCTCTTCCTCAACTCGCTGATCAGCAACAAGACCCGCCGCCTCATGCAGACGGTCGTCTACCTGCCGCACTTCCTGTCGTGGGTCGTCGTCGTCGGCATGTTCCAGCAGGTCTTCGGCGGCGCCGGCACGATCACGAGCTACCTGAACGACCACGGCGTCCATGTCGGCAACATCATGAACAACCCCGACACGTTCATCTACCTGATCACCTCCCAGAGCGTCTGGAAGGACGCCGGGTGGGGAGCGATCATCTTCCTCGCCGCGATGGCCTCCATCGACACCTCGCTCTACGAGTCGGCGGCGATGGACGGAGCGGGCTGGCTGCGCCGCATGTGGCACATCACGCTGCCCGGCATCAGGCCCGTGATGATCATGCTGCTCATCCTGCGCCTCGGCGACATCCTGTCGGTCGGCTTCGAGCAGATCCTCCTCCAGCGCGACAACGTCGGCCGGGACGCCTCCGAGGTCCTCGACACCTACGTCTACTTCCACGGCGTCGTCGACGGCGACTGGGGCATGTCCACCGCCGCCGGCCTGATGAAGGGCGTCATCGGCTTCGTCATGATCGTCCTCGCCAACAAGTTCGCGCACCGCCTCGGCGAGCAGGGGGTCTACCAGTGAGCACCGCGCCCATATCCACCACCCTGCGGCCCGAGAGCCAGGAGAGCCGGGAGAGCCGAAAGGGCCGCACCGGCAGCAGGAAGCGCCGCGGCTCCGCCGAGCGCCCCGCCTGGATGGAACAGCCCAACCCGGCCGCCCAGACGCTGAAGTTCATCGTCATCGTCGCGATGATCGTGGCGGTCGGCTACCCGTTCCTGCTGGCCATCGGTACCAGCCTCTCCTCCAAGGCCGAGCTCGCCGCGAACGGCGGCTATGTGCTGTTCCCGTCGCACCCCACGCTCGAGGCGTACCGGGTGGTCCTGTCCGGCGGTGTCATCACCCGCGCCGCCCTCGTGAGCATCGGCGTCACGGTCATCGGCACGGCGCTCAGCCTGCTCTGCACGATCGCGCTCGCCTACGGCCTCTCCCGGCCGCGGACCTTCGCGGGCAAGCCGCTGCTCCTGATCGTCGTCGGCACGTTCCTGTTCACGCCGGGCATCATCCCGAACTACCTGGTGGTCCAGGAGCTGGGACTGCTCGACACCTACGGGGCGATGATCGCGCCGATCCTGCTCAACGCGTTCAACATCATCGTGGTCCGGGCGTTCTTCCAGGGCATCCCCGACGAGCTGCACGAGGCGGCGCGCCTGGACGGCGCCGGTGAACTCACCATCCTGTGCCGGATCGTGCTTCCTCTGTCGAAGGCCGTCATCGCCGTGGTCGGCATGTTCTACGCGGTGACGTACTGGAACAGCTTCTTCAACGCGATGCTCTACATCAACGACCCGGACAAGCTGCCGCTCCAGGTGGTGCTGCGCAGCTACGTCCTCCAGGGCGACACCTTCAACGCGAAGGCGCTCGGCGTGAGCGTGCTGCCCGCCAGCACCGCTCTGTCGATGGCCGTGCTCATCCTCGCGGTCCTGCCGATCATCGCGGTCTACCCGTTCCTCCAGAAGTACTTCGTCAAGGGCGTTCTCACCGGCGCCATCAAGGCCTGAGCCACCACCCTCAACCGCTCCTCGCCCCTTAGGAGAGTCATGTCCTCCAGAGACTTCAACCGCCGCGGGTTCCTCGGTGCCGCGACCGTCGCCGGCCTCACCGTCGCCGGGGCCGGTTCCCTCACGGCCTGTGGTTCCGGCGCGGCCTCGAGCGGTGGCGGCGCCAAGGCGTCGGCCAAGCTGAAGCTGCCGACGTACGTCCCCGCGAACGTCCCGGCGCCGGACCTGCCGGGCAACGCGGCGGGCCTCGACCCGGCGTACCTGCGCTACCCCAAGAACCTGACCCGCAGCGTCACCAAGAAGCCGGGCGACGGCAAGCCGGTCACGGCCCTGACCGAGACCTTCACGACCGCGGCCCCCGCGATGAACCGCAACCAGTACTGGCAGGAGCTCAACAAGCGCCTGGGTTCCGACCTGAAGATGACGATCGTCAACGGCCTCGGCGCCGACGACGTCTACCGCGCGAAGTTCAACGCCACCATCGCCGGCGGCGACATGCCCGACCTCATGTGGTTCCCGCCGAACCAGGGCCTCAAGAACGTCCCCGCTCTCCTCGAGGCGAAGTTCCACGACCTCACCGAGTACCTGTCGGGCGACGCGGTCAAGAAGTACCCGAACCTCGCCAACATCCCCGGGTTCGCCTGGAAGACGGCCGTCTTCAACGGCAAGATCTGGGGCATGGCGGTCCCGTACGGCCGCATGGGTCAGGTCTACGTGGCGAACGAGGACTTCTGGAAGCCGGTCGGCGGCGTGCAGTTCGACAGCGCTCAGGACTTCTTCGACAAGGCGAAGGAACTCCTCGACGTCAAGCGCAAGAAGTACGTCCTGGAGCCGGCGTACGTGAACCACATCCTGCAGTTCGCGTACTGGCACGGCGCGCCCAACGGCTGGCGTTCGGAGGGCGGGAAGCTCACCCACTACTTCGAGACCGACGAGTTCCACGCAGGCCTGGAGTTCGCCCTCAAGTGCCAGAAGGCGCAGCTGTTCTGGCCGGACCCGAACCTGCCGACGACCCTGGAGAAGATGGAGGGCGGGTTCCTCGGACTGCACGTCCAGTCCTTCCCCGGTTTCCTCAACGACAGCAACATGTACGACTGGCCGGAGAAGGTCGTCGTTCCGTTCGCCGCGGAGAAGGGGATGACCCCCACCTGGGGCTATGGCTACGGATCGGTCGGCTTCACGGCCATCAACAAGGCCGTGAGCAAGGACCGTATCGACACCCTGCTCCAGGTCATGAACTACCTCAGCGCCCCCTTCGGCACCGAGGAGCGGCTTTTCCTGGACAACGGCATCGAGGGCACGCACCACACCCGCTCCAAGGACGGCGACGTGCTCCTCAACAAGAAGGGCAACGCCGAGGTCCTCACCACCCGGCAGGCCATCAACTTCTTCGGCAATGCCCCGCAGACCCTCTACCTGCCCGGCAAGGGGGACATCACCCGCGGCGTCCACGACGCCGAGGAGCAGCTGATGAAGATCGCCAAGATCAACCCGACCACGGGCTTCTTCTCCGACACCAACGCCAACAAGGGCGCGTCCTCCACCGACACGGTGTACACGGCGGTCAAGGACATCGTCGCCGGCCGCACCCCGCTCGCCTCCTTCAAGAAGGACATCCTGCCGACCTGGCAGCGCGACGCGGGCAACGCGATGCGCGACGAGTTCGAGAAGGCCATCGCCGACAGCAAGTAGCGCGCCCGGCACGGCAAGCACCGCTCAGCACCCCTATGCGTCCCGCACGCAGAACAGGACACCCGCACGTGGAAGACCTGCGCATCGCCGTCATCGGGCTCGGCCTGCGACGGAACCTGGCGACCGCCGCGCACCGCCCCGGCAAGGGATCGGTCGTGGCGGCGGTGGCCGACCTCGACCCGCAGATCCGGGCGAAGGTACCGGAGTTGTACGAGGGCGCGGTCGCCGTCGACGACTACCGAAGGCTCCTCGAGGACCCCTCGATCGACGCCGTCATCGTCGCCACCCCCGACGACACCCATGAAGCGATCGCCTGCGAGGCGCTCGAAGCGGGCAAGCCGGTCTATGTCGAGAAGCCGCTCGGCATCTCGGTCGAGCAGTGCGACACGATCCTGCGCACCGCCTACAAGACCGGCACCCGCCTCTACGTCGGCCACAACATGCGCCACATGGGCGTCGTGCGTCTCATGCGCGACATCATCGCGCGCGGCGAGATCGGCGAGCCGAAGACCGTGTGGGTACGGCACTTCGTCTCGTACGGCGGTGACTACTACTTCAAGGACTGGCACGCCGACCGCACCCGCACCACGGGCCTCCTCCTCCAGAAGGCCGCGCACGACCTCGACGTGGTGCACTGGCTGGCCGGCGGTTACACCAAGCGCGTCAACGCCCTCGGCGACCTCATGGTCTACGGGGACCTGCCGCGCCGCGAGCCGGACACCCCCCGCCCCGACGGCTGGCTGAAGGAGTTCGACTGGCCGCCGACGGAGCGCCACGACCTGCACCACGTCGTGGACGTCGAGGACGTGTCGGTGATGAACATGCAGCTGGACAACGGCGTCATCGCCGCCTACCAGCAGTGCCACTTCAGCCCCGACTACTTCCGCAACTACACGGTCATCGGCACCGAGGGCCGCCTCGAGAACTTCGGGGACAGCCCCGGCGACGAGGTCCGGGTCTGGAACACGGGGCCGACCGGCTACCGCAAGGACGCCGACATCGTGTACCGCGTGCCCGAGGCGACGGGCTCGCACGGCGGCGCCGACGAGCGCATCATCGGCGAGTTCTGCCGCTTCGTGCGCGAGGGCGGCGTCACCGACACGTCGCCCGTCGCGGCCCGGATGAGCGTCGCCGCCGGCGCGCTCGCCACCCGCTCGCTGCGCGAGGGGGGCGTGCCGTACGACGTCCCCGAGCTCGAGCCGGAGCTTCTCGCGTACTTCGACGGCGGGCAACTGCCGCGCGAAGCAGGGGAGTAGCAGCCACGGCGCAGGCGTGGGCGGGCCCGTTCGGAGGGGGCGGGCCCGCCCACGCCTGCGTGCGCACACAGACGGTCACGTGTACGTGCGCGCATGATCACGTCTGGATGCGGAGAACGGCGCGGGTTACGCTACGCGCGTCGCGAGGAGGAGCAAGTGGGCGCACATGCCCGATGGACCCAACTGCTGGAAATACTCGGCAATGAGGGTCATCTCGATGTCACGGAGGCGGCCGAGCGACTGGGCTGTTCCTCCGCCACGATCCGGCGCGACATGGACGAACTGGCGCGGCAGTCCCTGCTGACCCGCACACGCGGCGGGGCCGTGGTGAGCTCCGTCGCCTACGACCTGCCGCTGCGCTACAAGACGGCCCGCAAGGCGGACGAGAAGCAGCGGATCGCGAAGGCGGTCGCCGAACTCGTCCCGTCGGGCTCCGTCGTCGGCATCAACGGCGGCACCACGACCTCCGAGGTGGCCAGGGAACTGGCCGTCCGCACCGACCCGGGCGGCACGTCCGGAGGCGTCGCGCTCACCGTCGTCACCAACGCGATCAACATCGCCAACGAGCTGGCGATCCGCCCCCATGTGAAGATCGTCGTCACGGGAGGCGTGGCCCGGCCGAGCTCGTACGAGCTCGTCGGCCCGCTCGTCACGTCCGTCCTGCAGAGCCTTGCCCTCGACTACACGATCCTCGGTGTGGACGCGGTCCATCCGCGCTTCGGCGCGGCCACCCACGACGAGTCGGAGGCCAGCGCGAACCGCTCGCTCGCCGAACGCGCGGGCACGGTCATCGTGGTGGCCGACTCCTCGAAGCTGGGCCGCCGGGCGTTCGCCCAGGTGTGCGCGCTGAACGCGGTGTCGATCCTGGTGACGGACAAGGACGCCCCCGAGGCGCTCGTCGAGGAGATCACGGCGCAGGGCATCGAAGTCATCTGCGTGTGACCGGGCGCCCGTAGGGCGTGTGGTGGCGGCGCCCGGTCACGTCCGCATCAACTGGGCGTGGACCAGCGCTGGTTGGCGCCGCCCGAGCACGTGTAACTGATCAGCTTCGTGCCGTCCGTGCCCGCGCCGCCCTGGGCGTCCAGGCACTTGCCCTGGTTGACGAGGGTGTCCCCGGAGCGCTGCCACTGCTGCGCGGCCGAACCGTCGCACGTGGACAGCTGCACCGAACTCCCGCTCACCGTCATGCACTTGTAGAGCGCGCGTACGGTGCCGTCGTGGGACAGGACCCAGTTCTGGTTGTTGCCGCCGCCGCACGTCCACAGTTCGAGCGGGGTGCCGTCGGCGCTGCCGCCGCCCGTGACGTCGACGCACTTGCCGCTGCTGCCCGTGATGTCGCCCGAGGCGGAGTTGCCGGTCGCGTCGTCGTGCACGCTGCCGCCCGAGACCTGGGTGACGTCGGCGTACTGGGTGCAGGTGCTGCTCGTGGACGTCGAGCTGACGGAGGCGGTGACGGCGGAGCCGCCCGTCGACGTGCCCTCGGGGAGGTCGAAGCGGGCCCGTGAGTAGGGCTCGTCCTCACAGGTCGCCGAGTTGCTGTTCCAGTCGAAGTACTCGACCCAGTCGACCATGCCGCCCGCGCTGATCCGGGCGCCCGAGCCGACCTGGAGGCTGCCCAGGACGAAGGACGTGCCGGCCGTGACGTCGGAGATCGTCGCCTTGTACCAGCCGTCGGTCGTGTCGGGGGAGACGCGGTACGTGTAGTGGTGTCCCGCCGTGAACGCCTCGTTGTAGCGACAGGTGTACCCGGTGCCCGACTCGTCGAAGGTCTGGCAGTACGTACCGGCCGAGCCCGCCTTCGCCGCGGTCGAGCCCCACAGGGAGAACAGGAACATGCCGGTGCCGGTGCGCCAGCGCTGCTGGCCGACGTAGCCGCCGACGCTGTTGGTGAAGTCGAACTGGTGGGCCCAGTAGACGTTTCCGCGGCCCGGGTCCGCCTCGACCGTCGTACCCCACGTGGACTCGGTGAGGGCCGTCGTACCGGACGGGAAGCCGTAGTTGGTGTAGGTGCCGGGGGTCTGCCCCGCGGCCTGGGCCGGCGCGGACAGGCCCAGAGTGGCGGCGACCGCGACGACGGCGGTCACGCAGACGGATCCGATCGATCTGAAGCGACGCACAGGTTCCTCCTGAAGGGTGGGGGAGGGAGGTGCTGGCAGATATGCGCTCGTGCTCTGCTCGTGCTCGACAAGAGAGTGGCCGCGATGGGTGGGCAAGGGCATGGACTTCTGGAGCGCGCACATGGACTCTCTGCGGGATTCGACGCGGCCGACTGATCTCAAATGCTCGGAAACGCGCTATAACTTGCACAACCAAGCATGTGCTGGGATGTGAGGGTGCGCCATGAGCCATATCGAGAACGAGCTGTACAGCCAGCCCGAGTGCTGGGACCGGGCGGCCGAACTCGCCCTGAACCAGGGAGCGTTGCTCCCTGAGCCGGGCGAGCGGGTCGCCGTCGTCGGCTGCGGCACCTCGCTCTTCATGGCGCAGGCCGCCGCCGCGCTGCGCGAGGACGCCGGCCACGGCGAGACCCACGCCCACGCGGCCTCGGAGTTCCCGGCCGGACGCCACTACGACCGGGTCGTCGCCCTGACCCGCTCGGGCGCCACCACCGAGGTGCTCCGCCTCCTCGCCGGGCTGCGCGGACGCGTCAGGACCACCGTGATCACCACGGACGCCGCGACGCCGGTGGCCTCGGCCGCCGACGACGTGCTCGCACTCGACTTCGCCGACGAGAAGTCCGTCGTGCAGACCCGCTTCCCCACCTCGGCCCTCACCCTGCTGCGCACCCACTTCGGGCTCCACTCGCAGGATGTCGTGGACGACGCGCACGACGCGCTCGCCGAGCCGCTGCCCCCGTGGCTCGTCGACTGCACACAGTTCACGTTCCTCGGCCGGGGCTGGACCGTGGGGCTCGCGGGCGAGGCGGCCCACAAGATGCGCGAGAGCCAACTCCCCTGGACCGGCGCCCATCCGGCCCTGGAGTACCGGCACGGCCCGATCAGTGTCTCGACCCGCGGCACCGTCACGTGGATGCTCGGCGAGGCGCCCGCCGGACTCGCCGACGAGGTGCACGCCACCGGCGGCATGTGGGTGGCCGGCGGTCTCGACCCGCTGGCCGAACTGGTGCGGACGCAGCGCCTCGCGGTGGCGGTCGCGGTGGCCCGCGGCCGCAACCCGGACCTGCCCCGTCACCTCGCACGCTCGGTGATCCTCGCCCGGGTCTGAGAGTCAACTCCGCCTGAGGAAACCGCTGTTGTGGGGCCGGGGTCAGCGCGGCGGCGCCGACCGTGATCTCAGCACGCCGGGCGCCACCGAGTGCGGCAGCAGGTCCGCCGGGCTCTGCGGGAACACCACTTCCAGCTCCGCCTCCTCGTGGAAGCGGTACGGGCGGTGCCCGAGCAGGCTGCCGAGATAGCGGCGTACGCGCGACATCTCGGCGCGCACCGTCACCGTGCGCGTCGGATCGCCGAACATGTCCTCCGCGAGTCCCGACGCGCTGCGCCCGCCGGGGCGGTGCAGGGCGAGCAGATAGAGGAGTTCGGCGTGGCGCGGGCTCAGCTCGTGCGTCCAGGACCGCGTGCCGTCCGTCACCGTGACCGACCAGCGCCGGGGCCTGCTCACGTCCAGGACGACACGGGTGCCGCCGAGCGGTTCGGCCGCCCCGTCCGGGCCGTCGGGCCGCAGCAGCCAGCCCCCCGGCAGCGGCGCCACCGCGCACATTCCCAGCGTCGGCACCCAGGCCCGCCCGTCCGAGAGCTCCGAGAACGCGGACAGCGACTTGGGCAGCGCGATCCGGTCCACCGGCTGCATCCCCGTCACCGCCGCCGTCCAGCCCTGGACGTCCACCGCGGCCGCCCGGCCGCCGATCCGCGC
This sequence comes from Streptomyces sp. NBC_00569, assembly GCF_036345255.1. Taxonomy (NCBI): domain Bacteria; kingdom Bacillati; phylum Actinomycetota; class Actinomycetes; order Kitasatosporales; family Streptomycetaceae; genus Streptomyces; species Streptomyces sp. NBC_00569. Next base: position 2,928,281 of record NZ_CP107783.1, on the reverse strand, counting down.
GAGGATCGGCGCCGCGACGGCCCGCAACCGGTCGAGCGCCGCCGCATGCCGCTCCCGCAGCCGCGCCTCCGCCAGCTGCGCGACCGTCCCGACGAGCGACAGCGTCGCCGGGTGCATCGTCTCCAGCGGGCCGCTCACATCGACCACGCCGATCACCTGCCCGTCGCGCGGGTCCGTGATCGGTGCCCCCGTGCACGTCCAGGTGTGCAGCGACCCCACGAAGTGCTCTGCGGAGAAGACCTGTACCGGGCGCCGCGTCACGAGCGGCGTGCCCACCCCGTTCGTCCCGACGGTCTCCTCGGCCCAGTCCGCGCCCAGTTCGAAGCCGAGCCGGTCGGCCTTGTGCAGCACCGCCGCGCTGCCCTCGCGCCACAGGACGCGCCCCTGCGCGTCGGACACGACCATGATGTGCTGCGCCGCGTCCGCGACGGTCACCAGCGCCTCGCGCAGCACCGGCAGGACCTCCAGGAGCCCGGACGACTGGCGGCGCTCCTCCACGTCCTCCATGCTCAGCAGGCCCGAGCGCACGTCACGGTCCGGGTCGACACCGATGCGGAGCATGCGGCTCCAGGACTCGCCGATCACCGGGCGCGGCAGGATCTGCGGCTGCTGCCCCGACAGGGTCGCGGCGCGGACACCTTTCAGGAGCCGCGCGGCCAGGGAGTGGTCCATGGTGGACAGCCGGCCGAGATCGACGGTCGAGTTCTTCTGCGTCACGGGTCCTCCTGGAACAGACCAGTGCGTGGGGACGTGTGCTCATCCTGCCGCTTCTCCGGCGCTTGTGGGGCGGAAAGGCGGGCGTGACAGTTGCAACCCTCTGCAACTCTGGCGAACAGCCGTACGTCGGTCGAAGCTGAAACCGTGCCACTCCGGTGGCTCGAGAGCTCCTCAAGGGGGCCTGCAGGGCGGGGGTGATGCCGTGTCGGCGCAGCATCACCCCCGTGACCTCAGTGGTCAAGGCCTGTGACCTCGGCCGTCACCCGGTAGCCCCGGGCCGGCCGCTCAGCTCGCGGGGCGCGCCCGCTCGACGACCGACCGCAGGCCCAGGCTGTGCGGCAGCGTGCCGAACGCCCCACCCCAGTCCCCGCCGAGCCGCGAGGCGCAGAACGCGTCCGCGACCTCCGGCGGCGCGTGACGCACCAGCAGCGAGCCCTGCAGCACGAGAGCGATCCGCTCCACGACCCGGCGCGCCCGTGCCTCGATGCCTTCCAGGTCGGCGAGTTCGGTCAGCAGGTCCTTGATCGCGCCGTCGAGACGGTGATCGGCGCCGCGCGCTCTGCCGACCTCCTGGAGGAACGCGTTGAGCGCCTGCGGCTCGCGCTGCAACGCCCGCAGCACGTCGAGCGCCTGCACATTGCCGGACCCCTCCCAGATGGAGTTGAGCGGCGACTCGCGCAGCAGCCGGGGCATGCCGGACTCCTCCACGTAGCCGTTCCCGCCCAGGCACTCCAGGGCCTCGGCCGCCAGGGGCGTACACCGCTTCGTCACCCAGTACTTGGCGGCCGGCACCGCGATCCGCAGGAACGCCCGTTCCTGCTCCGACCCGGTGTCCTGCACGGCGTCCTGGGCCGCCGCGAGCCGCAGCGCCAGCGTCGTCGCGGCCTCCGACTCCAGCGCCAGGTCGGCCAGCACGTTGCGCATCAGCGGCTTGTCGACGAGCCGGCCGCCGAACGCCTCGCGGTACGTGCAGTGGTGGATCGCCTGCGCGACGGCCTGGCGCATGATCGCGGCCGAACCGAGCACACAGTCCAGGCGCGTGGCGGCGACCATCTCGATGATGGTGCGCACCCCGCGCCCCTCGTCGCCGACCCGGCGCGCCCACGTCCCGTCGAACTCGACCTCCGCCGACGCGTTCGACCGGTTGCCCAGCTTGTCCTTGAGTCGCTGGATCGCGAACGGGTTGCGCGTGCCGTCCTCCAGGACGCGCGGCAGCAGGAAACACGTGAGTCCCTCGGGGGCCTGCGCCAGGACGAGGAACCCGTCCGACATGGGCGCCGAACAGAACCACTTGTGCCCGGTCAGTTCGTACGCGCCGTCCTCGGCGAGCGGCGTCGCCCGCGTCGTGTTCGCCCGGACGTCGGAGCCGCCCTGCTTCTCCGTCATGCCCATCCCGAACACGACGCCCGCCTTCACGGAGGAGGGCCGCAGCCCCGCGTCGTACACCGTCGACGTCAGCCGGGGCTCCCACTCGGCGGCCAGCGCGGGGTCGGCCCGCAGCGCGGGCACCGCCGCGTGCGTCATCGACAGCGGGCAGGTGTGACCCGCCTCGACCTGGCCCCACACCAGGAACGCTGCCGCCCGCCGCAGATGGCCGCCGGGCCGCGACCAGGCCGACGTGAGTCCGGCCGAGACACCCTTGGCCATGAGCCGGTGCCAGGCCGGATGGAACTCGACCTCGTCGACGCGGTGCCCGTAGCGGTCGTGGGTGTGCAGCGTCGGCGGATTCGCGTTCGCGAGCACGCCCCACTCCTGCGCCTGGGTGGAACCGGCGGCGCGGCCGAGGCCGCCGAGTTCCTCGCGGGCCTCGGCCGTGAGCGAGGGCTCCAGATGCCGTTCGACCCCCTCGGTGAGGGCCCTGTCCGCGGCAAAAACGTCATATCCCACCAGGGGCGGAGCCTGGTTGGTCACTGCGTGGGTGGTGGCTGCCATGACAGATACGGTAAGGACGTGCACCAGGCAAAAGAAACACCCGATCGGCCACGCAGAGGCCGACTCCACCGGGCCCGCGCCCTCTATCGCAACGTCTCGAAGCGCAGGACCGCCTGGCTGCTGCTCAAGGACACCGTCAACTCGTGCATGGAGTACCGCATCCTGGGGCTCGCGGCCGAGGCCGCGTTCTTCACTCTCCTGTCCGTGCCCCCGCTGCTCCTGTCCCTCATCGGGCTGCTCGCCTACGTCGACACCTGGACCGGCGCCCACACGATCGCCGGAGTCCGGGACAACATCCTGGAGGCGTCGCGCACCGTCCTGACCGACGAGGGCGTGAAGGAGATCGCCCGGCCGATCCTCGACGACGTGATGAGGGGCCGCCCGGACGTCATCTCCATCGGCTTCCTGTTCTCGCTGTGGTCGGGCTCGCGCGCGGTGTCCACGTTCGTCGACACGGTGACGGTCATGTACGGGCTCGACGGTGTGCGCGGCATCGTCAAGACCCGCCTGCTCGCCTTCCTGCTGTTCCTCGTCGCGCTGATCGTCGGCTCGGTCGCGCTGCCGCTGATGATCGCGGGCCCGGACGCGGTGATCGCCCTGGTCCCGTGGTCGGAGACCGTGGTCCAGGTCCTGTACTGGCCCGTCGTCCTCCTTCTGTCCGTGGTCTTCCTGACGACGCTCTACCACGTGTCCGTGCCGGTGCGCTCGCCGTGGATCGAGGACGTCCCCGGTGCCCTCGTGGCCCTCGCGATGTGGGTGCCGGGCAGCTTCCTGCTCCGCCTCTACATCACCAGCACCATCGAGGGCCCCACCATCTACGGATCCCTGGCCGCGCCCGTCGCCGTGCTCCTGTGGATCGGCGTATCGGCGTTCGCGGTGCTCGTCGGCGCCGCGGTGAACGCGGCGATCGACCGGGTCTGGCCGTCCGTCGCGACCTCGGTCGCCCGCGCCGCCAACGAGCGGTGGCGGACCAAGCAGGCCGCGGAGTACGTGGCCCGCTCCGCCGCCCGCGAGGCGCACGGCGGCATCGACGACGCGGACGACCCCGACATGCCGTCCGAGTTCCCCGAGCGCTGGTCGAAGTTCCTGCCCCCGGACGACGTGTCGTCCCGCCTGCGCACGCACGTCCGCAAGAACGGCGACCACACGCAGGACCCCGACCGGCACGACCACGACCACCGCGACCACAACTGACCGGCCGGCGGCGCCCCGCGCACGCGGCGTAGCCTCGAAGACGTGGCTGACGTGTACCGGGAGCGGGCGGCACGGAGAGTGGCGGGCGCGGTCCTGTGGACCCGTACCGTCACTCCGGGCGGCGACGGCGCGGGCCCCGCACCGGACGTTCTGCCTGACGGCTGCATGGACCTGCTGTGGACCGAGGGACGCCTCTTCGTCGCCGGACCCGACACCCATGCGTACCGGCCCGGCATCAGCGGCGCCACCCGGTTCGCCGGCATCCGCTTCTTCCCCGGCACCGCGCCCGCCGTCCTCGGCGTCCCGGCCCGGGAGTTGCGCGACCGGCGCGTCGACCTCGCCGACCTGTGGCCGTCGGACCAGGTACGGCGCCTGACCGAACGCGTCGACGCGGCACACGACCCGGCCGCCGCCCTCGAAACCGTGGCCCTCGAACGGGGAGCCGCGCCGCCCGACGCCGTCCTCGCGCATATCGTGGCGTCGCTCGGCGCGGGCCGCACCGTCGCCGAGACCGCCGACAGCGCCGGGCTCGGCGCCCGCGGACTGCACCGGCGCTCCCTCGCCGCGTTCGGCTACGGACCCAAGACCCTGGCCCGCGTCCTGCGTCTGCAACGCGCCCTCGCGCTGGCCCGCGGGGGCGTGCCGCTCGCCGAGACGGCCGCGCGGGCGGGGTATGCCGACCAGGCCCATCTGGCACGCGACGTAAGGGAGTTGGCGGGCGTTCCGCTGACCCGGCTCGTCTGACGGGGCCGCCGCGCCTACCAGGGCGAGATCGGCTCGATCCCCACCCGGCGCCCCTCCTCGTCGAGCAGATGCCCCATGCGCTTGACGGTGTGCAGGCCGACGATGCGGTCCGTCACCGTGAGCGTGGGCAGTCGGGCGCACAGCGCGGTCTCGCGGCGCTGGATGTCTCCCAGGTCGTGCACCCACAGCGTGGCGAAGATGTTCGCGGGACCCGTGACGGCCGCGACGAGACGGCACTCCGGAAGCGCGGCGAGCGTGCGGTGGACGGTGCCGATGTCGCGCGCGGGGACCCGGCCGAGCAGTGACACCGGGACCGGGTGCCCGGCGAGCGCGGACGCGATGTCGCAGCGGAACGTCAGGACCGCCGAGTCCGTGAGGCGGCGCAGCCTGCGGCGGACGGTGGGCGGGCTGGTGTCGGTGCGCTCGGCGAGTTCGGCGAGGCCGAGCCGCCCGTCGCGCACGAGTTCGCCGAGCAGGGCCCGGTCCACGGGGTCGAGTTCGAGCCCGCGCGCCGGCTCCTGCGCCGCCGTGGCACTGCCGAGCGCCGTCATCTGCGAGGGGTCGAGGGAGCGCAGCCGCCAGCGGCTGCCCTCGACGTAGAGCGACGTGGCGAACAGGGCGCTGACCGACACGATCCCCGGCAGCTGGTCGAGCTCCCGCGTGAGGAAGCGGCTGAGCGAGGGAAGGTCGGGGGCCAGCACGTCGAGCAGCAGGTCGGAGCTGCCCGGGGCGGTCACCTCGATCGTCACCGCCTCCGGGAGCGCGCTCAGCCGGGCGAGCAGCCGCGCCCGCTCCTGCGGCAGGCAGCGCAGCAGCACGAACGCCGTGCAGCGGTTGCGGGTGAACTCGCGGCCCGGCGCCGCGTACACCCAGGCCAGCGCCTCCCGCGTCAGCCGGTCCCAGCGCCGCGCCAGCGTGCCCGCCGTCACGCCGAGCAGCGGCGAGAGCTCCGACCAGGACGCCCGGGGCCGCAGCTGGAGGGCGTTCACCAGAGCGAGGTCCAGTTCGCTGGCGGTGACCGTTTCTCGCATCACAAGCACTCCGTACGTACGAATCCATGAATATTCGGGGCCGTCCGTGCCTCGGCCCGCACAGTAGCGACCACATTCGGTTCCGGCCACCAGAAGATCCAGAGGTGAAGCTGTGTCCACACACACAACGGGAACGGGGCGCGGACCCAGAGCGGTGAGCTCCGGCCCGGCCATGGTCGCGACGATGGCCGTCGTCGTCCTGTTCAGCGGCATCGTCCAGGGCTATCTGACCCCGCTCCTCCCCGAGGTCGGCCGGAGCCTGCACATCGGCACCGTCGGGCAGAACAACATCTACCTGCTCTTCCAGCTGGCCTGCGCCGTGCTGACACCGCTGCTGTCCCGGCTCGGTGACCTGCACGGACACCGCAGGCTGCTGCGGGTGGCGCTCGCGATGGTGGCGGGCGGATCGCTCCTGATCGCCGCGTGGCCGTCCGCCGTGACCCTCGCCGTCGGCGTCACCCTCCAGGGCGCCCTCGTCGGCTTCTTCCCGCTCCTCGTGGGCATCCTCCGCTCCCGCGCCCCCGAGCAGAACCGCACCGGGATCTCCCTCCTCGTGGGCGTCCTGCTCATCGCGATCGGCGTCGGCGGGCTCGTGGCCGGCGCGCTCAGCGAGGGCCACGCGGAGGCCGGCCTGTGGACCGCGGTCCCCGTCGCCGTGCTCGCCGTCGTCGCCGGTCTCGTACTGCCGGACAGCGACATCCCGCGCGGCGGCCGCTTCCACTACGGCGCGGCGGCGCTGCTCACCGCGGGCCTCGTCGCGCTCGTCCTCGTCCTCGCCCAGGGCAGCACGTGGGGCTGGGCCTCGGCGCGCACGATCGGGCTCACCGTCGTGGCCGTCGCCGTCCTCGTGGCCTGGGTGGCCGTCGAGCGCCGGTCCGAGAACCCGCTGGTCAGCGTCCGCATGCTGGCCAACCCGCGGCTCGCGGTGGTCAGCGGCTACACGTTCTGCGCCGCGTTCGGCACGATCGGCTTCCTCGGCGCCAACGCCCTCTTCCTCGGCTCCTCACGGTCCGAGAACGGCTACGGCATGGACATGGGTCCGCAGGCCATCGCCACCATCTCGCTCGCCATGGTCGTCGCCGGATTCGCCGGATCCACGCTGACGCCGCGCCTCGCCCGGCGCATCGGCGACCGCGCCGTGCTCGCCACGGGCGGCGTCCTCGTCGCGCTCGGCTTCCTGGGCATGGCCCTCTTCCACGACAGCCTCGGCCAGTACGTGACCTCCGCCCTCGTCGTTGGCCTGGCGACCGGGCTCTTCGAGTCGATCACGCGGACCCTGTCGGCGGAGGTCGTCGAGGAGCACGAGACCGCGCTCGCCGTCGGCCTCAACGAACTCGCCCTCTCCCTGGGCGCGGCCATCGGCGCCGCCGTGATCGGCGGCTTCTTCACCGCCCACGCCGTGCCCGGCACCACGCGCATCGCGGAGTCCGGCTACCTGTGGGGCTGGGGAGCGTGCGCCTGCGCCGCCGTCGTGGGCACGGCCCTCGCCCTGCGCTACCGCGCGCCCCGCGCCGACGCCGCCGCCCCCGTACCGCACCTCGCCCCGACCGGAGACCTCGCATGACCGACATCCCGACCGCGCGCAAGACCGTGACCGGCGCTGTACGGAACTGGCGAGAGCCGGTCGTCGCCCTCAGCCACGCCCTGCACGACGACCCCGAGACCGCCCTGCAGGAGCACCGCGCGGCGGCCCGGATCGCGGACCTCATGGAGAGCGCCGGATTCACCGTCACCCGCGGCGCCGGCGACCTCCCCACCGCGGTGCTCGCCACCTACGGCACCGGCGACCTCGTCATGGCGTTCTGCGCCGAGTACGACGCCCTGCCCGGCATCGGCCACGCCTGCGGGCACAACGTCAACGGCGCCGCGTCCGTCGGCGCCGCGCTCGGCCTCGCCTCCGTCGCCGACGAACTCGGCGTCACGGTCAAGCTGATCGGCACGCCCGCCGAGGAGGACATCGGCGGCAAGGTGCTCCTCATGGACGCCGGGATCTTCGACGACGTCGCCGCCGCGATGATGGTGCACGCCGCCCCCGACGACACCGTGGGCGCCTCCTCGCTGGCCATCGGCGCCTGGGACCTCGTCTACCGGGGCAGGCCCTCGCACGCCGCGCTCGCCCCCTGGGAGGGCGTCAACGCGCTCGACGCCATGACCGTCGCCCAGACCGCCGTCGGCCTCCTGCGCCAGCAGCTGCCGCCCGGCGTCGTCGTGCACGGCATCGTCACCGACGGCGGCCAGGCCGTGAACGTCATCCCGGCCCGCACCGCCGCCCGCTACGAGGTCAGGGCGCGCACCGTGGAGCAGCTCGCCGAGGCCTGGCAGCGCGTCAGGGCGTGCTTCGAGGCGGGCGCGCTCGCCACCGGCGCCGAGCTCGAAGTGAGCGCGCACGGAAGGGACTTCGCCGACCTGCGCCAGGACGAGGAGATGACCCGGTCCTACGCGAGGGCCGCCGCCGAGCTGGGCCGTACGGTCACCTCGCTGCACGGCGAGACGATGGCGTCGACCGACATGGGCAACGTCTCGCAGCGCGTCCCGTCGATCCACCCGACGGTCGGCTACGACACGGGCGGTGCCAAGCAGCACACCCCCGAGTTCACCGCCCACGGCAAGACCCCGGGCGCCGACCTCGCGGTGCTCGACGGGGCGACGGCCCTCGCCCTCGTCGGCGTCGACCTCGCGACGTCCGGGGAACAGCGCGCCCGGCTGCTCGACGGGGTGCGCAGGCGCCGGGCGAACGCGTCCTAGCCGGGCGCACGGCTTCGTAGCCGGACGCTGCTTACGAGGTGGTGGCCGGCGGTGCGAACAGGTCGACACCGTTCCCGTCGGGATCGAGGACCACGGCGTACCGCTGGCCCCAGAACGCGTCCCAGGGCTTGAGCTCGCCCTCGTACCCGGCGGCCAGCAGCTCCTCGTAGACGGCGTCGACCCCGGCCGCGTCGCCGCAGTCGAAGGCCAGCCCGTGCCGGGAGGCACCACGGGCGGGAGCCCGCCAGGACGGGTGGAACGACTTCACGGTCTCCTCGGTGTCGAGCAGGACGCGCAGGCCGCCGGGCAGGACGGCCTCCGCGTGCGGCTGCTCCTCGGCCCCTTCGGGGAACGCGAGGCCGAGGCGGCGGTAGAACGTGACGGCGGCGGCCATGTCGGAGACGACGACGCCCACGGCGTCGAGTCGTGCGGTGATCTCGGTCATGCCCCCACCGTAGGCACGCGCCCCCGCACCGGTCTTGAACGAATCGGACAGCGCCGCGCCCCCGCTCAGCCCGGGGGGCCACCCGCGCCGCTCAGTGACGCACAGCCGCGGCGAGCGCCGCGATCTGGCCGGGTCCCACCCGGCAGCAGCCCCCGATCAGCCGCGCCCCGGCCCGCTCCCAGCCGGCCACGCGGTCCGCGGTGAACGTGGCCGCGCCCCGCCAGCCGCGCCCTTCCGCGTCCCAGGACTCGCCGCTGTTCGGATAGGCGACCACCGGCTTCCCCGTGACGCGCGCGGCCAGTGCCACCGCGGGTTCGACGTCCTCGGGGGCACAGCAGTTGACCCCCACAGCGACGATCTCGTCCGCGTCGGCGGCGAGTGCGAACGCCTCCTCCAGCGGCTGCCCGGCGCGCGTACGGTCACCGGCGACGCTGTACGAAAGCCACGCCGGGACACCGAGCCCCCGTACGGCCCGCAGCAGCGCCCGCGCCTCGTCGGTGTCCGGCACGGTCTCCAGGGCGAGCATGTCCGGCCCGGCCGCGGCGAGGGCGACGAGCCGGGGACGGTGGAAGGCCTCCAGCTCGGCCACCGTCAGGCCGTAGCGGCCCCGGTACTCCGAACCGTCGGCCAGCATCGCCCCGTACGGGCCCGCCGACGCGGCCACCCACAGCGGACCCGGCACCCCCTTCGCCTCCGCGCGCCGGGCCGCCTCGCGCGCCGACTCGACGCTCAGGGAGAGCAGTTCGGCGGCCCGCTCGCGGGAGACCCCGCGCCGCGCGAACCCCTCGAACGTCGCCTGATAACTCGACGTGATCGCCACCGAGGCCCCCGCCTCGTAGTACGCGAGATGCGCCGCCACGATCGCCTCGGGCCGCTCGGCGAGCAGCCGGGCCGACCACAGTTCGTCGCTCAGGTCGTACCCGGCGGACTCCAGCTGGTTGGAGAGCCCGCCGTCCAGGACGACCGTCCCGGCGGCGAGAGCTTCGGCGAGCGAGGGTGACGTCATACATCGACGCTAACCCTGTCGGACCCCTGACGGATCCCTGACGGGATCAGCGCTTGAAGGCCACCGCCGCGTACACGTTGATGTCGTCGTCGGTGACGTCGTTGATGTCGCGGTACATCGTCTGCTCGATCGGGTCGAGGCTCGCCACATACGCCTCGTCGCGGCCGGCGCCCCCGTCGTGGTCGGCGACGTGGTCGGGCCGCCAGTGATGGGCGGGCACGATGCCCGGCTCGACGATCTCCAGGCCGTTCTCCGTGAAGAACCGGCGCACCTCGTCCGCCGAGCGGAGCACGAACGTGAAGCCGCGCTCGTGGTACGTCTCGGCCACCTTGGCGATCTTCTCGGCGTTCAGGTCGGAGGTGAGATGGCTCAGGAACAGCGCACTGCCCGGAGGCAGCGCGTCCACCAGCGAGCGCACGATCTCGTACGCCTCCGCGTCCTCGATGAAGTGCAGGATCGCCACGAGCCCGAGCGCGACCGGCGCGTCCAGGTCGATGGTGCCCGCGGCGGCCTGGAGGATCTTCGCCGGGTCGCGCAGGTCCGCGTCGATGTAGGCCGTCGCGCCCTGCGGGCCGCTCGCCAGGAGGGCGCGGGCGTGCGCGAGGACGACGGGGTCGTTGTCGACGTAGACGATCCGCGCCCCGGGGGCGATGCGCTGGGCGACCTGGTGCACGTTCTCCTGAGTCGGCAGGCCCGTGCCGATGTCGAGGAACTGGCGCAGGCCCGCCTCGCGCGTCAGGTAGTTCACCGAGCGCCGCATGAAGTCGCGGTTGTGCCGCACGTCGAGGTAGCCGCGCGGGTTCGCCGCGAGGGCGGCGGCCGCCGCGTCCCGGTCGGCCGCGTAGTTGTCCTTGCCGCCGAGGAAGACGTCGTACACCCGCGCAGGGTGCGCCTTGGAGCTGTCGATCCGCTGGTGCAACTGCTCGGCGGAGTCGTGCCGGGGAGCGTCGTCGCCCATGAAGGCCATCCCTCGTTGCTGGTCGTCGTAGGGACAACAACCTAGCCCCTACGGGCATGCGCACGTGATCGACTCCGGCCGGCGCGTACCGTCAACTCCCGGGTACGGAACAGGTCTTGACGGTCGACCGGGCCGTCACGGTGCGGGCACGCAGGTCGACCCGGAACGCGTAGCAGCCCTCGTACCAGGGCATGCTGCGCAAGCCGTTCACGCGGGCGGTCAGGGTGATCCGGGATCCGTCCGCCGAGCGGTCCGTGTGCGACAGGTTCGCCAGGACCTGCTGCGGCGTGACCGCGTCCTCCTGCCGGAGCGCGAACACCCGCCGCGTCCCGGCGTCCGTGAGCCGGCCGTCTTGCGCCACCGCGTCCCCGAGCGCCCGCCGGATCCTTCCGGCCACCTCGTCGAGCTGGTCCCGCCGGGCCGCCTCCGCCCGAGCGTCCCGCTCCCGCTGGATCCGGTGACAGCCGTCCGGTTTCAGGGGCTTGAAGGTGGCGGTGTGCGGGGCCCGTACGCGGAACTCGTAACAGTCCCACCCCCGCGGTCCGCTCCCGCCGTCGAGCCAGACGAGCGCCACGGTCACCTGCGCCGCCCCGCTGCCCTCGTACGCGCGGTCCTGCAGCCGCACCCCCGGCGTCGACGTCAGGATCGTCCAGCGCGCGGAGTCGCCGGCCGTTCCCTTCGGCGCCGTCGCGCGCAGTTCGGCGGCCAGGTCCCGGGCGACGTCGGCCGGTTCCCGCGCCGGGCGCGGGAGCAGCCGCTCGCACCGCCCGTCCGGGACTTCGCGCGCGCGGACCGGGGGTGGTGCGGCGGCCGGCGTGACGGTGAACTCGTAGCAGCCGTCGGCGGTCACGGTCCCCATCCACACGCCCGTACTGCCGGTGAGGAGCGCGGTGACGGTGACGTGCCGTCCGTCGCGCTCCTCGGCCCAGCTGTCGGGACCCTTGCGGAACGCGCGGTCCAGCTCCGTCTCCAACAGCGAGCCCCCGGCGGCCGCCGCCGACAGCCGGGTCCTCGTGGCGGCGGCGGCCCGCGTGACGTCGTCCCTGGCCCTGGCCTCGGTACGCCCCGGGGCGGTCTCGAGCCGCCACCAGCCGTACCCCACCAGCGCCAGGGCCAGGACGAGCAACGTCACGCATCCGTTGAGCAGGCATCCACCGCGCTGTCTCTCCACGCAGTCAGGCTGAACCGCACCCGTTCCCGGCGGACGCCTCGTGTCCTATATGTGATCGAACCGAGCGCGGAGCCGTACCTTCCGGCTCGGCCCCCGGCTCACCCCGCCGCCGAGAACGTGAAGGCGAACGTGGCCGGGGCCACCTCGTGGACGTACCGCGGGAGCGGGCCGGGGCCGCAGGACTGGGAGCCGATGCCGTGCTGGACGTGGTCCAGGTTCACCCACACCGTGTCCCCGGCCACCAGGTCCGTGCGGTGCCCGGCCGCGTCGAGGTGTTCGCTCGTCCAGCGGCGGGCCGTGAACGAGAACTCCGGCTCTCCGGCGATCCGCAGGCCGCCGATCTCCACCCGGCGGACATCCGCGCGCGCACCGTTCTCCTGCGGGCGCACGTACGGAGTCTGGAGCTCGTCGACGGACGCCTCCCACAGGCCGAGCCGCGACGCGGCACGCGTGTCCGGGTAGGCCTCGCCGGGACCGCCGCCGAACCAGCGCGCGTGCGTGGCGGACGACGGCAGACCGAGACGGACGCCCAGGCGGGGGAGCGGCACCGTCCAGTCGCCCTCGGGGGTCACCGAGACCGTCAGGCTCAGACGGCCCGCATCGTCCGCGGTCCAGCGGTACTCCGTGCCGAGCGCGAACTGCTCGGCCGCGGGGGCCACCCGGGTCAGTACCGTCAACGCGCCTGATTCCAGGAGGACTTGGTCGAGGCGGTGCCGCATGCGGTGCAGCCCGGCCGTGCGCCACAGGAGGCCGAACCGCCGGTCCGCCTGCCAGTCGGCGCCGTTGTCGTTGTCCGTCGGCGCCCGCCACACGTCCAGGCGCACCCCGGTGACCGGCACCTGTCCGACGCTGCGCAGTTCGCCCGTACGCGCATCGAAGACGGCCGGGCCGAGCGTGATGACCTCCGCCTCCCGCACCGGCGACGCCCCGCTCGCCGGAACGACCGACTTCCGTCCTGACACGGGGAGTTGACCCCATGCGACCACATGCCCCCGGTCCGCCCACGCGGTGTCGTCGGCGAGCGCCGCCCGTACCGTCCACTGCGTCTCCGCGCCCCGCGCCGCGTCCGGCGGGGCGGGCAGCTTCACGTCCGCGCTCTCGCCGGGCGCGAGCGCGGGCACGGCGAGCGGACCGGACTCCACCGGCACGCCGTCCACCTCGTACGACCAGGTGAAGGCCAGCGTGGCGAGGTCCGCGAAGTCGTGGCGGTTCGTGACGCGGACCGTGCCGGCCGTCCCGTCGCCCTCGACCAGGACCGGCTCGATCACCTTCTTGTACTCGACGAGTCCGGGCGAGGGCGTGCGGTCGGGGAAGAGGAGCCCGTCGCACACGAAGTTGCCGTCGTGCAGCTCCTCGCCGAAGTCACCGCCGTACGCGTACCCGTACCTCCCGTCCGCGAGGCCGTGGTCGATCCACTCCCAGACGAACCCGCCCTGGAGCCGGTCGTACGTCTCGAACAGGCGCTGGTACTCGGAGAGTCCGCCGGGTCCGTTGCCCATCGCGTGCGCGTACTCGCACAGGACGAAAGGGAGTTCCCGGCGCGCCTCGGGGCCCTCGTCCTCGTGCCGGCCGATGCGTTCGACCTCGGCGTGGTCCGCGTACATCCGCGAGTAGACGTCGGTGTCGGCGCACGACGGGTCGCCCTCGTAGTGCAGCGGGCGGGACGGGTCGCGGTCGCGGATCGAGGCGGCCATCGCGCTCAGGCCCGCGCCCGTGCCGCACTCGTTGCCGAGCGACCACATGATCACCGACGCGTGGTTCTTGTCGCGCTCCACCATGCGGGCCGCCCGGTCGAGGAGCGCCGGGGTCCAGCGCTCGTCGTCGACCGGATTGCGCTGCCACCGCTCGTGGGTGAAGCCGTGCGTCTCCAGGTCGCACTCGTCGATCACCCACAGGCCGAACTCGTCGCACAGGTCGAGGAACGCCGGGTGGGGCGGGTAGTGCGAGGTGCGCACGGCGTTGATGTTGTGCCGCTTCATGAGGAGGACGTCCTGGCGCATCGTCTCCTCGTCGACGGCGCGTCCGCGCTCCGGGTGGAACTCGTGCCGGTTGACGCCGCGGAACAGGATCCGCTTCCCGTTGACCTTGAGGACACCGTCCTCCACGGCGACGGTACGGAAACCGGCGCGGAAGGGGATGGTCTCGCCGCCCTGTGTGGCCAGTTCACCCGCGTACAGGCGCGGCGTCTCGGCCGTCCACGGCTCCACCGGCAGCGTCACCGGCTCACCCGCCCCGACCTCCACACCGAGTTCGGGCACGGTCACGCGCCCTCCCGCGCTCGCCTCGACCCGCAGCGTGCCTTCCCCGGTGCGGTGGTCGTACGCGGTGTGCACGAAGAAGTCGGCGTCCGCGCCGTCGGGCCGGTGCAGCAGCGTGACCTCACGGAAGATGCCGGGCAGCCACCACTGGTCCTGGTCCTCCAGGTACGAGCCGGACGACCACTGATGGACGCGTACGGCCAGGACGTTGCCCGCCGCGCGCAGCAGCCCCTCGACCGCGAACTCGTGCGGCAGCCGCGAGCCCTTGAACTCGCCGAGCTCCTCGCCGTTCAGCCAGACCCGCGCACACGACTCGACCCCCTCGAAGCGCAGCACGGAGGCCCCCGACACCGGCCAGTCGTCCGGCAGGTCGAAGACGCGCAGATGGTCACCGGTCGGGTTCTCGGTCGGGACACGCGGCGGGTCGACGGGGAACGGGTAGACGGTGTTCGTGTACGCCGGTGACCCGTGGACCCCGCCGCCCTGGAGCACCCAGTGCCCCGGCACCGTCAGCTCCGTCCAGGCGGACGCGTCGTGGCCGGGACGCGCGAAGGACTCGTCGTGCGCGTCAGCCGTCGCCGAGAGGCGGAAGCGCCACGGGCCGTCCAGGGACAGGGACGCGGCGTCGGAGGCGGCGTACCAGGAGCGCGGCGCGACACCACCGGTCCCGGGGGACACCTGCTCGTAGTAGGGGAGTGCGGATTCCTCGGGGAGGGACATCGTTCTCCTTGACGGTCAGGTCGTGCGCGGAGTGAGGGTGGTGCCGGTCAGGCCCGGCGACGACAGCACGCCCTCCAGGGCGAAGGTCGCCGCGCCCAGGCTCACGGGGTCGGTCGGTATCGGGGACAGGACGATCTCGGTGGCCGCGAACGGGCTGCCCAGCGCGTGCCGCGCGACGGCCTCGCGCACTTCGGTCAGCAGGGGCGTACCGAGCGCGGCAGCCACCCAGCTGCTGAGCACGATCACTTCGGGGTTGAGCAGGTTCACCAGGTCCGCGACGGCGGCGCCGAGATGGCGGGCGGTCTCCCGGACGACCCGCAGCGCCACCGGGTCGCCGCCGGCGGCCGCGCGGCCGAGCGCGCCGATCGTGGCGGTCTGGTCCTCGTCGGTCGACAGCGCGCTGCCCGGGGCGAGTTCGCGCAGGGTCCGCATGATGGCGGGCGCGCCCACGTACGCCTCCACGCACCCGGCGTCGCCGCAGCGACACGGCCGCCCGTCGAGCACGAGAGTGGTGTGACCCCACTCGCCGGCGCTGTTCGTGACGCCGCGGTGCAGGGCGCCGCCGAGCGCGAGGCCCGCGCCGACGCCGGTGCCGAGGTTGATCACCACGGCGTCGTCGCGGCCGCGCGCGGCACCGAACCACAGCTCCGCGACCGTCGCCGCACGCAGCGGGTTGTCGAGGTGGACCGGGTAGGGGAGGCGCTCGCCGAGCAGCGCGGTCAGCGGCACGTCGCGCCAGCCCCAGTTCGCGGCGCGGACCGCGACCCCGCGCTCGCGGTCGACCTGCCCCGGCATCGTGACGCCCACCCCGAGCACCCGCGGCGGGCGGCGCGCGTCCCCGGCGGCGACCACGGCCCCCACCGCCGCCGCGATCCGGTCGACGACCTCCTCCGGGGAGGACTCGCCGGGCCGCAGCTCCTCCTCGGCGCGCGCCACGACGCCCAGCGCGAGATCGAAGAGCTCCGCGTGCACGTATGTCTCCGCCACGTCGACGCCGATGAGCGCGCCGCCCGCCGCGTCGACCGCGACGAGCGAGCGCGGACGCCCGCCCTCGGACTCCTCGAAGCCGACCTCGACGAGCAGGCCGAGCGCCGTGAGCTCCCCCACGAGCGTGGCGACGGTCGCCTGACTGAGTCCGGTCGCCGCCGCCAACTCGCCCCGGGAGGCGGGGGACCTGGCGATGAGGTGGCGCAGCACCGCGTAGCGGTTCGCCGTCCTGATGTCCCGGGATGTGCGCTTCACCGTGCCCCCTCCTGCCCGCTTCTCCTCCGCCCGCTTCGACGCTACGGCCGCCCCAGCCCTTCGACAAGGGGTTTGAAAAGGGGTTGTCAAAAGTCCCCGCCCGCGAGGGGGTGATCACCACGGAGTACCGTCCGACCGCATGACCCAGACCGAGAACGCGACAACGCTGTCGCGCACGCTCCCGCAGACCGACCGCACCCGCCACAGCAGGCTCCGCGAGCAGGGCAGCCTCGAACGCTCCGACCTCGAGGCGATCCTCGACGCGGGGTTCGTCTGCCACCTCGGCGTCCTCGTCGACGGCCGCCCCGTCGTCGTCCCCACCGTCTACGGCCGCGACGACACCCGGCTCTACCTGCACGGATCGGTGGCGAGCCGCAGCCTGGCCGCCGAACCCGATGCGCCGATATGCGTGACCGTCACCCACGTCGACGGCCTGGTCCTCGCCCGCTCCGTCTTCGAGCACGGCGTGAACTACCGCAGCGCGATGATCCACGGCGTACCGCGCACGGTCACCGACCCCGACGAGAAACTCGCGGGCCTGCGCCGCCTCACCGAGCACGCGACCCCGGGCCAGTGGACGTACGCCCGGCAGCCGAGCCGCAAGGAGCTGGCCGCCACCACCCTCCTGGTGCTCTCCCTCGACGAGGCCTCCGTCAAGATCCGTTCGGGCGCCCCCGACGACGGCGACGGGCCCGACGCCGCCCTCGGCCTGTGGGCCGGCACCCTGCCCCTGACCTCCCGCTGGGGCGCGCCCACCGCCGACCCGCTGCTGCCGCACGGCATCACCGCCCCGGCACACATCGTGGCGCGCGCGGGGACCCGGCAGGGCTGACCGGCAAGCGGGGGCATACCGTGAGTTCTCGAGCACTGTTCTGGGAGCGAGGAGTACGGGATGCAGAGCCGCACGGCACTGGTCGAGGACCTGATGGAGCGCTTCCCGCACGTACCGCGGGAAGCGGTGTTCAAGGAGGACCTGCTGCGCGGCGGCGTGGCGTTCGACAAGTCCGCGCTCAGCGACAACGAGTCCGGTGACGTCAAGCCGAAGTCGTACTTCATCTTCTCCTTCGACCACGGCACGCTCCCCGAGCTCGGCGAGGCCGCGCTGCGCCGCCCGCCGGAGGAGATCATCCTCACCGGCGGCCCGTACGACCTGCGGCGCACGGTCGTCTCGGTCCGCGTGAACCCGTCGTCGCCCTACCGCGTCGCGGCCGACGAGGACGGGATGCTCGGTCTCTACCTCGACGGGAAGCGGATCTCGGACGTCGGCGTCCCGCCGATGCCGGAGTACTACCGGCACAAGCTCTCCAACGGAAAGTCCGTCATGGAGGTGGCGCCCACCATCCAGTGGGGCTACCTGATCTATCTGACCGTCTTCCGCGTCTGCCAGTACTTCGGCGCCAAGGAGGAGTGCCAGTACTGCGACATCAACCACAACTGGCGCCAGCACAAGGCGGCCGGCCGGCCGTACACCGGCGTCAAGGACGTCGACGAGGTCCTCGAAGCCCTCGAGATCATCGACAAGTACGACACCACGAAGGCGTCCACCGCCTACACGCTCACCGGCGGCGCGATCACCTCCAAGCTCCAGGGCCGCGACGAGGCCGACTTCTACGGCCTGTACGCCAAGGCCATCGAGGAGCACTTCCCCGGCCGCTGGATCGGCAAGGTCGTCGCCCAGGCGCTGCCCAAGGACGACGTGCAGCGCTTCAAGGACTACGGCGTGCAGATCTACCACCCCAACTACGAGGTGTGGGACCGCCGCCTGTTCGAGCTGTACTGCCCCGGCAAGGAGCGCTACGTCGGCCGCGACGAGTGGCACAAGCGCATCCTCGACTCGGCGGACGTCTTCGGCGCGCGCAACGTGATCCCGAACTTCGTGGCCGGCGTCGAGATGGCCGAGCCCTCCGGCTTCACCACCGTCGACGAGGCCATCGCCTCCACCACCGAGGGCCTGCGCTTCTTCATGTCGCACGGCATCACGCCCCGCTTCACCACGTGGTGCCCCGAGCCGACCACCCCGCTCGGCAAGGCCAATCCGCAGGGCGCGCCGCTGGAGTACCACATCCGGCTCCTGGAGGCCTACCGCTCCACGATGGAGGAGTACGGCCTCTCCTCGCCTCCCGGCTACGGTCCCGCGGGCGCTGGCCGCGCCGTGTTCTCCGTCAGCTCGTTCATGGACAGCCTCGCGCCGAAGACCGCCCCGGCCGGCTAGCCGCGGCTCCGCCCCCACGGGCTGTGCCACTGGTCGGCGATGGCCGGCGCCCGCGCGAAGTGGTCGGCGGCATCGCCCTTCCGGCCCAGGAGCAGGGCGAGTTCAAGGCCCTGGCGAACTCCACCTCCTTCTCGAGGAGCCGCCGCACCCCGGCCGTGTCGCCCTGGGCGGCCACGGCGGTGGAGCGGATGAACCGCCGTACCAGCGGTGAGCGGGCAGGGCGTGCGCGGTGCCGAACACCTCCCGTTCGCGGCCGAGCGGGCCCGTTCACCCCCTCCGCCATCTGGAGCGCAGCGAGCAATGGGGCCGGGCCCGGGGCTGACCGGCGGCCGGCCCCGGTTCTCGCCGAGGCGCGGTGCCGGCCGACGCCCGCCCTGTCCGGCTGTGGTCAGGCCGCCCGTTCCCGCAGCGCCGCGAGCGCACGGTCGGCGTGGGCGCTCATCCGGAACTCGCTGCGGACCACTTCGAGGACGACGCGGTCCTGTCCGATGACGAATGTGGCCCGCTTCGTCGGCGCGATCGAGAAACCGCGAGCGACCCCGAACCGCTCGCGCACCTCGCCCTGCGCGTCCGAGAGCAGCGGAAAGCCGAGCGTGTGCTTCCCGGCGAACTCCGCCTGGCGTTCCACCGGATCGACGCTGACGCCCACGGGCCGCGCGCCGACGGCCGCGAACTCGGCGGCGAGATCCCGGAAGTGACAGGCCTCCGCCGTGCACCCGGGCGTCATGGCCGCCGGGTAGAAGAAGAGGACGACGGGCCCCTCGCTCAGCAGCTCCGACAGCCGCGTCGGGGTTCCGCTCTCGTCCGGCAGGGTGAAGTCCTCGACGGTGTCACCCGCTTCGACGCGCTTGCTCATGATCCGGCCTCCTGGGCCTTGGCCACGCCGCGCGCCCACAGGACGAGCGGCACCTGAAGGGGAAGCCGCGCGAGGGCCGCGGTCCGCAGCGGCGCGGGTTTGCCGCGCCAGTCGACCGCCATCTGCACATTGGCGGGGAAGACGCCCACGAAGAACGCGGCCGTGGCCTGAGCGGCCCTGCGGCGCGTCCACGGCAGCGCGACACCGGCCGCGAGCGCGAGCTCGACGGCGCCGCTCGCGTACGTCCACGCGCGCGCGGAGCCCGGCAGCGCGCGGGGCACCGTGGCGTCGAAGGACTTCGGGGCGGCGAAGTGCGCCACCCCGGCACCGGCGAGCAGCCCGGCGAGCGCGAGGGACTTGCGCGTGGACGAGGAACGGGACCTGGAACGGGGCCTGGAACCTGAAGCGGGGCGGGGCACGGAACCTCCTCGGATGACTGGCGCGCGATATTACTCGGGAGTAAGCGCGCTGGGGAAGCCTGCGTGACCGAGCCCCTGTCGCCCCTGGCCTATCCGACGTCGAGATAGTCGCGGTCGATGTTCACCTTGGCGCCGCCCCAGGTCTCCTGGACCTCACCGGCGTACTGGTGGATGCGCTGACTGCCCGGCCAGGCGGAAGCCGGGACGTAGCTGCCGGCGTCGGTGGTGGCGGCACCGTTCCACGAGGCGAACCAGATGTGGTCGACGCGCGTGTACGCCGGGTTGTCGTGCTCGGCCGCCGCGTCGCGGACACCGGAAGAGGCGCCGGAGTAGAAGCCGGAGAGATAGCCGCCGGCGTGCAGCGCCTCGGTCCAGCCGGACAGGTAGGAGAGGACGGCCGCCTTGCAGGAGGCGGTGGAGGCGTAGCCCTCGATGTCGTTGTAGAGGGCGCTCCCGGCCGGGATGCCGAGCGCCCGGGCGGCGGACACCGAGCCGACGGCGGCAGCGGCGCCCTGAGAGCGTGCGGTGGCCGGATCGGCAGACATCCTGTTGGAGAAGGTGGTGCAGGGGGCTTGCCTGCCGACCTCGATCGGGATGAGCCGCCACCCCTTCGCGGTCTGCTTGCTCACCCAGGAGGCGGTGAGGTTCGGCTGCGCGCAGGCTCGTGTCTGGCCGCTGATGTAGACGCCGACGGCGCCGTACGGGGAGTCGGCCCGCCAGGCGTCCATCGTCTTCTGGGAGGGCGCGGTGCAGGCGTCGAAGCCATGGCCGGTGAACTCGCCGGGCTGTGCCCCCGCGGCGGCCGCGGTCCGCGCCGCACGGCCCGTCGGCAGCGGCGCGGGACTGCCGCCCGCCGTCAGGGTCGCCGACCCCAGGACCTTGCGTACCGCGGTCTCGTTGGCATCGGTGTGCGACGCGGTGACGAGTACGCCCGCGCTCTCGACGGCGACCTGGATCTCGTCATTGGTGGAGACCGCGCCCGGAGCGACGGCCGAATGACCGGCGGCGCGTGCCGTGGAGGGCGTCACACGGTGGGGGTCGAGACCTGCAAGCGGTTCGACGACCAAACCCTCCGTGCGTCCGACCAGCCTCGCCGGGCACGTCGACCCGTTGCCGGGACGGCCGAGATAGACGGTGGGCCGGTCGAAACGTACGCAGGTGTCGGGGCGCCGTTCGAGGTCGACGACCTGCCACGTGGCCGGGACCCGCACCTGGTAGCCGTGGTACGTCACCACTTGTTCGCCGTCCTGCGCTTCCGCCGGAGCTGCCCCGACGGGCGCTGCGGACAGTGCCCCCAGTGCGACGAGCAGTGCCGCCGCGGTGGCGGCACGGCCGCGCCCGCGCCGGATCGGACGAAGTCGCACGAGGGTCTCCTCTTCGGAGGGGGAACAGGGTGACTGCAGCGCTAGGTGTACCGCGCCGGGTCAGCGAGGCGGCTGTGCGACGCGATGGATGTGACGAGGTGTCATCCGCCCTCCGTAGTCTCACTCGCCTGGTATCCGACTCAGGGCTGTGGGCTGGTGTCCGGGGGTCGGGCGCGAGGCCGATAAATGCCTGGTGCCGCGGCTCTTGCCTGAGCTAGTCTCCGAACCGTTCCAGCGGTGGTCCATGGCCACCGTACGCAGAGGCGTGTTCCAGGAGGTGTTGACCGATGACTGTCGTTGTGACGGGCGTTGCCCGCATCCAGAAGTTCATCGAGTCCACCTCTGTGGTCACCGGCTGACCTACCTTCTTTGTTCGCGCCGCTGGGCGCGACCAGCTGGGGCCGCCTCTGTGAAGGGTCACCCCTTGTCTTCCTCTTCTCTCCCGAGCTCTTCTCCCTCGAAATCGGCCCTGGCTGTGTACGGCTGGGACGGCGGCTGGGAGGCCGAGTTCGCCCGGTTCGCCGGGCAGGGCCTGCTGCCGGGCCGTGTCGTACGTGTCGATCGCGGTCTGTGTGACGTCGTCACCGCCGAGGGTGTGGTGCGCGCCGACACCGAATTCGTCGTCCCCCGCGACCCGATGAAGGTCGTGTGCACGGGCGACTGGGTCGCCGTCGACCCTGAAGAACGCGACCCGCGGTACGTGAGGTCGCTACTGCCGCGCCGCACGTCCTTCGTGCGGTCGACCTCGTCGAAGCGGTCGGAGGGCCAGATCCTCGCGGCCAACGTCGACCACGCCGTGATCGCCGTGTCGCTCGCCGCCGAGCTCGACCTCAGCCGTATCGAGCGGTTCCTCGCCCTGGCGTGGGAGTCCGGCGCCCAGCCCGTCGTCGTCCTCACCAAGGCCGACCTCGTGCCGGACGCCGCGATCACCGCGCACCTCGTCTCCGACGTGGAGACGGCGGCGCCCGGCGTGCAGGTCCTCGCGGTCAGCGCCGAGCAGGGCCACGGCATCGACGTGCTCGGCGCGCTCCTCGACGGGACGTCGGTGCTCCTCGGCCAGTCCGGAGCGGGCAAGTCGACGCTCGCCAACGCCCTGCTCGGCGCCGACGTCATGGACGTGCACGCCGTGCGCGACGTCGACGGCAAGGGCCGGCACACCACGACCACCCGCAACCTGCTGGTCCTGCCGACCGGCGGCGTCCTGATCGACACCCCCGGGCTGCGTGGCGTCGGGCTCTTCGACGCCGAGGCCGGCGTCGGGCAGGTCTTCTCGGAGATCGAGGCACTGGCACAGGGGTGCAGGTTCCACGACTGCGCCCACGACGCCGAGCCGGGATGCGCCGTGCTGGCCGCGCTCGACGACGGGACGCTGCCCCCGCGCCGCCTCGACAGCTACCGCAAGCTGCTGCGCGAGAACCAGCGGCTCGCCGCCCGCACCGACGCCCGCCTGCGGGACGAGATGCGGCGCGTCTGGAAGATGCGCGGCGCCCAGGGCCGCGCCGCGATGGAGGCCAAGCGGGGGCGTCTCGGCTGAGCCGGCCTCGCGCGCGGCCCCCGCCGTCCCGTACGGGGCGCGGGGGCCGCGGCACCCCCTCCCCAGCGTCACGTCCGAATTCCGCCAGCCCCCGGTGGCGCGCGGGCGCACACTGGAGGACGTGATGATCGATGAGGACACGCGGTACGAAGCGGTGCGCAGCCGTGACGCGCGCTTCGACGGGGAGTTCTTCTTCGCCGTCGAGACGACCGGCATCTACTGCC
Organism: Streptomyces sp. NBC_00569; assembly: GCF_036345255.1. Lineage (NCBI taxonomy): Bacteria > Bacillati > Actinomycetota > Actinomycetes > Kitasatosporales > Streptomycetaceae > Streptomyces > Streptomyces sp. NBC_00569. The sequence continues at coordinate 2,905,509 of NZ_CP107783.1, read as the reverse complement.
GTCCCAGCTGCCCCGCGGTCACCCCCAAGCGAAAGAACGTCCGCTACTACGCCACCGCCGCGGCGGCGCAGGGCTCCGGTTTCCGCGCCTGCCGGCGCTGCCGCCCCGACGCCGTGCCGGGCTCGGCCGACTGGAACGTACGCGCCGACGTGGTGGGCCGCGCCATGCGCATGATCGGCGACGGCGTCGTCGACCGCGAGGGCGTCGCCGGGCTCGCCGTGCGCCTCGGGTACAGCTCCCGCCAGGTACAGCGCCAGCTCACCACCGAACTGGGCGCCGGCCCCGTCGCCCTGGCCCGCGCCCAGCGTGCCCACACCGCGCGCGTCCTGCTCCAGACGACCGGTCTGCCGATCACGGAGATCGCGTTCGCCGCGGGTTTCGCGAGCGTGCGCCAGTTCAACGACACGATCCGCGCGGTCTACGCCCGTACGCCCACGGAGCTGCGCGCCGAGGCCCCCGCCACGCGCGCCACCGCCACCGCGGCCGGCATCCCCCTGCGCCTCGCGCACCGCGGCCCGTACCAGGCCCGCCCCCTCTTCGACACCCTCGCCCGCGAGGCCCTCGACGGCGTCGAGGAGATGACCGGAACACCGGGCGCCCGCATCTACCGGCGCACCCTGCGCCTGCCGTACGGCACCGGCGTCGTCTCCGTCGACGAGCGCACCAGGTCGACGCCCGCGAGCCGCGCCGCGCACCACGGCGGCTGGCTCGACGCCCGTATCCACCTCACCGACCTGCGCGACCTGACGACAGCCGTGGGGCGCCTGCGGCGCCTGTTCGACCTGGACAGCGACCCGTACGCGATCGACGAGCGCCTCGGCGCCGACCCGCGCCTCGCGCCGCTCGTCGCCGCACGGCCCGGCCTGCGCGCACCGGGCGCCGCCGACCCCGACGAGCTGGCCGTGCGGCTCCTCGCCGGGCGGGCGGAGTCGGCGCGGCTCGTCGAGCGGTACGCGAAGGCCGTCGACGCGCCCTGCGGCACCCTCACCCATGTCTTCCCCTCACCCGACGACCTCGCCGGGGAGCCGGGACCGGTCGGATCGCTCGCCACGGCCCTCGCCGACGGCACCCTGCGCCTCGATCCGGGCGCCGACCGCGACGACGCCGAGGCCGCACTGCGCGCCCTGCCCGGTGTCGACGCCCGCACCGCCGCCCTCATCCGCATGCGGTCCCTGGCCGACCCGGACGTGGCGCTGCCCGAAGGGCCGAGGCAGGAACCCGTACCGGACACCTGGCGCCCCTGGCGCACGTACGCACAGCAACACCTCTGGACACAGCGACAGTTGGAGCAGCAGTCATGACCGTCTACTACACCGTGCTCGACAGCCCCGTGGGTGAGCTCCTGCTCACCGGCGACGAGTCGGGCGCCCTCACCTCGCTGTCCGTACCCGGGCAGAAGGGCGGCCGCACGGTGCAGCCCGGGTGGCGGCGCGCACCCGAGCGATTCGCCGACGCCGAGAAGCAGCTCACCGCCTACTTCGCCGGTGAACTCAAGGAATTCCACCTGGAGTTCAGTACGCAGGGCACCGAGTTCCGCGAGAAGGTGTGGGCGGCGCTCGACGCCGTGCCGTACGGCGCGACGACCACGTACGGCGCCGTGGCCGCGAGCATCGGCGCGTCGCGCGCCGCGGTGCGCGCCATCGGCGGCGCGATCGGGGCCAACCCCCTCCTCATCGTCCGCCCCTGCCACCGAGTGATCGGCGCGGACGGCTCCCTCACCGGCTACGCGGGGGGTCTGGAGCGCAAGCTGCAGCTGCTGTCCTTGGAGGGAGTCCTCCAGGACCACTAATCGTCGAGCCCCCAGCTGTGGATCTTGCGCGGGTGGATGCGGATGAGCTCCTCGCTGAAGTGCGCGCCCAGGTGGTGCGGGCCGGTGAGGAGTTCGGCCTCGCCCCGGATGTCGACGCCCCGCACTTTCCAGGGCTGGACGCTGAGGATGTCGTCGACGACGAGCGCGACCTTCGGGTTCGCCTGGAGGTTGCGCCATTTCTTCGTCGTCCCGAGCGCGTATCCGCCGACCAGGATCGTCCCGTCGTCCTGCGGGAAGAATCCCACCGGGTTCGCCTGCGGCTGGCCCTTCGGGTCGACGGTGGCCAGCCGTCCAAGGCGCTGGGACTTCAGATACGCGATCTCGGCCTCGCTGAATTCGGTCATGGCCTCAGCCAAACACGATCGCCCCCGCCACGCATCGGGCCCCGGTCCTAAGGCCGTTGCCCGATGCGTGGCGACGGCTACGAGAAGAGGCGTGCGTACCTGTGGTGCCAGGGGTGCGCCTCCTCCAGCTGCGCGCTCAGGGCGATCAGGGTGGCCTCGTCGGCGGGGCGGCCCACCAAGGAGACACCCACGGGGATGCCGCCCTGCGGGGTCCAGTACAGGGGGACGTTGACCGCCGGCTGGCCCGTCATGTTGTACGGGCTGGTGAACGCGCTGAACGCGCTCTGGCGGCGCAGGTTGTCGAGCGGGTCGCCGGACTCGTCGAAGAACTCGAGCGGTTGCGGCAGCGTCGCCAGGGTCGGGGTGAGCACGGCGTCGTAGCCGGACGTCGCCCGTACCGCGTGGCGTGCGGCGCGCTGCATCCCGGTGATCGCGGCCGCGAGCTGCTCGCCGCCGACCCCGCGCCCGAACTCGCGCCAGGCCCGCGTCACCGGCCGCAGCAGCTCCTCCGCACCGGCGTCGAGGGCGTGGCCGAGCGACTGCACCGCCCACGCCGTCACGAAGTGGCCGCTGATCTCGGGGCCGAACGGCGTCGGGATGTCCTCCACGATGTGCCCGAGCTCCTCGAGCAGTCGCGAGGCGTGCTCCCAGGCCGCCACGCACACGGGATCCACCGTCACGCCTTCGGCGGCGGGCCGCGCGTACCGGCCGATGCGCAGCCGCCCGGGGGAGCGCTCGGCGTGGGAGAGGAACGTCTCGCCCGGCGGGAGCGGCGGCGCCCAGTGCGGGTCGCCCCGCTCGGGCCCGGCCAGCGCGTCCAGCATCGCCGCCGCGTCGCGCACGCCGCGCGCCAACGGTCCTTGTACGGAGAGGCCGTTGACCTCGATCCCGGTGGGTCCCGAGCTGACCCGGCCCCGCGACGGCTTGATGCCGAACAGGCCGCAGACGCTCGCCGGGATCCGGATGGAGCCGCCCCCGTCGCTGGCGTGCGCGACCGGCACGAGGCCGAGCGCCACGGCCACCGCGGCCCCGCCGCTGGATCCCCCGGCGGACAGGGCCGGGTCCCACGGGTTGCGGGCCGGACCCGCCACATCGTTGTCGGTGTAGCAACAGCAGCCGAATTCGGGGGTGTTGGTCTTGCCGAGGCTGATCGTGCCCGCCTCGCGAAGCCGGGTCACGCTGTAGGCGTCGGCCTCCGGCACATGGCCCGCGAAGGCCTTGGACCCGTACGTCGTGCGCACGCCGGCCGTGTCGACCAGGTCCTTGACCGCCGTCGGTACGCCGAACAGAGGGGGCAGGTCCCCCTCCGCGCGCCGCTCCTGCGCGGCCGCCGCTCCGGCCAGGGCGGCGTCGGACGTCACGGTCAGGAAGGCGCCGAACCGCTCGTCGTAGCGCTCGACCCGGTCCAGGTGATGTCGTACGAGTTCCACCGGGCCGACCTCGCCCTTGCGGACGGCGGCGGCCTGTTCGAGCGCGCCGAGTGCGTGCAGCTGGGCCGGGGCGGTCATGCGGTGCTCTCCTTCAGCTCGGCGACCTGCCGGGCCACCAGTTCCTCGTGCTCCTCGACGTCCCGGCGGGCGTCGCGCGGCCGCCACCTGCCCGTCATCAGGAAGATGAACGGCAGGAACAGCACCTGCCCGCCCAGGCACACCCACCACCAGGTCTGCCACGCGTGCGCGTTGTCCGCGCTCGCCCGCTGCACCTCGGGCCCGTGTTCGCGCAGGATCTTCAGCTGCGGCGCCGCCTGCTGCACGGTCCTCAGCCCTTCGGCGCCGACCTCCTTCTGCGCCTGGGCGAGCAGCGGGGCGGGCGCCTTGCCCGGCGCGTAGGTGCCGAGTTCGGCGAAGAGCTTCGGGTGGGCCTTCGTGATGGCGAGGGCCGGAGCCGCCTGCACCGACGCCGCCTTGACCTCCGCGCCGTGCTCGATCAGCGGGGTCACGGTGCTCACCACCAGCGGCACGAAGGCGGCGGACAGGGCGACGGTGATCCGCACGATCCAGCCCCACACGGCGAGCCCCGTGGCGGTGGCCGCCGGGTTGTGCCGCTCGACGGTCTCCGTGAAGCTCGCCATCCACGGCGAGTACGCGATACCGCTGGTGACGCCGATGCCGGCCACGATGAACGCGAACGTGTAGTAGCCGGTGTGCGGTTGGGTGGCGTGCAGGGTGAACGCCAGCGTGAAGCCTATGGACCCGAGCGCGCCGAGCAGCATGAAGGGCTTGCGCACGCGCAGGCGGTCGGAGAAGAGGCCGGCCAGGACGAGGGAGATCGCGTTCGCTCCCCAGTACCAGTTCAGCAGGGCGTTGGCGCGCTGCGGGGAGTACCCGAAGGTGGTGGCGAAGTAGAGCACGAAGTTGCCGACGGCGGCGAAGTACAGCAGGAGGTAGACGCTGATGGCGACGGCGGAGCCGATGACGTCGAGGCGGAGCATCTGGCGCCACTGACCGCGCAGCGCCGCCTCGGTGTCCATCCCCTTGGCCCGCGCCTCGACCAGCGCACGGTCGCGCAGGCTCACCATGATCTGGTCGCGCAGCGCAGGGGCGAGCTCGCGCAGTCCGAGCAGCGCGACGACGAACACGACGAGGCCGCTGATGCCCGCGTAGCGGATCTCGTCCTGCCAGGTGGTGGCGCCGCTGAAGGTGCGGGAGGTGACGGCGGTGACCACGAGGCTGCCGATGATCGGGCCCATCGTCCAGTAGCCCATCGCCGAGGCCCGGCCGAGCTGCGGAGAGAAGTCCCTGATCAGCGCCGGGGTGGCGACCAGGATCATGCCCTCGACGAGTGACACGGCCGAGTAGACGACCAGATAGCTCGCCTTGCCCGGCGCGTTGGGCAGGACGAACGTGGTGAGCAGACCGACCAGGAGCAGGCCGTAGACCACGATGTTCGCCCGGCCCCAGCGGTCGGCGAGACCGGCCACCAGGGACGAGAAGGCGCCCACCGCGTTGGCGGCCACCGATATGTACACGAAGTACAGGAACGTCATGTGGTAGTGGCTGATGATGGCTGTCGACACCGCGTACTGGATGTACAGCTGGTAGTAGAGGACGATCGTGGCGAGCACGACGATCGCCAGGTACCAGTAGCGGGGGCCGCTCTCGGGGTAGTGGTCGAGCCGTCTGCCGCCGAGGCCGTTCAGTGCCGAAGGGAACGGCCGGCTGGTGCGCCGCGCCGTGTCCGCCGGTGACGAAACCGACATCACGCCTCCCTGCTGTCGAGACACACGCCAGCGCGTGCATGGTCGGGGAGGCTAATACCGTCCAGTCGGTATCTCCTAGGGGTGGGACAAGGATTTGTGATCCCGTTACGGCGGGAGCGTGGGTCCGGTCCTGCCCGGAGCCGGGCAGGACCGGACCGCCGGTCATGGGTTCATGTCAGGCGGGCAGTCCCCAGCGCGCGGCCGGCGCGTTCGCCGTGACCGGCCCGACGCTCAGGTCGGGGCGGTCGCCCTTCGCCGTGACGAGCGCCGAGTCGCCCTTGCGCAGGGTGATCCGGATCGCCCCGTCGCCCGCGTCCTCGAAGCGAAGTGGCCTGCCCCGCCCGTCGCGGACGTCGACCGCGCCCGCGATCCCGTGCCGCACCACGCACGGCGCGCCCGCCTCGCTCACGAGCCGCACCCACCGCGTCGTACCCCCCTCGCGCACCGCACTCAGCAGGAAGGCGCCCTGCGTACGGAAGTTGTGGACGGTGAGGTCCTTCCAGGCGGCGGGCAGGGCCGGGAAGACGCGGATCACGCCGCCCCAGGACTGGCACACCATGTCGTGCAGGGACTGGGCGGCCGACAGGGGCGTCTCGATGACGGGGCCCGACTCCTTGTACATGGTGTTGGCCTGGATGAAGCGGGACATCAGCTGGCCCAGGTACTTGAGCGCGTCCTCGCCCTTGCCGAGCAGCGCCGACATCGAGGCCGCGCCCGTGAACGTATAGCCCTGGAGGGCCCCTTCGAAGCCGACCCAGTGGGCCAACGACTTCTCGATCAGGGCGAGTTCGTCGGGGGTGCGGCCGGTCAGCTCGTACAGCGGGTACACCGCGAGCATGTGCGAGTAGTGGCGGTGGGACTTCGCGAAGGGGATGTCCGCGCCGATCATGAAGCCGTTCGTGTCCGTCGGGTACGCCACACGCCTGGCGAGCACCTCACGCCAGCGCGGCGCCAACTCGTCCTCGATGCCGAGGAGTTCGGCCGAATCGAGTAGGGTTCGGCAGCCCCACGTCAGGAGCATCAGGTCGTAGTTGCAGTCGCGGGTGTTGCCGCCGTACTCGGGCGAGAACGTCGCGGGCAGATGCAGCTTGCCGTCGGCTCCCGGCTCCAGGAAGTGCAGGTAGTAGCTGATCGCCTTGCGCAGCAGGGGGAAGAGGACGTCGCGCAGGATCTTCTCGTCCATGGTGTGGCGGTAACTCAGCCACACGTTGTGCAGCGCCCAGGTGAGGTTGCCGACCTCGGGGGTCGGAGTGTCCTGGCCGGGGATGCCGACGCCGTAGCCCTGCGCGTTGCTCGTCGCGCCGCCGTTCACGAGATGCATGTCCGTGGTGCGCGGGATGCCGAGCGAGTCGGCTCGGTACGGGGCGGCCATCTCGGCGGTGAGGTTGTCCCGGAACTCGCCCAACGCCCTGGTGACGGCGTCGAGTTCGAGGTGGTTCGAGCCGTGGATCAGCCAGTACTCCAGCTGCACGTTGAGGTTCCACCAGGTCGCGGGCCACGGGGTGGGCTCCAGCCAGGGGCCGCTGGTCGCCATCACGGGGGCGTCCCGGCGGGCGGCGGACGCGGTCTTGTAGAGCTGGATCCAGTAGAAGCGCTGGATCCGCGCGTCCGGGACGGACAGGAAGCTCTTGCGGTAGTACGCGTGCCACCAGGCGCGATGGGTCACGGCGAGGGCGTCGTACGGGAGCCGGGCCGCGGCCCGCACCGTCGAGACGGCCCGGTCGCGGGCGGTGGACTTCGGGAAGGAGTGCGCCACGTTCACGTACAGCGTCCGCCGCTCGCCGCGGGCACGCTCGCGCCAGGCGGTGACGTGCTGGCCGCCGGACAGGAGCGGCTGGACGCAGACGGAGACGCCGTCGTCCTCACCGGACTCGGCGGGCGGATTGCCCTCGTAGCCGGCCGGGATCGGCTGGAACGCGGCGCGCGGGCTGATGGACTGCGCGGGGTGGAAGACCCATGCGAAGCCGCGCTCGCCCCCGGACGGGGTGACCTCGACGGCGAGGACGGAGAGCGCGTTGGTGACCTGGGCGCGGATCGTGAGCGTGCCCTTGTCGGTGGTGAGGGTGCCGGTCAGCTCCGCGTCACGAAGGCGCAGGCGCCAGTCGAGGCCGGTGACGGCGCCGACGGGTTCGAGAGTGAAGTAGCCGATGGGCAGCCGCGCCAGACCGAACAGGGACCCGAACTCCGGTCGGTGGTCCTGGACCTCGGAGTGCTGGACGTTGAAGCGGATCGCATTCTTCCCGGGCTCCTGGTAGATCCCGGAGCCGAGCAGGCCGTTGCCGAGGTACGGGCCCTCGTACCAGGTCTTCGGCATCTTCTGCCAGACGAGGTCGGCGTCGTCGAGGACGGTGCGCCAGGCGTCCTCGGAGGGAGCGCTCGCCGCTGTGGCGGGGGTCGAGACGGGGGTGGCGGCGGTGGCCTGTGACGGCAGCCCGCCCGCCAGCGCGGCGCCGGCGAGGGTGGATCCGGTGGCGAGCACGGTCCTTCTGGACGGTCTTGGCATGGCGCGGCCTCCACGTGTCGAAGCAGACGTCGATTCATCGGAGCTATCCCCTGCGGCAAGCTAGGGATGTGACGATACCGCGTCAATATGCCGGGAGAGATCCGATGTAATCCGCGCTATGTGGATGCTGTGCGTGTACGTGAACCGGAACGCCTAACCCCAGATCACGGCCCCGATCCAGGCGCCCACGATGAGCAGGCAGGCGAAAAGTTCGGCCAGGATGCTGGAGCCGCCGGCGCGCATCGCGGTCCGGGTGGAGGCGACGGCGTCGCCGTGCCGGCCGAGGCGCAGGCGCTCGCAGAGGTAGATGCCTCCGACGAACCCCGGGATCGATCCGATCACCGGGATCACGCAGAAACCGACGAGGGCTCCGGCCCCCGCCCATACCGCGGTGCGGCGCGTGGCCCCGCTCTCGCGCAGCCGGCGCGGCGGGAGCTGCCAGCGAAGCACCTGGGCGGCGAGCAGGACGGCGGTGGCGCCGACCAGAACACCCCAGGCCGGCCCGTTCGGGCCCTGGAGCGACCACACGAGGACCGCGGCCCACACGAGCCACGACCCGGGCACCCCGGGCACGAGCACCCCGCACAGGCCGAGCAGCATCACCACTCCCACCAGCAGGAGTTCCCACACGCCCATCTGCCAAGAGTGCCGGACAACGACGGAACCCGCAGATCGCAGAGCTTCACTCTCCGCCACCACCGACGGCTTCCGGCCGTGGAACTCAGCCCTCCGCGGCGTGCACCCCGCGCGGCTCCGCCAGCGCGTCCCGGGACACCCAGCCCCGCTCGTACGCATGCCAGCCCAGCTGGAGCCGCGTCGTCACACCGGCCAGTTCCATCAGGCGCTTCACTCTGCGCTGGACCGTGCGGAGCCCCAGGTCGAGCTGCTTGGCGACGCTCGCGTCCGTGAGTCCGGCCAGGAGAAGGGAGAGGATCTCCAGGTCCGTGCCGTCGGGGCCGTCCGGCTCCTGCTCGGTGATGGCGTGGCTGCTCTCGCCGAGCCGCAGTGGCAGGGCGTCCCGCCAGACCGCCTCGAACAGGCCGGACAGTGACTCCAGGAGCCCGCTCGCGTGGACGACGAGCGCCGCGGGCTCCGCCGCGCGGGAGGTCAGCGGCACCATCGCGAGCGCCCCGTCGGCGATCACCAGCTTCGTCGGCACCCGGTCGACGACCCGTACCTGTTCGTCGCGCCCGATCGCGGCCGACAGCTCGGTCAGCCCCGTCGGCATCGACAGCACCTCGCGCTCCACCACGACCCGGTACGCGACGCCCCGGCCTGCGGCCTGCTCCTCCGCCTCGTTGTCCATGCCCGAGACGGCGATCGGATTGCCGGTGACCAGCGCGCACACCTCGTCCGTCGCACCCAGCTGAAGCTGGAGGAACCGCTGTGAGACCGCCGCCGCGCCCGTGACCACCTCGACCAGATCGTGCACGGCGGGCTCGGCGGCCTGCGCCCGGTACTCCTCGGCGAGCAGCGCCGCCGCCAGCTCCGCCTTCTCCAGCTCGTGCCGCTGCTGCGTCAGGAGCGCCCCGAGGGCGACGCCCGGCGGAGCCGCGACCCAGCGCCCCGGCCGCGCGGACGACTGCGCGGCGAGCCCGTGCCGCTCCAGCCTGCGCAGCGCGTGTTCGGTCTCGTACTCGGCGAGGGCGAGCCGCCCCGCGAGATCGGGCACGTCGGCCGCGCCCAGCGACACGAGCGCGCGGTAGGCGCTCTCGTGCATCTCGTCCAGACCTATCGCACCCAGCATGCGGCGATGCCCCTCCCCGAGCCTCGGTTCCGGCGGCACCGTGGCGGGAAACGGCCACGGCGCAAACCCGCCGCGCCCCATCTTCCCCGCACCACCGCTCTCTCTGCCAATGTGGCGCCACCGCAGCACCAACATCCGCCGGGAATAGGGCCTTTGTGCCGTATTCACCTGCGCTTTCACCTGGGGAGAGGGAGAGCGATGCGCGCGATATCGCGTACGGCCTCGGTGGCGGCGACCGCCGTCGTCCTGGCCGTCACCGCGGCCCTGCCTACCGTGGCCGAGCCACGGGAGGACGCCAAGAGACCGCTCGTCGGCAGCGAGGCGGCCGCGAAGGAGGGGGCGGGTTCCGTCGTCACGCTCGTCACGGGCGACCGGATCCTGGTGACCAAGGACGGCTCGGGTCACAGCGTGGCCACCGCGCTCCCCGGGGAGGACGGCACCGCCCCGCTCGTGCAGACGCGGACGTCGGGCCAGGACCTCTACGTCTACCCCGCGGGCGCCGTCAAGGCGATCGCCGACGGCCGCGTCGACGAGGAGCTCTTCAACGTCACGGGCCTCGTCCGCCAGGGCTACGACGACGCGCACAGCAAGTCGGTGCCGCTCATCGCGGTCTACGACAAGTCCGTCGACGTCGCCCGCAGCGCGCCCGCCGCCCCGCGCGGCGCCGAGCGCGGCCTCGTGCTCGACCCCGTCGACGGCGTGGCGCTGAAGGCCGACAAGAAGAAGGCCGCCGACTTCTGGGCCGACGTCACCGACACCCGCTCCCGCGCCGCCGGCTCCCTCAAGAAGCTCTGGCTCGACCGGAAGATGCAGGCCAGCCTCGACCGGTCGACGAAGCAGGTGCACGCCCCCGAGGCGTGGGCCGCGGGCTACGACGGCAAGGGCACCAAGGTCGCCGTCCTCGACACCGGCGTCGACACCGACCACCCCGACCTCAAGGGGCGTGTCGCCGAGTCGAAGAACTTCACCGACTCCGAGGACGCGGGCGACCACCAGGGTCACGGCACCCACACCACGTCCACCGTCGGCGGCACCGGCGCGGCGAGCGACGGCAAGGAGCGCGGCGTCGCCCCCGGCACCACGCTCCTCAACGGCAAGGTCCTCAACGACTCGGGCTCCGGCGCCACTTCGTGGATCATCGCCGGTATGCAGTGGGCCGTCGACCAGGGCGCCGACGTCGTCTCCATGAGCCTCGGCAACCCCGCGAAGTCCGACTGCACCGACCCGATGGCCACCGCCACCGAAGAACTCGCGCAGTCGTCGAAGAACACCCTCTTCGTCATCGCGGCGGGCAACACCGGACCCGGCAACAACACCGTCTCCTCACCCGGCTGCGCCCCGAGCGTCCTGACCGTCGGCGCCGTCGACCACGACGACACCACCGCGAGCTTCTCCAGTCGCGGCCCGGCCTACGGCTCGCACACGCTCAAGCCCGAGATCACCGCGCCCGGCGTCGCCATCTCGGCCGCGGCCGCGGGCGGCCGTGGCATCTACGCGTACCAGTCGATGAGCGGTACGTCGATGGCGACCCCGCACGTCGCGGGCGCCGCCGCCATCGTCAAGCAGCGCCACCCCGACTGGAGCGCCCAGCAGATCAAGGCGGCCCTCGTGTCCTCCGCGGACGCGGCCATCCCCGGCGACGTGCGCGAGACCGGCGGCGGCCGCCTCGACGTGAAGGCCGCGATCGACGAGAAGGTGCTCGGCGCGAGCGCCGTCCAGGGCGGCAGTTTCAACTGGCCGCAGGACAGCAGCGACCGCACCACCGTCGACGTGCCCTACACGAACACCACCGACAAGGCCGTGCGGTTGAGCCTGGAGGTGAAGGGCGTCACCGGCAACGACGGCTCCGCCGTCCGCTCCTCGGTCGCGAAGCTCGGCGAGCACACCGTCACCGTCCCGGCGGGCGCGACCGTCAAGGTCCCCCTGAAGATCGACCCCACGGCCTCGCTCAAGGCCGCCCAGTACGGCGACGTCACCGGCCGTGTGCTCGCCACCGCCGACGGCGTCGGCGTCTCCACGCCCTTCTCGCTGTATGTGCAGCCCGAGACGGTCACCCTCCGCGTCAAGCTCGTCGACCGCTCGGGCAAGGCCGCGGCCGGGCAGTCGTCCGTCGACCTGATCGGCACCGACGACGCCAGCGGCGAGCGCCGCTTCAACGAGGGCGCGGCCGACCAGACGTACCAGATACGTCAGGGCCGCTACTTCCTCTCCAGCTTCGTCACCACGCCCGACACCGAGGGCACCCTCCTCAACTCCCTCTCCTACCTGGCCCGCCCGCAGCTCGACGTCAAGAAGGACACCACCGTCGTCCTCGACGCGCGCAAGGCCGGCCGCCTCGAGGTGAAGACCGACAAGGCGTCCGAGGTGCGGGGCGCCACCCTCGGGTTCGCCCGCAGCTGGGACGACACCTGGCTGCACGCGGCCACCGCGGCCGGCGGCCGCACCGTCGCCGGGTACTACGCCGACATCGAGGGCCGCGCCACCGACGGCACCTTCGAGTTCGACAGTTTCTGGCGCGCGGCGGCCCCGCAGCTCAGCGAGTTCGGCGTCGTAGGCGGCCCCGCGCTGCACGCGGTGGCCGGGGCGACGAACTCCGCGAACCTCGACGGCTCCGGCAAGGCCCAGGTCGTCGACGCCGGGTCCGGTACGGCCGCCGAACTCGCCGCGGCCGGCGTCAAGGGCAAGATCGCCCTGGTCAAGCTCGCCGACAACGGCGCGGCCGCGGCCGTGGCCAAGGCGGCCAAGGACGCCGGAGCCATCGCCGTCCTCGCCCACCGCTCGATCCCGGGGCGCTTCTACCCGTCCGTCGGCTTCATCGGCGGCCCGCTGCCCGTCATCGGCATCCCGTCCGACGAGGCAGCCGACCTGCTCGCCCGGATCGGCGCCGGCGACGTGACCCTCCACTGGAAGGGCACGGCGAAGAGCCCGTACTTCTACAACCTGGCCTTCCCCGAGACCGGCCCCGTGCAGAGCGCGCGCACCTACACCGTCCGCGACCGCGACCTCGCCGAGAACAAGGCGACGTACCGCGCGATGGGCACGCCCACCGACTACCTGGACCTGCCCAGCGTCACGCGCCCGAGCGGACTCACGGCCTACTTCGGTGACTTCGAGACCGTGGCGGCGCCTTCCCACCGCACCGAGCTCTACTCGGCGGGTACCACGGGCTGGGGCCACCAGGTCTCCAGCAGCTTCCCCTGGGGCGAGTACATGATCGACCCGGTGCGCACCTACAAGAAGGGTGAGCACCGCACCGAGGAGTGGTACGGCGACGTGCTCGCGCCCACCACGCCGCTGGACGACGCGGGCGAGCCGGCGCTGGCCGCCGAACGCCAGGGCGACCTGATCGGCGTCGCGCCCGGCTTCTGGGGTGACAGCGAACACCAGGGGGTCCAGGGCAGCTTCGGGGACTTCGGCTCCGTCGACCTCAAGCGCGACGGCGAGGCGCTCGGGCACAGCAATGTCCCGTTCGGCGTGTTCCAGGTGCCGGGCGACGACGCGCGGTACGACATGACGCTCAACACCTTCAAGCAGAGCTTCGGCGCCTGGAACCGGTCCACGCAGACGCAGACGACCTGGTCGTTCCGCTCACACCTCGACGAGAACGTCTACTCGCAGGGCATCCCGCTGCTCTTCCCGCACTACGCCCTGCCGCAGGACGACCTCAAGACGCTGCCCGCCACGGACGGCCAGCGGATCACGCTCACCGCGACCGGCCACGCCGGCTACACGCCCGGCAAGCTCACCTCGGCCGAGCTGTCGTACTCCTACGACGGCGGCACCACGTGGACCGAGGCGAAGACCGCCGAGCGTGACGGCAAGTGGAGCGCGACCGTGAACCACGCGGGCGCCTCCGGCAAGCAGGTCACCCTGAAGGCCCAACTGACCGACGCCAACGGCAACTCGGTCGAACAGACGGTGACGCGCGCCTACGACGTGCGCTGATCACCCGAACGAGCCGGTCCGCCGGGCGTCCTTCCCGTGGGGGGTGGGGTCGCCCGGCGGACCTTTTTCGCTTCAAGCCGGGTCATTCGGGGCCATTTCTGGTCGTTTTCGAGTGTCCCGTTTTCGTACGGCCCATGCGGTGGACAATAAGGGCATGAGCCAGCAGGGGGAGAGGAACTCCGGCCGACACGGTCAAGGCGACGACTGGTGGGGACAGTTGTACGACGAATCCACCGACGACACAGGTCCGACCCCGGCCCCGGACACCCTCGACGACCGCTTCGCCTCGGCGTCGGGGACGGTCTCGCCACCGGAATCCGAAGGGGGCGAGGAGCAACTCCCGGAGCCCGAGCCGGAGCCGGAGCCTGAGCACGACCCCGGGCCGGTGCCCGAGCAGGTCACGGAGCGGCCGCCGGTCCCGGAGCAGCGCATGCCCGGGGCGCGCGACGCCCGGAGGGTGCCGCCACCGTCGCCGTCATCACCGCCGGCGCCTGCCCGGCCCGTGGACCCGCCGCCGGCTCCGCGCGCCCCGTGGGAACCCCCGGCACACGCTCCGGGGCGCCCCGAGAGCTTCCCGTCCGTGCCACCGCCGCCCGGCCACCGGCCACCACCGCCCCCTCCCACCGCCGCGCCGGACCTCCGCGCGCCCGACGCCGATGCGCACGCCCCCGACGCGGCCCCCGACGCCGAGCCGGTCGTCGCCGAAGCGCCGGAGGCACGCACCGAACCCCCGGTCGTCCCCTACGTGGGCGACGGCCCGCCCACCTACGACGCCGAACCCACCGCGCTCCCGCCCGCCGACCCCGACACCCTCGACGACCTCGTCGCCGACACCGTCCTGGACGGCGCCAGGTACGGGTCCTCCACCCTGCGCGCGGTGTCCGTGCGGGGCGACTCCGCGCGCTACCGGGGCGAGCCCCGCCGCGACTGCCTGCTCACCGCCCGGTTCGGCACGGGCGCCGGCGCCCTCATCCTGGTCGCCATGGCCACCGGCGCCCGCGCCACACCCGGAGCGCACCGCGCGGCGGCCGAGGCCTGCGACTGGATCGGCCGAGCCGTCGGCCGCAGTCACGCGAGGCTCGCCGAGGACATCCGCGCCGCCCACCGGGGCGACCTCAAGTCGGGCCTGCACCGCCTGACCGACCGCAGCCTCGGAAAGCTCAGGGCGAGCGCCGCCGAGCAGGGCCTGGAACCGGAGGAGTACACGGCGAGCCTGCGCTGCCTCCTGCTGCCCGCCGACCCCGGCTGCCGCACCCGCGTGTTCTTCGGCGTCGGCGGGGGCGGCCTGTTCCGGCTGCGCGACGGCGAGTGGCAGGACATCGAGCCGCAGGTCTCCGAGGTGTCGGGCGCCCCCGTCGTCGGTTACGGTTCGCCGCCGCCGGAGACTCCCGACGGCGACCGCCTGACCATGGACCTCGGGATCACCACGCCCCCGAGCCCGTACGAGCCGGCGCCCGAGCAGCCCCGCGACCCGTTCCGCTTCCGTGCCTCCGTCGCCCGTCCGGGTGACACGCTCCTGCTGTGCACGGCGGGCCTCGCCGAGCCCCTGCGCGGCGAGCCGGAGCTGTCCGGGCACCTCACGCGCCGCTGGGACGGGAGCGGCCCGCCCGGCCTCACCGCGTTCCTCGCGGACACCCAGGTACGCGTCAAGGGGTACGCGGACGACCGCACGGCCGCCGCCGTTTGGGAGGCGTAACCGCGCCCGCTGTGGATTCATGGGGAAGGGAGTGTCCACAGGACGGTTCGTGAAGGGGCGCGTGAGTCATGGCCAAGCAGAACGTCGCCGAGCAGTTCGTCGACATCCTCGTCCGCGCGGGCGTCAAGCGTATGTACGGCGTCGTCGGCGACAGCCTGAACCCGGTCGTCGACGCGATCCGCCGCAACTCCGCGATCGACTGGATCCACGTACGGCACGAGGAGACCGCCGCGTTCGCCGCCGGGGCGGAGGCGCAGATCACCGGGAAGATGACGTCCTGCGCCGGCTCCTGCGGGCCCGGCAATCTGCACCTCATCAACGGGCTCTACGACGCCCACCGCTCCATGGCCCCGGTCCTCGCGCTCGCCTCGCACATCCCGTCGAGCGAGATCGGCCTCGGCTACTTCCAGGAGACGCACCCCGACCGGCTCTTCCAGGAGTGCTCGCACTACAGCGAGATGATCTCCAACCCGCAGCAGATGCCGCGCGTCCTGCAGACGGCGATCCAGCACGCGGTCGGCCAGTCGGGCGTCAGCGTCGTCACGCTGCCCGGCGACGTCGCCGACCGGCCCGCACCCGAGAAGTCGGTCGAGACGGCGATCGTCACGTCCCGGCCGACCATCCGCCCCGGCGACACCGAGATCGACCGGCTCGTCGAGATGATCGACGACGCCGCCAAGGTCACGCTCTTCTGCGGCAGCGGCACCGCGGGCGCGCACGCCGAGGTCATGGACTTCGCGGAGAAGATCAAGTCGCCGGTCGGGCACGCCCTGCGCGGCAAGGAATGGATTCAGTACGACAACCCGTTCGACGTCGGCATGAGCGGGCTGCTCGGGTACGGCGCCGCGTACGAGGCGACGAACGAGTGCGATCTGCTCATCCTGCTCGGCACGGACTTCCCGTACAACGCGTTCCTGCCGCAGAAGGACGTGAAGATCGTCCAGGTCGACGTCAGGCCCGAGCACCTCGGCCGGCGCTCGAAGCTGGACCTCGCCGTGTGGGGCGACGTGCGCGAGACGCTGCGCTGCCTGACCCCGCGCGTGCAGCCGAAGACGAACCGGCGCTTCCTCGACAAGATGCTCAAGAAGCACGCGGACACCCTCGAAGGCGTCATCAAGGCGTACACGAAGAAGGTGGAGAAGCACGTCCCGATCCACCCCGAGTACGTCGCCTCCGTGCTCGACGAACTGGCCGCCGACGACGCCGTGTTCACCGTCGACACGGGCATGTGCAACGTGTGGGCGGCGCGCTACATCTCGCCCAACGGCCGCCGCCGCGTGATCGGATCGTTCTCGCACGGCTCCATGGCCAACGCGCTGCCGATGGCGATCGGCGCCCAGTTCGTCGACCGCAACCGCCAGGTCGTCTCGATGTCGGGCGACGGCGGGTTCTCCATGCTGATGGGCGACTTCCTGACCCTCGTCCAGTACGACCTGCCGGTCAAGGTCGTCCTCTTCAACAACTCCTCGCTCGGTATGGTCGAGTTGGAGATGCTCGTGGCCGGGCTCCCGTCGTACGGGACGGCGAACAAGAACCCCGACTTCGCGGCCGTCGCCCGCGCGTGCGGAGCGTACGGGGTGCGCGTGGAGAAGCCGAAACAGCTCGCCGGGGCCCTCAAGGACGCCTTCAAGCACAAGGGCCCCGCCCTCGTCGACGTCGTCACCGACCCCAACGCCCTGTCGATCCCGCCCAGGATCAGCGCCGAGATGGTGACGGGCTTCGCGCTCTCCGCCTCCAAGATCGTCCTGGACGGCGGCGTCGGCCGCATGGTGCAGATGGCCCGCTCCAACATCCGCAACCTGCCGCGCCCGTAGTACCGCCGGACCGCGAGTTCGTTGGTGGATGAATCCACAGGAGTGCGGACATGCGTGCGGGGCATGCATTCCCGTGTACGCGTTCGAGCGTGGTCGCAGGAGAAGGGGCAAGGTCATCGGCGTGCGGGCGGGGGTCATGAAACGGCTGGTACGAGGGCGCGTTCCCACCACGGTGGCCGGACGCTCCCCAACGGAGGAAGCGCCAGGGAGCGACGGGGCGACGAACGACGGCACGGCGGACGACAACACGGCGCACGACGGCACGACGGGCGACGGCGGAGGCGCGCTGTTGAGGCGCACGCTGGGGCGGTCCGACCTGCGGGCGGTGCCCGAGGCGAGGCGCGCACTGCGCGAACTCCTGGACGACTGGGGCCCGCCGGAGAGGTCGGAGACCGCGGAGCTGCTCACCAGCGAACTGGTGACGAACGCCCTGGTGCACACCGACCACGACGCCGTCCTCACGGCCACCGTCGGGCCGAAGAGGCTCCGGGTGGAGGTCAGGGACTTCGTGGGGCGCAGGCCGAGGCTGCGCGTACCGGTCGCCGACGACGGTACGAACGGCCGGGGCCTCGTCCTGGTGCAGTCGCTCGCGGACGCCTGGGGCGTACGGGCACTGGGCGTGGGCAAGGTGGTCTGGTTCGAACTGGACGGCGGCCCCGCGTGACACCGTGGGACCGCCGCCCGGAACGGCGCACCCGTCCGGCCGAACTCCCTTCGGACGCCCCCCTAGCCGAATTGCTGCTCGAGGTCCTTGAGCTTCTGCTCCAGTGAGTCGAGCCGCGGCAGGGCCTGGGTGTCGTCCTCCGCCGTGAGGTCGACCGTGACGGGCTTGCCGGCTTCAGGGCCGCCTCTGACGGCCTGGAGGGAGGGACGCGCGCGCAGCGGGAGCTGTTCCTGGGGTGAGGGCGGCGGGTCCTCCGATATGGCAGGCTCCGCGCCCGCCTGCCCCGTGCCGGACCCCGCGGAGACGGCGGTCTGCACGTCCACCTGACGCCCTCCGCGCCCGCCGAGCGTGGGGTGGCCCCGGCTGATCGCCTTGAGCTGGGCCCGCTCCAGCTTCTCGTGCTCGCGCCTGCGCAGCCGGGTCTGCTCCTTCTCGCGCTTGTCCTCCCGCACCTCGTCCACCGCTTCGTCCAGGGTGCGCACACCCTCGAGCAGCATCAGCGACCAGGCGCCGTACGTCTCGCGGGGCGCGCGCAGCCACCGCACGATCCGGATCTGCGGCAACGGCCGTGGCACCAGGCCCTGTTCACGCAGGGCCGCGCGGCGCGTCTGCTTCAGCGCGCGGTCGAAGAGGACCGCGGCCGACAGTGACATGCCGGCGAAGAAGTGCGGGGCGCCCGCGTGGCTGATGCCGCGCGGCGCGTGCACCCAGTTGAACCAGGCGGCGGCGCCCGCGAAGGTCCACACGAGTATCCGGGAGCCGAGCGCCGCGTCGCCGTGGCTCGCCTCGCGCACCGCGAGCACGGAGCAGAACATGGCCGCGCCGTCGAGGCCGAACGGGACGAGGTACTCCCAGCCCCCGGACAGGTTCAGGTTCTGCTGGCCGAAGCCGACAAGCCCGTGGAAGGAGAGTGCGGCGGCCACGGCGGCGCAGCAGAACAGCAGCAGATAGGACGCGGTGCCGTAGACGGCCTCCTTGCGCCTGCGGCGTTCCTCGCTGCGCTCCCACGAGTCGTCGGACGACGCGGCCGCTCTTTCCCCGGCGCGCTTGCTGCGCGCGAGGACCGCCACCGCCGCCAGCAGGCCCAGGAGCAGCACGGCGCCGGGAAGCAGCCAGTCCAGCGATATGTCGGTCAGTCTCATCTGGGGTCCCTTGCGTCGCGGTAGGGCTTTTCGGCCGCCATATTGGCTCAAGGCCACCGGTGCGCAAGGAGTTTCGGGACAAGAGAACGCCATTGGAGTGCGAGGGGGCGCACGAAGCGGACATGCGCTCGAACTCCCTTGAGAATGAGGGAAGTTGAGTTCGAATTACGTCACTCGAAAGGGTGGTTCACGCCGAGGGGGTTGCCGTCGTCGCGTTCAGGCGGTTGCGCTCAGCCTCGCCACTCGGTCCGCGTCGCAGGTGCGGGGGCACGTCACGCAGGTGTCCTCGGGACGCAGCGTGTAGAAGAGGCAGCAGCTCGCCCGGTCGCGGGTCGGCAGCGACTGCCCGTCGGGGCCGGTGAGTTCACGGAACGCGGGCTTGCCGACGTACGGCTTCGTCGTGCCGGGCAGCAGCAGTTCGAGCTCCCGCATCGCCCGGCGCTCCTCGCCGAGCAGATGGGCGATGTACCAGAGCCCCTCGACGATCTCGTCCGTCGCCATGCCCCACAGGGCGCGCGGGCCACGTCGCATCCGCGGTCCGAATCCGGTGAGCACCGGGCCCAGGTGGTCGGCGACGGCCGCGCGCACCTCGGCCCGCAGCGCCTCCTCGTCCGGCACGACATGGGCGCCGGGCAGTGCGGCGGCGGGGTCGCCCGGCAGGCAGGCGAAGTCGGTGACGCGTACGGCCATCCGCCCCAGCGTGCGCTGGAAGGCGACGTTCGTCACGGGGAGGCGCGGGACGCGGCGGTCCAGGAACCACGGCACCGTGACCAGCAGGCAGGCGGGCCAGGCGTAACGGTGCAGGCCGAAACTGGCGACGACGTCCGGGCGGGCCTGCTGCCCGTAGTCCTTGAGCACCTGCGCGTTGTCCCACGCGAGGAACGCGTCGAGGGCGGGCCCGCCCTCCGCGAGCCGGGCGGCGGCGACCCAGCCGCTGCCCTGAGGGGGCTGCTCGGTCTCGGCGAGCTCTGTGATCCGCAGACCCGCGAACACCTCGGTCAGCCGGGTGTACGCGGGCGTGAGCGCGCTGGTGGCCACGGGGGCCGATGCGGGAAAAGGCATGCAGGGGACCACCGAATCGCGATCGTTTGCAGGTAAGCCTTACCTTACCCGAACGGTCGGGGGTTTGAACTGCGGGCCTGGCGGCCTATGGTTCTGCGTTGGACGAATTCCGCGGATTACCGACGACCGGGGAGGACCTGGGTGGAGCAGGCCAGAACGCGCGCCGACAGCGCCGCCTCAGGGCTGCCCGCGGGCGTTCCCGAGCAGCGGGGCACCGCCGGGTGGCACCAGGTGCCCGAGCAGACCCGGGGCGAGCACACCCACAGCGAGACGCCGCTGCCGCCGCGCCCCCGCGTCGAGCGCACCTCCGTGCGCGGGCAGGTGCTCGACGCGCTGCGCACCGCGCTCGTCGACGGCGAGCTCGTGCCCGGCGAGGTCTACTCCGCGCCCGTCCTCGGGGACGGACTCGGCGTCTCCGCCACGCCTGTCCGTGAGGCCATGCAGCAGCTGGCCCGCGAAGGTGCCGTCGAGGTCGTGCCGAACCGCGGCTTCCGGGTCACCGAGCGCAGCGCCCGCGAGCTCGCCGAGCTGGCCGAGGTGCGGGCACTGATCGAGGTGCCCGTGGTGCTGCGGCTCGCCCGTACGGTGCCGGTGGCGCGCTGGGCCGAGCTGCGGCCCCTGGCCGACGCGACGGCCGTCGCGGCCGCCGGCGGCGACCGCGCGCACTACGCGGAGACGGACCGCGCCTTCCACCGCGCGATGCTCGCCCTCGGCGGCAACGAACAGCTCGTCCAGGTCGCCGACGACCTGCACCGCCGCTCGCAGTGGCCCCTGCCCGGCGGCGGACCGCTGTCCCGCCGCGCCGACCTGGTGGCCGACGCCGCGGAACACATGGCACTCCTCGCGGCGCTGGAGGCCCAGGACCTCGCGGTGGTGCAGGCGCTGGTGCGGGAGCACTTCGCCGGAGCGGCGGACTAGGCCTCAACAGGCCCCCGGACCGTCAGGCCCCGGTTCGTCGGGCCCCCGGACCGTCAGGCCGCGGTCGGCAAGTGCTCCGCCAGCCACGTCGGGACGCCGCCCAGCAGGCGGAACAGGCGGGACGCCTCCGCGCGCAGCCGCGCCGCCGCCTCCGGATCGGGTTCCGCCTCCGCCAGGGACGCGAGCGCCGGGGCCGTGCCGACCAGGTAGCCGAGCTCCTCGCGGATGCGCAGCGACTCGGCGAAACCGTGCCGCGCCTCCGCCAACTCGCCGTCGCGCAGGGCGAGTCCGGCCAGATGGCGCCAGGTGAAGGAGAGCAGCAGCGGATCGGGGTGCGCCGTCGCGCCCGCGTGGGCCCTGCGGTACGCGGCCCTGGCCGCCTGCGGCGAGTCGGACAGGTTCTCCGCCATCAGGCCGCGCCGGAAGTCGAGCAGGGCGCGTCCCGGGGCGCCGGGCGGGAGCAGCGCGGCGGCCCTGCCGAGCGCGGAGCGTGCCTCGTCGGCCCGGTCTCGGACCCCCAACAGTGTCGCGGAGTAGGCGAGTTGGCCGCGCTCGCAGGCCGCGGCGCCGCGTTCGCCGTCGTTGTGGGCCAGCGCCTCGGCGGCGCGCAGCGCGTCCTCGGCGGCGGCCCAGCCCTGCTCGGTGTAGAGGCAGCGCTCCCCGAGCAGCGCGGCCCGCTGGAGCGCGGCCCGCGCGTCCGTCGCGGCGAGCCGCTCGAGCAGCGAGGCCGCGTCGGTCCAGCAGGCGCGCGAGCGCAGCCGCCATACCGCGGTCTGGAGTGGATCGTCCCCTGCAGTCGTTCCGGAACCAGACATGGCGGTATGCGCCACGTTGCCCTCCCCGAGCACACCATTGAGCCGAGCTGTCGTGCGCGCATCTCAGCATGGATGTGCGCACTCGGCCAAGGGGGTAGGTGAAAGATTTCACAAACGCATGGGGTGGCGGGCGGGGTTCGAAACCCCCCTCGGGGGGCCCGAGTTCAGCTCATACGCAGGGCCAGGAAGAAGTCCAGCTTGTCCTCGAGCCGCGAGAGATCGCGGTTGGTGAGCTGTTCGATCCGCCCGACGCGGTAGCGCAGCGTGTTGACGTGGAGGTGCAGACGGCTCGCGCAGCGTGTCCACGAACCGTCGCAGTCGAGGAACGCCTCCAGGGTCGGAATGAGTTCGGCGCGGTGCTTGCGGTCGTAGTCGCGCAGCGGGTCGAGGAGGCGGGCCGTGAAGGCGCGGCGCACGTCGTCCGGGACGAACGGCAGCAGCAGGACGTGCGAGGCCAGCTCCTGGTGGCCCGCGGCGCACACGCGCCCCGTACGGGCCGCGGCGACGCGACGGGCGTGCCGGGCCTCCTCCAGGGCCCCGCGCAGCCCCTCCGCCGAGTGCACGGCGGCGCTGACGCCCAGCGTGAGCCTGCCGTCGTCCGCGAGGCCGGCCGTCAGCGGGTCGCGTACGGAGTCCAGGAGCGCGTCGGCGTGCAGCCCCGTCTCCGCCCCGTCGTGCTCGTCCGGCACGGCGGACAGCGGCACGAGGGCGATGGCCTCGTCGCCGTTGTGGGCGACGGCGATGCGGTCGGAGGGCTCGGGCCCGGCCGACAGGGGGTCGACGAGGATCTCCTCCAGGAGCGACTGGGCGACCGGGCCGCCCTCGATGTCGCCGCCCTCCCATTCGACCTTCGCCACGATGACCTGCCAGTGCGGGGCGGCGCCGAGGCCGGGGAGCAGCACGGGCGCGGCGACGCGCAGGCGTGCGGCGATCTCGGCGGGGGCGGCGCCCGTCTGGACCAGTTCGAGGACCTCCTGCGCGAGCCGGCGGCGCACGGTGCGGGCCGCGTCGCGCCGGTCGCGCTCGACGGCGATCAGCTGGGTCACGCCCTGGAGCAGGTCGAGCCGCTCCTCGGGCCAGTCGCTCGCGTCCGCCTCGACGGCGAGCAGCCAGTCGGACAGGACCGTCTCGCGCACGTCGCGGGAGGCGGGCGTCGCGCCGCGGCCCGCGCTGCGGATCGGGAAGAGCGAGTACGTCGTGCCTCCCGCCGCGTCGCCCGGCCGCCGCCCCTCGTCGAGACGCTTCGCGCCGCCCGCGTCGATCGTCACCCGGTGCGGCCCGCGCCGCCCGGTGCGTGCGGCCGCCAGGTGCTCGGCGGCGAGACGGGCGCACACGGCGGCGGACAGCTCGGGGCCCGCCGCGCTCGACCCGGCGATGGCGCGGCCCGCGGGGGAGAGCACCCAGGCGCGCAGGTCGAGGTCGGTGCCCAGGAGGTCCAGGACCACGTCGGGGCCGCCGCCAGCCGGGCCGGACGTCATGAGGCGCCGGTGCCGGTCGACGACGGCGGCGAGGTCGCCGGCCCGCTCGCCCGAGACCTGGCGCACGACATGCTCGGTGACCGTCGCGAAGGCGACGGACTCGTTCACCGCGAACAGCGGGAGCCGGTGGCGCGCGCACGCCTCGACGATGTCGTCGGGGATGTCCCCGAGCTCCGCCTCACCGGCCGCGAGCGCGGCCACGCCGGCCGTCGCGAGGATGCGGACGAACGGTTCGGCGTCCGCCGCGTCGCGGCGCCACGCGAGTCCGGTGAGGACCAGCTCGCCGCCGGAGAGGTAGCGGCTGGGGTCCCGCAGGTCCGTGGTCATTACACCGCGCACGGTGCGGTCCAGTTCGTCCTCGCCGCCGAGCAGCCTGAGGCCCAGCGCGTCTGTATCAAGTAGGGCGCGCAGCCGCATCTCGTTGCCGCCGATCTGTCTCGAAGATTGTGCTGTCTGAAGGTGAGGCGGCCGTGGCCGCTCCCCGGGCGCCGCGTCCGTGTTGCGCGTGGTTCTGCGTTTCCAGGGGGAAGCGGTGAGGTTTCCGGTGACCGCCGTTTATATGAATCTACAAGACGTCCCGGTTGGCCAGCCAACTCCTTCATGGTTTCCGTGACTGACCACGCCGGAGTGCCGCGCTGTGTACTGAGCCCACTCCACGTAAACAGCACATGAACGAGCCTTCGAGGTCCGCACATCCCGTGGCTCGATCCGTTCGAACGACCGACCACGAGATCACGAAGAAGAGAGCCGCTCATGGACTTCCTTCGCCCCGCCAGCTGGGAGGAGGCGCTCGCCGCCAAGGCCGAGCACCCCACCGCTGTGCCGCTCGCGGGTGGCACCGATGTGATGGTCGAGATCAACTTCGACCACCGGCGCCCCGAGTACCTCCTTGACCTGAACCGCATCGGGGAGCTCGGCGAATGGGAGGTCGGACAGGACACCGTCCGTCTCGGCGCCTCCGTCCCCTACACCAAGATCATGCAGAATCTGCGCGCCGAGCTGCCCGGCCTGGCTCTCGCCTCCCACACGGTGGCCTCGCCGCAGATCCGCAACCGCGGCGGCGTCGGGGGCAACCTCGGCACCGCGTCGCCCGCCGGTGACGCCCACCCCGCGCTCCTCGCCGCCGACTGCGAGGTCGAGGTGGAGTCCGTACGCGGCTCACGCCGGATCCCGATCGACGCCTTCTACACCGGTGTGAAGCGCAACGCGCTCGCCCCCGACGAGCTGATCAGGGCCGTCCACATCAAGAAGGCCGACGGCCCGCAGCAGTACTCCAAGGTCGGCACCCGCAACGCGATGGTCATCGCCGTGTGCGCCTTCGGCCTGGCGCTGCACCCCGAGACCCGTACGGTCCGCACCGGCATCGGCTCGGCCGCGCCGACCCCGGTCCGTGCCAAGGCCGCCGAGGAGTTCCTGAACGCGGCGCTCGAAGAGGGCGGCTTCTGGGACAACGGCAAGATCATCACCCCTTCGGTCGCCAAGCAGTTCGCGGACCTCTGCGCGGCCGCCTGCAACCCGATCGACGACGTCCGGGGCACCGCGAGCTACCGCCGGCACGCCGTCGGCATCATGGCCCGCCGCACCCTGACGTGGACCTGGGAGTCGTACCGCGGCACCGCCGCAAGCACGGAGGGAGTCGCGTAATGCGCGTCAATTTCACGGTCAACGGCCGTCAGCAGGAAGCCGACGACGTGTGGGAGGGCGAGAGCCTTCTGTACGTCCTGCGTGAGCGCATTGGGCTGCCCGGCTCCAAGAACGCCTGCGAGCAGGGCGAGTGCGGTTCCTGCACCGTCCGCCTCGACGGGGTGCCGGTCTGTTCGTGCCTGGTCGCGGCCGGTCAGGTCGAGGGCCGCGACGTCGTCACCGTCGAGGGCCTCGCCGACTTCGCCAAGCAGCGCGCCCAGCACGGGGGCTGCGCGAGCGGCGCCTGCGGCGACGACGCGGGCAAGGCGGGCACCTCCCTCCAGGACGCCCAGCAGTGGCAGTCCAAGCCGAGCGACTCGCAGACCGGCGAGGGCGACGAGCTCTCGCCGATCCAGCAGGCGTTCATCGACGCCGGAGCCGTCCAGTGCGGCTTCTGCACCCCCGGTCTGCTCGTCGCGGCCGACGAGATGCTCGAGCACAACCCGGACCCGTCCGACGCGGACATCCGTGAGGGCCTGTCGGGCAACCTGTGCCGCTGCACAGGCTACGAGAAGATCATGGACGCGGTACGGCTCGCCGCCGCGCGCCAGTCCGCAGCCGTTCCGAGCCAGGGAGCCTGACGCCATGGCCGACACACGCACCACCGGCATCCCGTTCAACGTCACGCAGGGCTCCAGGACCAAGGGCGGCATCGGCGAGTCCACGCTCCGCCCGGACGGCACCCTCAAGGTCACCGGCGAGTTCGCGTACTCGTCCGACATGTGGCACGAGGACATGCTGTGGGGCCAGATCCTGCGCTCCACGGTCGCCCACGCGGAGATCGTCTCCATCGACACCTCCGAGGCCCTCGCGACTTCCGGCGTCTACGCGGTACTTACGTACGACGACCTGCCGACCGACGTGAAGAACTACGGCCTGGAGATCCAGGACACCCCGGTCCTCGCCCACGGCAAGGTCCGCCACCACGGCGAGCCCGTCGCCATCGTGGCCGCCGACCACCCGGAGACCGCGCGCCGCGCCGCCGCCAAGATCAAGGTCGAGTACCGCGAACTCCCCGTCATCACCGACGAGGCGAGCGCGACCGCGCCGGACGCGATCCTCGTCCACGAGGGCCGCGACGACCACCACATCGGCCACGTCCCGCACCCGAACATCGTGCACCGCCAGCCGATCGTCCGCGGCAACGCCGAAGAGGCCGCCAAGAAGGCCGACTTCATCGTCAAGGGCGAGTACTACTTCGGCATGCAGGACCAGGCGTTCCTCGGCCCCGAGTCGGGTCTCGCCGTGCCGTCCGAGGACGGCGGCGTCGACCTGTACGTCGCCACCCAGTGGCTGCACTCGGACCTCAAGCAGATCGCCCCGGTCCTCGGCCTGCCCGAGGACAAGGTGCGCATGACGCTGTCCGGCGTCGGCGGCGCCTTCGGCGGCCGCGAGGACCTGTCCATGCAGATCCACGCCTGCCTCCTGGCGCTGCGCACGGGCAAGCCGGTCAAGATCGTCTACAACCGCTTCGAGTCGTTCTTCGGACACGTCCACCGTCACCCCGCGAGGCTCTACTACGAGCACGGGGCGACCAAGGACGGCAAGCTCACGCACATGAAGTGCAAGATCGTCCTCGACGGCGGCGCCTACGCCTCCGCCTCGCCGGCGGTCGTCGGCAACGCCTCGTCGCTCTCCGTCGGTCCGTACGTGATCGATGACGTGGACATCGAGGCGATCGCGCTCTACTCGAACAACCCGCCCTGCGGCGCCATGCGCGGCTTCGGCGCGGTCCAGGCGTGCTTCGCGTACGAGGCCCAGATGGACAAGCTCGCCGACAAGGTGGGCATGGACCGGGTCGCGTTCCGTCAGCTCAACGCCATGGAACAGGGCACGCTCATGCCGACAGGCCAGCCGGTCGACTCCCCGGCCCCGGTCGCCGAACTGCTGCGCCGTGTCCAGGCGATGCCGCTGCCGATGGAGCGTCAGTGGGAGTCCAGCGAGGGCTCCGACGTGCGCCAGCTGCCCGGCGGTCTGTCCAACACCACGCACGGCGAAGGAGTCGTCCGGGGGGTGGGCTACGCGGTCGGCATCAAGAACGTCGGCTTCTCCGAGGGCTTCGACGACTACTCCACCGCCAAGGTGCGCATGGAGGTCATCAACGGCGAGGCCGTCGCCACCGTGCACACCGCCATGGCGGAAGTCGGCCAGGGCGGCATCACCGTCCACGCGCAGATCGCCCGCACCGAGCTGGGCGTCGGGCAGGTGACCATCCACCCCGCCGACACGCAGGTCGGCTCGGCCGGCTCCACGTCCGCGTCGCGGCAGACGTACGTGACCGGCGGCGCCGTCAAGAACGCCTGCGAGCTGGTGCGCGAGAAGGTCCTGGAGATCGGGCGCCGGAAGAAGGGCACCTACCACCCGGCGTGGGCGACGGCCGAACTCCTCCTGGAGGGCGGCAAGGTCGTCACCGACGGAGGCGAGGTCCTCGCCGATCTCGTCGAGGTCCTGGAGGGCGAGGTCGTCGAGGTGGAGGAGGAGTGGCGCCACCGGCCCACTGTCCCCTTCGACCTGGTCACCGGTCAGGGCAACGGTCACGTGCAGTACTCGTTCGCCGCGCACCGCGCCGTCGTCGAGGTCGACACCGAGCTCGGCCTGGTCAAGGTCATCGAGCTGGCCTGCGCCCAGGACGTCGGCAAGGCGCTCAACCCGCTGTCCGTCGTCGGACAGATCCAGGGCGGCACCCTCCAGGGCATGGGCATCGCGGTGATGGAGGAGATCGTCGTCGACCCCAAGACCGCGAAGGTCCGGAACCCGTCCTTCACGGACTATCTGCTCCCCACGATTCTCGACACGCCGACCATCCCGGTCGACGTGCTCGAACTCGCCGACGACCACGCCCCGTACGGGCTGCGCGGCATCGGCGAGGCCCCGACCCTGTCGTCCACGCCGGCCGTCCTCGCGGCGATCCGCAACGCGACGGGCCTGGAGCTCGACCGGACCCCGGTTCGACCCGAGCACCTCACGGGAACGGGCCCGGCCTGACAAAGCTCTCCGGACGGTGCGTGCCTCCCAGGAACGTCACACTTCCCAGCCCGCACCGTCCGGAGCCTTCAAGTACCGCACCGCTCGCGGTTCTTTCCAGCACCACCAGCACTGAAGGCACCACCAGCTCCACCAGCACCAACCGGCACAACACCAGCAGCACGGTTTCTTGCGTAACACAGCTACGCATTACCCCGTTCGTCTCGGGCCGTCCCCCGGGTCGTGCAGCCCACGCATCATCCCAAATCCCGCGATCTCCAACCACGTTCGTGCGGGTGTCCCTGTGAACCTTGGGAGTAGGCACCATGACCCAGCAGTCTCTGGAGCCGAAGACCACCGCCGAAGACGCGGGCGCAGGCTCGCGTCCGTCGGCCGGCAGGTCTTGGCTCGACCGGTACTTCCACATATCCGAACGAGGATCCACCGTGCCGCGTGAGGTGCGCGGCGGCGTCACGACCTTCATGGCCATGGCGTACATCCTGCTGCTCAACCCCCTGATCCTGTCCGGCAAGGACGCGGCGGGCGACACGATGGGCCAGAAGGCCCTCATCACCGCCACCGCCTTCGCCGCGGCGTTCACCACGCTCCTCATGGGCTTCGTCGGCAAGGTGCCCCTCGCACTCGCCGCCGGCCTCTCCGTCTCAGGCGTGATCTCCTCGCAGGTCGCCCCCGAGATGACGTGGCCGCAGGCCATGGGCATGTGTGTGATGTACGGCGTGGTGATCATGCTCCTGGTGGTCACCGGCCTCCGTGAGATGATCATGAACGCGATTCCGCTCGCGCTCAAGCACGGCATCACGATGGGCATCGGCCTGTTCATCGCCCTGATCGGCCTCTACAAGTCCGGCTTCGTGCAGGTCGGCAAGGCCACCCCGCTCACGCTCGGCTCCACCGGAGAACTCGCCGGCTGGCCGGTCCTGCTCTTCGCGGGCACCCTGCTCCTGATCTTCATGCTCCAGGCCCGCAACACCCCCGGCGCCATCCTCATCGGCATCATCACCGGCACCGTCGTCGCGATGATCCTCAACGCGCTCGACGTGATCAACCCCAAGCAGTGGGCCAACGGAGCCCCCGAGCTGCACGGCAGCGCGGTCTCCACGCCCGACTTCTCGCTCTTCGGCCATGTCGAGTTCGGCGGCTGGGGCAAGGTCGGCGCGATGACCGTGGGCATGATCGTCTTCACGCTGGTCCTGGCCGGCTTCTTCGACGCGATGGCCACCATCATCGGCGTCGGCACCGAGGCCAAGCTGGCCGACGACAAGGGCCGGATGCCGGGCCTGTCCAAGGCGCTGTTCATCGACGGCGCGGGCGGTGCCATCGGCGGCGTCGCCGGCGGCTCGGGCCAGACCGTGTTCGTGGAGTCCGCCACGGGCGTCGGGGAAGGGGCCCGTACGGGTCTCGCCTCCGCCGTCACCGGACTCTTCTTCGCCGCCTGCCTGTTCTTCACCCCGGTGACCGCGATCGTCCCCCAGGAGGTCGCGTCCGCCGCGCTCGTCGTCATCGGCGCGATGATGATGATGAACGCCCGGCACGTCGACTGGGCGGACCGGGCCACCGCGATCCCGGTCTTCCTGACCGTGGTCCTGATGCCCTTCACGTACACCATCACCACCGGTGTGGCCGCGGGCGTCATCTCCTGGGTCGCCATCAAGATCGCCCAGGGCAAGGCCCGGGAGATCGGGGCCTTCATGTGGGGCCTCACGGTGATCTTCCTCGTGTACTTCGCCCTCAACCCGATCGAAGGATGGCTGGGCGTCCACTGACGCCCGGCCCGAGAGGGCCCCGCGCCCTCCACGCAACCGACAAGGAGACCTAGAGATGCTGGACATCGCCGAAGAGCTGCACCGGTGGGTCGAGCAGGGACGCGACTTCGCCGTGGCCACCGTGGTGGCCGTCGGCGGGAGCGCGCCCCGGCAGCCGGGAGCCGCACTCGCCGTCGACAGCGACGGCACCGCGATCGGCTCTGTCTCCGGCGGCTGCGTGGAGGGCGCCGTCTACGAACTGTGCCGGCAGGCGCTCGAGGACGGCGGGACCGTCCTCGAACGCTTCGGCTACAGCGACGACGACGCCTTCGCCGTGGGGCTCACCTGCGGCGGAATCATCGACATCCTGGTCACCCCGGTTCGCGCGGACACCCCGGGACGGGAGGTGCTCGCGGCGGCGCTGTCCGCCGCCGCCCGAGGAAGGGCGGCGGCGGTCGCGCGCATCACCCGGGGACCCGCCGAGCTCATGGGCCGCGCCATCCTCGTGCACGACGGCAGCGACGCCGGGAGCGGCTTCGCGGGTGACTACGAAGGCAGTCTCGGCGGCCACCCCGAACTGGACCGCACCGCGGCCGGCGAGGCCCGCGCGCTCCTCGACGCCGGACGCACCGGCACGGTGGAGATCGGCGAGAGCGGCTCGCGCTGCGGTCAGCCCCTCACCCTCCTCGTCGAGTCGTCCGTCCCCCCGCCCCGCATGATCGTCTTCGGGGCCATCGACTTCGCGGCGGCGCTCGTCAGGATCGGCAAGTTTCTCGGCTATCACGTGACCGTGTGCGACGCGCGCCCCGTCTTCGCGACGCCGGCCCGCTTCCCCGACGCCGACGACATCGTCGTGGAATGGCCCCACAAGTTCCTGGAGCGCACGCGGACGGACGGACGCACCGTCCTGTGCGTCCTCACCCACGACGCCAAGTTCGACGTCCCGCTCCTCCAGCTCGCGCTGCGCCTGCCGGTCGCCTACGTCGGCGCGATGGGCTCCCGCCGCACCCACCTCGACCGCAACGAACGCCTGCGTGACGTCGGCGTCACCGAGCTCGAACTGGCCCGCCTGCGCTCGCCGATCGGCCTCGACCTCGGCGCCCGCACCCCCGAGGAGACGGCCCTGTCCATCGCCTCGGAGATCGTCGCCAACCGGCGCGGCGGAAGCGGCGTCGCGCTGACGGGCGCCCACACGCCGATTCACCCCGACGGAGCGCGGGCGCCCTCCGGACGGATCGGGTCGGTGGCCTGACCGGTCCGGAACCACAGCTCCGTCTCCCGTACGGATCCGAGCAGCCCGTCGAGCGCCATGACGAGCGCGCGGTGGGCCAAGTCCCGGACAAATGAGGGCTGTTGGTGCGAGAGGCCCGGGTCGTTCGCCGCTTCGGCGACATGGGTGAGCTTCCCGAGGACCGCGTCGAGACGGCCGCGGGCCTCCTCGCCGAAGGTGTCGTCCTGCGCGACGAGTAACGCCTTGAGCCCACCGTGCCCCCGGTCGGCCCGCTCCCTGATGAGCCCGAGAGCCCTGACGGTGACCGACCCCGCCTCCTGCTGCCTGAGCGCTCTGAGCTGGGTCTCAAAGGTGTCGTCGAGGTCCACGAGGAGCCCCGCGAGTGTGTTGTCCGGGGGCGATCCGTCGCCGGCGGCTTCAGAGGAGGCCGCGACGGACTCCCGGGCAGGGGCGGGGACGCCCAGGCGGTCGGGCGCGGGCCTGGATCCGGGCCTTGCCTCAGGCGGTCCCACCTGCTCCGGTACCTTCGCCGCGGCCACCACCGTCACTGCCGGTTCGGCCTCCCCTGGCCCCGGCACGAGCACCGCCTCACCCGGCTCGTACGCGTCGACCGACCTCAGGTACGCGCCTGCCGCCTCCGCCGCGAGCCGGAAGAACCACCACCGGTCCCGCGCGTCGTACCGGACGCGGGCCGTGAACATCAACGCGCACGCCTGCATCGACAGGAGCCACTGGCCGGCCCACTGGCCCGAGACGGTGCGCTGCCGCAGCCAGGCGTCCGGCGCACTGCGCACCTCGCCGACGGTCCGGGCGAGACCCTGGGGGATCAGCAGACCGGGGGTGTCCCGGCCGACGAGCAGGTCAAGGAGTTCGGCGCGGGCGTCGTCGGACATGTGCGGCAGGAAGTCGGCCACCAGACAGAGCAGCAGATGCACGGGGTCACGGGCGAGCAGCGCCCGCTCGTCGAACCGTGACAGGTCGATCAGGACGTAGCGGCCGATGTCCGCGTCGGGCTCCTTGGGCACCATGATGTTGCCCGGGTGCAGATCGCCGTGCGCCCGGCCGCGTATCGGGTAGTCGAGAGTGCGCTCCGCCAGGGGGCAACTGCCCTTCAGATGAACGGGGTTGGGCAAGGGGGCGGCGTTGGCGCGGCCCGGTCTGATCCACGCGGTTCGGAGGCCGAGGCCCAGTTTGTCGCGGACCCAGACGGCCAGTGGTTCCGCCGGTTCGAGACGCCGGTCGAGGAGCTCGGAGACGAACGCGGCCGCCGTCATCTCCCCGTCCCACTTCTCGTCCGGGTTCCAGTCGGCCAGCAGGGACCGCGTGATCTGCGCCGCGACGCCGGGCAGGCGCCGCTGCCGCAGGACTGTGCTGAGCGTCACCATGGTCTCGTCGTTGCCCGCGAAGCCCTGGAACATCAGCCAGGCGTCGTCCACCGGCATCGGATCGTAGAGCTGCTCCACGAGATGGTCGCGGGGGAACGAGGGGTCGCCGTTGGGCAGGGACCGCCGCGCGGCGATGAGCCGCCCCGGCTCCATCGAGGAGTCGCCGTCAGGGGAGCAGAGTTTGATGATCATCCGGCGTTTGGTGCGACCGGGATCGCTGTCCCGGACGAACACGGAGGCCAGGGACGCGCCGCTGCCCCCGGTGTCGAGCCAGGCCGGGGCGGTCAGCGGGCGGTGATTCTGCTGCTGCCACTGGTCGAGCAACGCGGCGGTGCGCGCACCGAACCGGGCGAACTGCGGGGAGCCGTCCATCAATTCAGTATCACCGCAAGGACCGCGCGCGTGTTCGCCCTCGCGTGATATCTCCTGCGAGGACGACGAGAAGGGGGAGGCGACGATGGCACGTCTCAGGGGGAGCAGGCGCCCGAGGTGGCGCCCGGCGCCGGGTGACACGGTCGACGCGGCACGGCTGCGCGAGGAGATCACCGGGCACGAGGACGGCACCGGCGGCCCGCTCAGATTCGAGGGGCTGCGCGTACGCGGCCAGCTGGACCTGTCCCGCTGCCGCGTCGACTCCGCGCTCGAACTGGTCGACTGCGTCTTCGACGAGCCACTTCGCCTCGCCGAACTCACTGTCGGCGCCCTGGACTTGTCGGGGTCGAGAGCGCCTGCCCTGCACGCGAACCGGATCACTGTCGACGGCGACCTGCGGCTGTCCAGGGCGGCGCTCGGCAGCGGAACGCCCGTACCCCGGCCGCTGACCGGCCCGCCCGCGGCCGGAGACGGCCCCCGAGTGCCGCGCCGGCTGCCGGAGGACTCCACCTCGGCCGTTGTCGAACTGGCCGACGCGCGCATAGAAGGCAACCTCGTCGTCGAACAGCTCACCGTCGCCGACTCGGGCCCCTGGTCCCTGCTCGCCCCCCGCCTGGACGTGTCGGGCTCGGTCCACGCGCGCGGCCTCACGGCCTCCGGCGCCCTCTATCTGAGGGACGCCCAGATCGCCTACGCCCTCAACCTCGACGGCGCGGACGTCGGCGGCCTGGACGGCACCGGACTCGCCTGCGGGCGCGGCCTGTACGCCGACTGGGGCTTCCGCAGCGCCGGGCAGGTGCTGTTGCGCGCCGCCACGATCGAGGGCGTGGTCACGTTCCACGACAGTGTCGTCGACGCGCCCGCCGGCGCGCTGCTCCTGAGCCGGCTCCGGGTGCCACGGCTGCGCCTCGATCTGCGCGAACCGCCGGCGGGCGCGGTGGTCCTCCAGGACGCGGCCGTCGACGTGCTCGTGGACTCGGCCGCCACGTGGCCCGCCCCGGGCCGGCTCAACCTCGAGGGCTTCACGTACAAGCGCCTCGAAACCGCCGGACCCGTCGACGTCCGCACCCGCATCGGCTGGCTGACCCGCGACCCGAACGCGGGCGCGGGCTCCTTCGAGCAGCTGGCGACGTCGTACGAGAGCGCGGGCGACGAGCGGTCCGCGCGCATCGTGCGGCACGCCAGGGAGCGTCATGTGCGCCGCCTCGACCGGCTGTCGGGGCGCGCGTGGGGCCTGGTCCAGGACCTGCTGTTCGGCTACGGCTACGCTCCGCGCCGGGCGCTCGTCTGGCTGCTCTCCCTGGCCGCCGCGGGTTCCCTGTGGTTCGCGAACCACGAGCCGCGCGCGGTCGGCGGCTCCGGGCAACGGGCCTGGGACCCGGTCCTGTACAGCGTCGACCTGCTCATCCCCGTGGCGAGCCTCGGCTACCGGGGCTCCTGGGATCCGCAGGGCGCGGGCAAGGCCGTCGCCGTCTTCCTCGTCGTCTCCGGCTGGACGCTGGCGACGGCGGTCCTCGCGGGCGCCAGACGCGTCATCGGAAAAGGGTGAGTGACCGGAAGAGAGACGTCATTGTTCGGTCGTCTCAATTCCCGTACTGCAGCAGCTTCTTGACGGCGTGTCCGAACACCATGCGGCCCACCCTCGCGAGCAGCGGGTCGCACCAGCGCGGCAGCGGGCCCACGCGGATCTCCTCGCGCCACGCGACCAGGGACCCGGCGCCGTACGGCGCCACCTCGATCTCGGCCCAGCCCGTGACGAAGATGCCGCGCTTCTCCAGGCGGCACAGCCCGGCCGAATCGCCGTACGGGGGCGCCCAGTCGACGACCTCCATCGGGTCCTCGAAGGTGAGACGCCCGACGCCGGTCCGCGGCACGAAGACGGTGCCCTCGCCGGTCGGCGGCGGGGTCGCGAGCCTGACGCGGGTGAGGGGGACGACGTCCCCGTGCCGCTCCCAGTCCGTCATGCGACGCCACGCCTCGGCGGCGGAAAGCGGCGATTCACGGGTGATTCGGAAGAAGGCCACGCCCGGATCCTAGAACCGCGGGCGCCCTTCCCGGCGCTGCCCGGCGCGCGCCGGATCTCCGTGCTTCCTAACTCCTAAGACCCTACGATCTGTTGTGCCTATTTGATCATGATCCCCCCACACCGGCTGGAGCGCACATGGCACACGCCCCCCACGTCATCGACCCCGCGGGCCGCGGCCTCCACGCGGAGGCCGATCTGCTGCGCACGCACGGCTGTGCGGCACTCGTGGAACTCCCGGGCGGCATACGCGCCTGGGCCCCGACCCGGTACGCGGTCCTCAAGCAGCTCCTCGCCGACGACCGCGTGTCCAAGGACCCCAACCAGCACTGGCCCGCCTGGATGAACGGGGAGTTCCGCGAGACCTGGGTCAACTCCTGGGTGGGCGTGACCAACATGTTCACCGCCTACGGCAGCAACCACCGCCGCCTGCGCAAACTGATCTCGCCCGCGTTCACCAAGCGCCGCACCGACGGCCTGCGCCCCCGTGTCGAGGAGCTGGCCGCCGGCCTCCTCGACCGGATGGCCGAGTCGCCCGACGGCCGCGTCGACCTGCGCGCCGCATACGCGCACCCGCTGCCCATGCAGGTCATCTGCGAGCTGTTCGGGCTGCCCGAGGACCGGCAGGCCGATGCCGCCCGCCTCATCGCCGGCATCATGGACACCACCGTCACACCCGAGCAGGCCATGGCCGTCTGGCAGGAGGTGCAGGAGCTCCTCGGCGGCCTGGTCGCCCTCAAGCGCGAGACGCCCGCCGACGACCTCACCAGCGTCCTGATCGCCACCCGCGACGAAGAGGACGGCTCGGGCCTGACCGAGCAGGAGCTCATCGACACGCTGCTGCTCGTCATCGGCGCCGGCCACGAGACGACCGTCAACCTCATCGGCAACGCCGTGCAGGCCCTTCTCAGCCACCCCGACCAGCTGGCCCGCGTCCTCGCGGGCGAGATCCCCTGGAGCGACGTGATCGAGGAGACCTTGCGCTGGGCCCCCTCGATCGCCAATCTGCCGCTGCGGTACGCCGTCGAGGACATCGAGCTGCCCGACGGCGTCAAGATCCCCCAGGGTGACGCGATCCTCGCGACGTACGCCTCGGCGGGGCGCGACCCGCTCCGCCACGGCGACGACGCGGGATCCTTCGACGTCACGCGCGTGGACAAGGAGCACCTCGCCTTCGGGTACGGCGTCCACTTCTGCGTCGGTGCCCCGCTGGCCCGCCTCGAAGCGGCGATCGCGCTGCCCGCTCTGTTCGAGCGCTTCCCCGGCCTGGCTCTCGACGTGAGCGAGGGCGAGGCCCCGCATGTGGAGTCCTTCATCGGCCACGGCTACAGCGAGTTGTGGTTCACGCTGTAGGACCCGGGTGAGCCGGGGGAGGCGGTTCAGGGCCGGTAGATCCTGCCCGGCTCGGCCTTCCCCGGCGCGAAGAGCTGCGGCACGGTCACGAACACGTAGCCCTTCGCCTTGAGTTCGTCGATGACGCCGGGCACCGCGGGCACGGTGCCCTTGTAGATGTCGTGCAGCAGGATGATTCCGTCGCGCTTCGTCTGCTCGACGACGCGCTTCCTGATCAGGGCCGAGTCGTTCGTCGTGTAGTCCTTGGCCGTCACGCTCCACAGGATCTGGGCGAGCCCCTCCTTCTCGGCGAGCTCGCTGACATGGTTGTTCGTGCGGCCCTGCGGCGGCCGCATCAGCGTCGGCCGCTTCCCGGTCAGCTTCTCTATCGCGTCGTCCGGCCGCTCGAACTCCTCCCGTATCTGCGCGTCGTCGATGTCGGTGAGGATCTTGTGGTCCCAGGTGTGGCTCGCGACCTCGTGCCCCTCGCGCTCCATGCGTCTGACCAGCTCCGGGTACTTCGCGATGTGGTTCCTGCCGAGCAGGAAGAACGTCGCGGGGACGTGCTTCTCCTTCAGGATGTCGAGCAGCCGCGCGCTGTTCTCGCTCGGGCCGGCGTCGAACGTGAGCGCCACGCACTTCGCTTTGCGGCAGTCGACGGTCCCCAGTGAGGCCCCCGCGTTCTTGGCGTCCGCGTGGCTCCTGTCGGCCCTGGCCCCGCTCGGGGCGGTCGTGTCGTACGACGTGCAGCCGCTCAGGCCGAAGGCCAGGGCGCCGGCGGTGACGAGCGCGGCGGCGTGGAACGCGGCCCTGGATTTCCTCATCTTCTGAATCGCGGTAGGCATGCCAGGACTATACATAGCGTGTATACGCACGATGTATAGCCAGGGTGTATAGCGGTCCGGC
Source organism: Streptomyces sp. NBC_00569 (assembly GCF_036345255.1). Lineage (NCBI taxonomy): Bacteria > Bacillati > Actinomycetota > Actinomycetes > Kitasatosporales > Streptomycetaceae > Streptomyces > Streptomyces sp. NBC_00569. The sequence continues at coordinate 2,868,713 of NZ_CP107783.1, read as the reverse complement.
CTGCGGTGATGCCGCTGGGCGGTACTGATCCGACCGGTGGTCGCGGCAGGGAGGGCCTGACGGGGGTGTGCGCGCACGATTGACAGCGCGTGCGCCGTTGCGGATGGTGTCCCTCTGGCGCGACGCCTGACGGTTGGGGGACCGAGATGGGTGTGGGGGACGGGCACGCGGGGTCGGGATCCGGGTCGGATCCGGAATCGAGGTCGGGGGCGCCTTCGGGATCGAGGGCGCGGGAGCCGCGGGACGCGGTGCCGGCGGATGCGATTCCCCGGAATGTGGAGGGGGCGGGGCCGGCGTCGGGGCCGGAGGCCGGCCCGAGCGGCTCGGCTGCCGCCGACCCTGGGTCCGGCGCAGATCCGGGCCGGGGTGCCGCGCCGAGTTTCGGGCCTCCCGGGTCAGGGGCGCCCGTCACGACGGGGTCGGCGTCCGGACCGGCCGGCCCCCGGCCGCTGAGCCCCGTACGGCCGCAGGCGTACCCCGCCGCACCGCCCCCGCCGACCCGTCCGCCGGCATTCGGACCACCGCCTCCACCACCGCCACGACCACCGGTGGTCCCCGCACCCAAGGCTCCCGCCGATCCCGTGCGAGCCGTGGCCGCCGGCCTGCTCAACCTCACCGGACTCGGGGCCGGTTACTTTCTCCTGAGGCGCTGGGTCCTGGCCGTCGCCTGTCTCGCCGCCACCGCCGCGCTGCTCGTCCTCGCGCTGCCCGCCGATCCCGACGGCGTACCGGCCGGGCTGCTCGTCGCGTACGGGCTCCTGCTGCTCGTCGCCGCTCTGGACGCGGCACGGCGAGCGGCAACTACGCCACTGCGCAGTCCAGTTGTGGCGATGGCGCTCGGGATCGTGCTGCTCGCCGTGCCCGCGGGAGGCGTCGTCGCGTACGGCGCGGCGCGCGACGACGCCGTGGAGGAGATGCTGCTCGGCCGCCTCGACGGCGCCGACGCGCTCGTCGCGAAGGCCGCCGCCCGTACCTCGTTCGCCGAAGGCCGCGCCGACTACACCGCCGCGCTGGCCCGCTACCGCGAACTCGCCCACGACCACGCAGGATCCAAGGCGGCCGGACTGGTCCCCGACCGGCTCGACGCCTACTACAAGGCCGTGGCCAAGCCGTACACGGACAAGAAGGACTGCGAGGCGATCGAGCCGCTGACCTATCTGCGGACCGTCCCCGGCCGGCACATGGATCGCGGCGTGCTCGGTTCCCTCGCCACCTGGCCCGACAAGCCCCTGGCCGCCTCCCTGTATGCGTGCGGCACCGGCAGACTCGGCGCCGAGAACGCAGGCTCCGACGGCGGCGAGCTCGGCCGACTCCTGCGTACCTTCCCGAAGTCGGAGCAGGCGGGACAGGTGGGAGGCGCCCTGCGCGACGCCGTCGCCGCACGCGACCGCAGCCTCGGCGGCGCCGAACCCTGCACCGCGACGGACGAACTGCGCAGCATCGGCCGGACGGCCGACGCGCTCCCGGACGATGCGGGGGCGGGCGTGGCGGCCGAGGTCGACACAGCCGTGGAGAAGGGCGTCTACTCCTGCGGGGTCGACGAGTTCAAGGACAAGAAGTTCGGCGACGCCCGCAAGACCCTGGCCGACTTCGCGGACACGTACAAGAACAGCAAGCACCGGGCCAGGGCCGAGGACATCGCGATCGCCGCCGAGATCGCCGGGCTGCGTCCCGCCGCCGGCAATCACCTGCCGCCCGCCGGGAGTCCGGGCGGCGCCCGGATGACGCTCGTCGTCAGCAACGACGGCCCGGGCCCCGTCGAGGTCCTCTACACGGGCCCGGTCACCGGCAGCGTCAAGCTCGCCGCCTGTGGCTCCTGCACGATGTATGCGAGCGAGTCGGCGGGCCGGAGCAAGGCCTGCAAGGCGAACAGGAAGTACCCGAAGGCCACGATCAGGCTGCCCGCCGGGAAGTACCACTTCCTCCACAAGCACAGCGCGGACACGACGGCGGCCGTCTCCGACCGCGCCGCAGGGAGCGAGATCAGGCCGGGATACTCGTACACGCAGTGCAGTTACGTCGTGCGCGGCGGCGGCCTGTGACCGGCTGACCCCTCGCCGGGCGGCGCCGTGTGCGGGACGGGGCAGCCGCGCACGCCCGGCGTGGGGAACGTGCCGAGCTCGCTGACGCGGTAGCCCTTCGGGTAGCTCTTGATCTCCCGGTTCTGGCGGGCCTGGTGCGGCGCGCGGCGGGGCGGCATCAGGCGTACCGCACGGCCGCGCAGGCGGACGGCGCCCCGTACGAGCGTGCGCGTGAGAGGGCTCGGCGACTCGTAGTCGAAGGCGCGCAGGAGCGACTCGTCGAGGAGCGCGACCGTCGCCTTCTTCAGCACCGGTTCCAGGATGCCCGGATACCAGGACGCCATGAGGCTGAGCGTCGCGTCCGACACCCGCCGGCCGGCCTCGTCCCGGGCGAAGTGCTCGGCCTCGTACGCGTCGAGGCAGGCCTCGAACTCCTCGTAGCACTCCGGGATGCCCTGGATACCCATGTGCCGGCCCAGTGCGCGGTAGTAGTGCGCCGAGGCGATCACCTCGTGGCGCGAGAGGCGGCGCCAGCCATAGGTGTCGATCCAGCGTCTGGGCACGACGACGAACGTGCACAGGACGTACCGCATGTCGTCGTTGCTGATGTCGTAGCTGTGGTGCATCTGGTTGATGAGGCGGATCGCCGTGCGCCCCTGGATGCTGTCGAAGCCGTGCTCGACGACGGTGTCGAGCAGCAGCGAGGTGTCGTCGTAGCGCCTCTGCGGACGCTCCGTCAGTTCGGCCGTCAGGTCGAGCAGCCGGCCGATGCTCGGTACGGCGTAGGTGCGGTAGAGCGCCAGCTCCAGTGCCCGCGTGAGGTCCCACGGGAATTCGTAGGTGGCGGTCAGCCGGTAGATCGTCAGCCAGTCCCGGTCCGGGTCGAGCCGCCGGATCTGCCGGAGCCGTTCGTAGCGCTGCATGCCATCCCCCATCTGTGGCCTGGAGATCAACCCTACGGCGCCGCCGCCGCACCGGGACCGCTTCGGCGCGGTATGAATTCCGGCGGTGAAGTGCGGGGCGGCGCAAGGCAGTTCGGGTTTCTCGGAGAGGGGCCGGGTCAGACCCTCGTCGGTACGCGGCCGGCGGCCTCGGCCTCCCGGCCCAGGCCGAGTTGCTCCGCGGGCACCCGGTGCGTCTCGCGCGCGGTGAGGGCCGCGATGACCGGCGGGACGCAGAGCGCCGCGGTGAACAGGGCGACCGCGGACCAGTCGTCGCCGCCGGGACCCGCGATCTGGGCGGCGAACGTCACCGCGAACCCGGCCACCGCGAAGCCGATCTGGGTACCGATCGCCACACCGGAGAGCCGCACCCGGGTCGAGAACATCTCGCCGTAGAAGGACGGCCAGATGCCGTTGGCCGCGCTGTACACGACGCCGAAGGTGAGGATGCCGAGGACGAGGACCAGCGGGTACGACCTCGTGCTGATCGCCCACAGGTAGCAGGCCATCAGCACGGCGCTGCCGACGGCGCCCACGAGGTACACCGGCCTGCGCCCGATACGGTCCGAGAGCTTCGCCCAGAGCGGGATCGCGCCGAGGGCCGCGACGTTGGCGAGGGCGCCCACCCACAGCATCCCGGACCGGTCCATGCCCACCGAGTCGCTCGTCGCGTACGACAGGGCCCACACGGTGAAGATCGTGCTCACGGAGGCGATCAGGGATCCGGCGACGACGCGCAGGACGTCGGCCCAGTGGTCGCGCAGCAGGACGGCGAGCGGCAGCTTCACGACGCCCTCGGTCGCGGCCTGCTTGGCGAAGGCGGGGGTCTCCTCCAGGGAGCGCCGGATCGCGTACCCGACGACGGCGACGGCGACGCTCAGCCAGAACGGGACGCGCCAGCCCCACGAGAGCAGCTGGTCCTCGGGCAGCGCCGCGACCGGGATGAAGACGAGCGTGGCGATGAGCTGGCCGGCCTGGGTGCCGCTGAGGGTGAAGCTCGTGAAGAAGCCGCGGCGGCCCGGTGGCGCGTGTTCCAGCGTCATCGAGCTCGCGCTCGCCTGCTCACCCGCGGCGGAGATGCCCTGGAGCACACGGCACAGCACGAGCAGGAGGGGAGCGAGGGAGCCGACCTGCGCGCGGCTCGGCAGGCAGCCGATGAGGAACGTCGACAGGCCCATGAGGACCAGCGTGAAGACCATGATCTTCTTGCGGCCGAGCCGGTCGCCGATGTGGCCGAGGAAGAGGGCGCCGACGGGGCGGGCGGCGTAGGCGACGCCGAAGGTGGCGAGGGAGAGCAGCGTCGCGTTCGCCGGGTCGGACTCGTCGAAGAAGACCTTGGGGAAGATCAGCGCGGCGGCGCTGCCGTAGATGAAGAAGTCGTAGTACTCCAGGGCGCTGCCGGTCCAGGCCGCGAGCGCTGCCTTGCGCGGCTGGCCCTCAGGGGCCTGTGGCGGCGCGGCGGCGCCGGGGGAGGGGACGGTCACGGCGTACTCCTAGGGGGACACTTCGGCGATGAAGCGAGCGGAGGGGTGCGGGGTGGTGTCGTGGTGTCTTCGCCGGCCCTGGGGTGGGGGCGGTGGGGTTAATTAACCCACTGGGTAGTTAGTAGCGGATGGCTACGGATGTTGCGCTGGCGTTACCCGCGTGTCAAGGGGTGGGCCGCTAAAACTTCCGCACCGGCTGCCCGTCCGGCGCCCGGCCTCAGTCCTCGGCGCGGTCCGCCGTCAGATAGGCGATGACCATGTCGCCGAGCATGGTCCGGTAGTGCTCGCGCTGCTCCGCCGCCACCAGGTCGCGGCCGAAGAGTGCGCCGAACGTATGCCGGTTCGAGACCCGGAAGAAGCAGAACGAGCTGATCATCGCGTGCAGGTCGACGGCGTCGATCTCGGCCGTGAACAGGCCCGACGTGTGCCCGGCGTCGAGGATGCGCCGGATCACCTCGATCGCGGGCGAATTGAGCGCGCCGAGCTGTTCGGAGGCGGCGATGTGCTCCGCCTCGTGGATGTTCTCGATCGCGACCAGGCGGATGAAGTCGGGGTGCGCCTCGTGGTGGTCGAAGGTGAGCTCGGCGAGCCGGCGGATGGCCGCGACCGGGTCCAGATGGTCGACGTCGACCTCCTGCTCGGCCTGCCGGATCGCCGAGTACGCGTGCTCCAGAACCGCCGTGAACAGCTGTTCCTTGCCGCCGAAGTAGTAGTAGATCATCCGCTTCGTGGTGCGGGTGCGGGCCGCGATCTCGTCGACGCGGGCGCCCGTGTAGCCGGCGCGGGCGAACTCCTGGGTGGCGACGTCGAGGATCTCGGCCTTGGTGCGGGCGGCGTCGCGGATCCGTCCGGCGGGTCGCGTCGGCTCTTCGACTGTGGCCATGCGTTCCTCCGGGTCGGTTCGGTGCTGGTGATTGTAGAAGCAGCGCCGGGGCCGGTGAGCGGCTGCCCTTTCCAGGATGCCGCCTTCCTGGTATTACTAACGAACCAGTTCGTACATTAGGAGAAACGGTGCCTCAGGACTCCTGCCTCGTCGGCCTGATCGGTTCGGGCATCGGCCCCTCGCTGAGCCCCGCGCTCCATGAGCGGGAGGCCGACCGCCAGGGCCTGCGTTACCTCTACCGGCTGATCGACATCGACCCCCTGGGGGCCACCCCCGACCAGGTCGGCGACCTGGTGAGGGCGGCCCGGGCCGTGGGCTACGACGGCCTGAACATCACCCACCCCTGCAAGCAGCTCGTCATCCCGCACCTCGACGAGCTCGCTCCGCAGGCCGAGGCGCTCGGCGCCGTCAACACCGTCGTGTTCGAGGGCGGGCGCGCCGTCGGCCACAACACCGACGTCACCGGATTCGCGGCGTCCTTCGCCCGTGGCCTGCCCGACGCCGCGCTCGACCGGGTCGTGCAGCTCGGCGCGGGCGGCGCGGGCGCGGCCGTCGCGCACGCCGTGCTCACCCTGGGCGGCGGCCACCTCACCGTCGTGGACGCGATGCCCGAGCGCGCCGCGGACCTGGCCGCGTCGCTGAACCGGCACTTCGGCGAGGGCCGCGCGTCCGCCGAGACCCCGGACCGCATCGAGGAGCACCTCGCCCGCGCCGACGGCCTCGTCCACGCCACACCCACCGGCATGGCCGCCCACCCCGGACTCCCGCTCCCCGTCCGCCTGCTGCGCCCGTCCCTGTGGGTGGCGGAAGTCGTCTACCGGCCGCTGGAGACGGAACTGCTGCGCACCGCACGGGAGGTGGGCTGCGCCACGCTCGACGGCGGGGGCATGGCGGTGTTCCAGGCCGCCGACGCGTTCCGCCTCTTCACGCGCCGTGAGCCGGACAGTGCGCGGATGCTCGCGGACATCGCCGAACTGGCGGGCGCGGCGGCCGCACGGGGCTGACCCCGCCCCCCCCCGCAGCCGACTCGTCCACCGCCACCCCGTCCCCCTCCCAAGGAGCACCGCCGTGCGTACCTCGATCGCCACCGTCTCGCTCAGTGGATCCCTGACCGAGAAACTCACCGCCGCCGCCTCCGCCGGATTCGACGGGGTGGAGCTCTTCGAGAACGATCTCCTCGCGAGTCCCCTGACCCCCGAGGAGATCAGGGCCCGCACCGCCGACCTCGGCCTGACCATCGACCTCTACCAGCCGATGCGGGACATCGAGGCCGTGCCGCCGAAGGAGTTCGAGCGGAACCTGCGCCGCGCCGAGCACAAGTTCCGGCTGATGAACCGGCTCGGCACGGACACCGTCCTGGTGTGCTCCAGCGTCTCGCCCCTCGCCGTCGACGACGACGCGCTCGCCGCCGAACAACTCGACCGGCTCGCACAGTCGGCGCAGGAACACGGCGTCCGCGTCGCCTACGAAGCACTCGCCTGGGGTCGCCACGTCAGCACGTACGACCACGCCTGGCGCATCGTCGAGGCGGCGGGGCACCCGGCGCTCGGCACCTGTCTGGACAGCTTCCACATCCTCGCCCGCGGCTCCGACCCCAAGGGCATCGAGGGAATCCCCGGCGAGAAGATCTTCTTTCTCCAGCTCGCCGACGCCCCGCTGATGGCGATGGACGTGCTCCAGTGGAGCCGCCACTACCGCTGCTTCCCCGGGCAGGGCGGCCTGGACGTGACCGGACTCGTCCGGCACGTGATCAACGCCGGGTACACGGGCCCGCTCTCGCTGGAGGTGTTCAACGACGTCTTCCGGCAGGCCGACGCGGGCCCCACCGCCGTCGACGCCCGGCGCTCCCTGATGCTTCTCCAGGAGGCCGCCGGGATCGCGGCGCCGCCCGCACCGGTCCAGCCCACCGGCTTCGCCTTCGCGGAACTCACCACCCCGGACGCCGGTGCCGTGTCCTCGCTCCTCGGGGCGCTCGGCCTGGCCCGGACGGCCAGGCACCGCAGCAAGCCCGTCGAACTGTGGGAGCGCGGCGACGCCCGCATCCTCGTCACCACGGACCCGGTCCGCCACCGCGACGGGCTCGCCCTCGCCGCGCTCGGCCTGGAATCCCCCGACCCGGAGGGTGCGGCGGCCCGCGCCGAGGCGCTCCTCGCCCCCGTACTGCCGCGCTACCGGGCCCCGGAGGACGCCCCGCTGGACGCGGTGGCGGCGCCCGACGGCGTGGAGATCTTCTTCTGCGCGACGGACCGGGCGGGCCTGCCGAACTGGCGGGAGGACTTCCCACCCCTGACCGGCCCAGGCACAGGCACAGGCACCGGCGCCGGTGCCGGAGACCTGGACCCGCGGGGCGCCGTCCTGAGCATCGACCACCTCGCCCTGACCCAGCCCTGGCACCAGTTCGACGAGGCCGCGCTCTTCCACCGCACGGTCCTCGGGCTCAGGCCCCAGGAAAGCGTCGACGTCCCCGACCCTTACGGGCTGCTGCGCAGCCGCGCCGTCACGAACGACGACGGCCGGGTGCGGATCGCCCTGGGCATCGGCCCCGGCCCCGCCGACGACGCCGGCCGCGCCCAGCACATCGCCCTGGCGACGGACGACGTGATCGCCGCCGCGCGCGCCTTCCAGGACGCGGGCGGGCGCCCGTTGCCCGTACCGCCCAACTACTACGACGACCTGGCGGCGCGCTTCGAGTTCGCCCCGGGCGAGACGGAGACGTACCGGGAGCTCGGCATCCTCTACGACCGCGACGAGCACGGCACCTTCCGGCACTTCTATACGGAGACGGTCGGCCGGGTCTTCTTCGAAGTGGTCCAGCGCGAGGGCGGATACCGCGGTTACGGAGCCCAGAACGCCCCCGTCCGCCTCGCCGCCCAGCACGCACTGCGCCCCGGACGCAGGTAGGCCCCGCGCCGTACCGCCGCGACGCGTCAGTCCAGGCAGAACTCGTTCCCCTCCGGGTCGGTCATCACGATGTGGCCCGCGCTCAGCGGGGGAGCGGGCTCGTCGCGGCGCACCCGCGCAGCGCCGAGGGCGACGAGCCGGGCGCACTCGGCCTCGAGCGCCGTCATCCGCTCCTCTCCCTCGAGGCCGGGGGCGGCGCGGACGTCGAGGTGGACGCGGTTCTTGGCGGCCTTGCCCTCCGGCACCCGCTGGAAGAACACCCTCGGGCCCCGCCCGTCCGGGTCCTCGATGGCCGAGTGCGTGTTGCGCTGCTCCTCCGGTACGCCGATCCGCGTGAGGAAGTCGTCCCACGCGGCCAGCGGGTCGGCGCCCTCGGGCACCTCGACGCCGGGCGGCCCGGGGTGGACGTAACCCAGTACGTCGCGCCAGAACGACGACTGCGCCCTCGGGTCGTGGGCGTCGAAGGTGACCTGGATGTGTCGGCTCACAGGGTGCTCCGTTCGTGGCGGGGTGCGCGTGTGCGGGCAAGAGGTCCGCAGGACCGTGGGTCACAGTCGGCCCGCGTCCTGGAAGCCACCCTGACATCTCTTGCGGACAGATTCGGTCCGTGATCCCGGTGTGCCGAAGCCGAGAGCTGCTTGGTCGTTCAACCAATGCCCACGGCGCCGGGGTGACGTTTTCCGTGTGGTGCACCAGTCGTTTCCGGCCCTGCTCCCGGCTTCACTGGCTGTGAGGCAGCAGCTGAGGGGCGTGGGAGACATGGATCTGAACACGGTGAAGCAAGTGCGTGACGCGCGGCTGCGTGAGCCATGGCAGCCCGGCGACGCATGGCTCGGCGGGGGCACGTACCTGTTCTCCGAGCCGCAGCCCCATCTGCGGCGCCTGGTGGATCTGAGCCGCATGGACTGGGAGCCGCTCACCCTCGGCGAGGACGGCTCGCTGGAGATCGCGGCGACGTGCACCATCGCCCAACTCTCCCGTTTCGGACGGAAGTTCGGGGCAGCGGCGGCGCCGCTGATCGAGCAGTGCTGCCGTGCCTTTCTGGCCTCGTTCAAGATCTGGAACATGGCGACCGTGGGCGGGAACCTGTGCAACGGGCTGCCGGCCGGCCCCGTGATCTCGCTGACCGCCGCACTCGACGGCACCTGTCTGCTCCAGTCGCAGGCAGGGGTGCGCCGGACCGTGAAGGTCGCCGACTTCATCACCGGCGCGGGCCGCAAGGACCTCGGCGAGGGCGAACTGCTCCGCTCGGTCACCGTGCCCGCGCGGGCACTCGGCTGCCGTACGGCCTTCCGCCAGGCGTCGCTGTACGGGCTCGGCCGCTCGGGAGCGCTGGTCATCGGGACACTCGATCCGGTGGACGGGTCGATGGCGGTGACGATCAGCGCGGCGACCGTACGGCCGTTCCGCCTCTGGTTCCCGCTGCCGCCCGACAGGGGCGAACTCCGGCGGGCGATCGAGGCGGCCGTGGGCGAGGACGACTGGTTCGACGACATCCACGGACTGCCCGAGTGGCGGCGGCACATGGGCTTCCGCCTCGCCGAGGAAGTCCGCCACGAACTGACCCGGCTCTCCCAGGACGGTGCACGATGAGCTTCGACATCGAGGTCAACGCCCAGCACTTCGACACCGAGCCACGGGCGGGCCAGTGTCTGCGTACGTATCTGCGCGAGCGCGGCTGGTTCGGGGTGAAGAAGGGCTGTGACGCGGGCGACTGCGGCGCCTGCACGGTCCACGTGGACGGGGAGCCGGTGCACAGCTGCCTGTATCCGGCCGTACGGGCGCAGGGCCGCTCCGTGACGACCGTCGAGGGCCTCGCGTCCCCGGAGGGTGAACTCCACCCCGTCCAGCAGAAGTTCCTCGGCGCCCAGGGGTTCCAGTGCGGCTTCTGCACCGCCGGATTCCTGATGACGACGGCCGCCCTCGAAGCCGAGCAGGGCACCGAACACGACGACGGCAAGCTGTCGGACCTGCCCCGCGCGTTCAAGGGCAACATCTGCCGGTGCACCGGATACCGCGCCATCGAGGACTCCGTGCGGGGCGTGCGGCACACCGAACGCCCCTGTGCGGGCAAGGCGGTCGGCAAGAGCCTCGGCGCGCCCGCGGGCCCCCAGGTCGTGACCGGCACCGCTCGCTACACCTTCGACGTCGAGGTGCCCGGCCTCCTCCACATGAAGCTGCTGCGCTCCCCGCACCCGCACGCCCGCATCGTCTCCATCGACACGGCGGACGCGCTGCGCGTGCCCGGCGTGCACGCCGTCCTCACCCACGAGGACGCCCCCGGGACCCTGTACTCCTCGGCCCGTCACGAGCACCCCACCGAGGACCCCGACGACACCCGCGTCCTCGACGACACCGTCCGCTACGTCGGCCAGCGCGTCGCCGCCGTGGTCGCCGACAGCGAACAGGCCGCCGAGGAAGGCTGCCGACGGGTGGAAGTCGTCTACGAGCAACTCCCTCACGTCACCGACCCCGAGAAGGCGATGGCCCCCGGCGCCCCCGTCATCCACGAGGGCAAGGGCCCCGAGGCGCGGATCTCCCGCGTGGAGAACAACGTCGCCGGCGAAGTGCACGGTGAGATCGGCTCCGTCGCGGACGGCTTCGCCGACGCCGACGTCTTCTACGAAGAGACCTTCCGCACGCAGCGCGTCCAGCACGCCAGCCTGGAGACCCACGGCTGCGTCGCCTACTTCGAGCCCAAGGAGGACGGCACCGGTGAACGCCTCACCGTCCGCTCCTCCACCCAGACCCCGTTCCTGACGCGCCGCGCCCTGTGCGCCCTGTACGGGCTGCCCGAGGACGAGGTGCGCGTCGTCGCCGGGCGCGTGGGCGGCGGCTTCGGCGGCAAGCAGGAGATGCTGACCGAGGACATCGTCACGCTGGCGGCGCTGAAACTGCGGCGGCCGGTGAAGCTGGAGTACACCCGCGCGGAGCAGTTCTACGGAGCGACCACCCGCCACCCCTTCACCATCGGCATCAAGGTCGGCGCCCGCGCCGACGGCACGTTGACCGCGATCCAGATGCGCGTCGTCTCCAACACCGGCGCCTACGGCAACCACGGCCCCGCCGTCATGTTCCACAGCGTCGGCGAGTCGTTCGCCGTCTACCGCGCCCCGCACAAGAAGGTCGACGCGTTCTCCGTCTACACGAACGTCGTCCCGGCGGGCGCCTTCCGCGGATACGGCCTCGGCCAGGTCACCTTCGCCGTCGAATCGGTCATGGACGAGCTGGCCCGCCGTCTCGGCATGGATCCGCTGGTCTTCCGGGAGAAGAACATCATCGGCCCCGGCGAGCACATGCTCAGCCCGATCGGCGAGGAGGAGGATCTCCACATCGCCTCGTACGGCCTCGACCAGTGCCTGGGGGTCGTGCGCAAGGCGATCGCCGAGGACACCAGCGCCGAGCAGGCCCCCGAGGGCTGGCTGGTCGGGCAGGGCACGGCCATGGCGATGATCGCGACCGGCCCGCCCGGCGGGCATTACGCCGACGCCCGCGTGTCCCTCCTGGCCGACGGGACGTACGACATCGCCGTCGGCACGGCCGAGTTCGGCAACGGCACCACCACCGTCCACAAGCAGATCACCGCCGGCGCGCTGAACACCACCGAGGACCGTCTCACGGTCCGGCAGTCCGACACCGACGTCGTCCGCCACGACACCGGCGCCTTCGGCTCCGCCGGCACGGTGGTGGCCGGCAAGGCCGTCCTTCTCGCCGCCGGGTCGCTCGCCGAACGGCTGCGGACCTTCGCGGCCCGGCACACGGGGGTCGCCCGCCATCTGTGCGTACTCGGCGCCGAGGCCGTCGACTGCGCGGGCCGGGTGGTGACGCTGAAGGAGCTGTACGAGGCGGCCGAGGCGAAGGGCGCGACGGACGAGGTGGCCGCCGACGGCCACTGGGGCGGCTCGCCCCGCTCCGTCGCCTTCAACGCCCAGTGGTTCCGCCTCGCCGTCGACCCCGACACCGGCGAGATCCGCATCCTGCGCAGCGTCCACGCCGCCGACGCGGGCAAGGTCATGAACCCGATGCAGTGCCGCGGCCAGGTCGAGGGAGGCGTCGCGCAGGCGCTCGGGGCGACGCTCTTCGAGACGGTGCGCGTCGACGACCGCGGCGAGGTCACGACCGCCGCCTTCCGCCGCTACCGCCTCCCGCAGTACGCCGACGTCCCGCGCACCGAGGTCCACTTCATGGAGACCACCGACGCCATCGGCCCGCTCGGCGCCAAGTCGATGAGCGAGAGCCCGTTCAACCCGGTCGCCCCCGCCTTCGCCAACGCGCTGCGCGACGCCACCGGCATCCGGTTCACCGAGATGCCGGTCACCCGGGACCGCGTCTGGCTCGCCCTCGACCGGCACAACTCCGTTCCGGGCGCCTGACTCGGGCTGAACGGGGTTCGGGTGAAGCGGGGTTCGGGTGAAACGGAAGAGGAACGGCACCATGGCAGCACCCGACCGGATGGACGAACGGCTGCGCGCCCTGGGCCTCGTGGAGGGTCAGCGGATGGCCCAGGCCCTGTTCGCCGAGGTCGCCGCCCGGGGCCTGATCGCCCCGGGCCGCAGCGAACGTCCGCCCGACGGCCGGACGGGGCAGTTGCCCTGATCATCTCCGTCGTGGACGATCCAGTGCGCGGGTCGCCTCCGGTCGTGCACGGTCTGGGGTGCTTCGATTCGTTCTTGTTCGTCTCAGCGCGGTGTGCGGGGCCGCCTCACGGCCCGCTGGGATGCTGTTCGGTACGGGAGTGCGCAGGCAGGTTGCCCGGACCGGGCTCGCGGTCGGCAACGGCACGGAGAGGACGACATGGGCACGAAGCGTGCGAAGGGCCCCGAAGACAGTGGGGCCGCGCGCCTGTTGGCGCGTCTGGCCGTGCTCGCGGCGATGGCTTCGGTGGCCGTGCTCGCGCTCGCCCTGGGGGAGGGCGGGCTCGTCATCGTCGGAGCCGGGCTCCTCGGGCTGGTCGCCTGCGCCGCGGGCGTCTGGTGGTTCGTGGCGCACCGCGGCGCGGTGCGGCTGCTCGGGGCGCTCCTCGCGGTCGTGGCACCCGTCGCCGTCCTGATGGTCTTCGCGCACTACGGTGTGTGGCTGACGGCTCTGGGCCTGTGCCTGTGCTGGGCCGCGGCGGCGGCCTCCGGCCGGGCGGCGCTGCGCAGGTCGCGGCCGGAACGCCCGTGGCGGGCGATCGCCGTGCCCCCGCCGAACCGTCCGGTCCTGATCATGAATCCGAAGTCCGGGGGCGGGAAGGTCGGCCGCTTCGGGCTGGTCGAGCGCGCGGAGGAACTCGGCGCGCGGGTGATCCTGCTCGACCCGTCCGCCCCGGCCGACGTCGCCGCGCTGGCCCGGCGGGCCGTGGCGGAGGGCGCGGACCTGCTCGGCGTCGCGGGCGGCGATGGCACCCAGGCCCTGGTCGCGGCGGTCGCCGCCGAGCACGACCTGCCGTTCCTCGTCGTCTCGGCGGGCACCCGTAACCACTTCGCCATGGACCTGGGCCTCGACCGCTCCGACCCCTCTCGCTGCCTCGGCGCGCTGACCGACGGCGAGGAGCTCCGGGTCGACCTCGGCGACGTCGGCGGCCGGGCCTTCGTCAACACCGTGTCCTTCGGGGTGTACGCCGACGTCGTGCAACGGCCCGAGTACCGCGACGACAAGGCGGGCACGGTGCTGTCCCTCATGCCGGACCTGCTGCTCGGCGAAGGGGTGCGACGGCTCGACGCACAGGTCGACGGCACCGTGCTCTCCGACCAGCAGGCCCTGCTGGTCAGCAACAATCCGTACGTCTCACCCGACGAGATCAGCGCCGGCGGCCGTCGGCCCAGGCTCGACGACGGCGAGCTGGGGGTGCTCGGGATCCGGGTGGAGGACGCGGCGCAGGCCGCCGATCTGGCGGTGCGGGGCACGCAGTCCACGGGGCTGACCGTCATGACCGCACATCGGGTCGAGGTGACCGGCGGCACGGACGAGATCCCCGTCGCGGTCGACGGCGAGGCGCTGCAGATGCCCACCCCGGTCGTGTGCACGCTGCGCCCGGGCGCGCTGCGGGTCCTGGTGCCGCGCGACCGTCCGGGCACCGTCGCGCCTGCGCCGGCCATGAACTGGCGACTGATCATCGATCTCGCGCTCGGGCGCACCGAACGGACCGACGACGAGCAGATCCCCGCCTGACGAACGACGAAAGGCGGCCGTGAACGGGGCGCCGCCGGCGCGGGGCGACACCCTCCGCGCGCATCGCCGGCGGACGCGCGCGGTGCCGTAGTTTCGCCCTTCGACCTGGCCGGCGGCCGACGTTCCCGAGGAGCTCGTGCATGAATCAGCACCCACTCAACGCCGTCGGAATGAGTGGCTCTCGGAACGCCGCCGGTCGACGCTGAGCACGTTCGTCGCGACGGGCGCGGCAGCGCTTCTCCTCGGCCTCGACCGCAGCTGGACGCAGGTCTCAGGAGGCCGACATGTGCGCAACTGGGCATGCCGGTCGGCCTCGTCGCCGCCCCGGACAGCATCTGAGGCGTGCGGACGGCGCAGCGGCTCTCGCCGGTCCGCTCGTCGTCACAGCCAGTCCCGCCGCTTGAAGATGAAGTACAGGCTCACACACACCACCGCCATCAGAAGGATCGCGAACGGGTAGCCGAACCCCCAGCCCAGCTCCGGCATGTGGTCGAAGTTCATGCCGTAGATCGTGCCGACCAGGGTCGGGGCGAAGAGGATGGCCGCCCAGGACGAGATCTTCTTGATCTCCTCGTTCTGCTCGAAGCCCGCCTCCGCCAGTGCCCGCATCTCCGCGTTCTGCTGCTGGGTCACCTGCGTCGCGTTCACCGTCAGGATGTCCGCGAGGGCCTGGCGGAAGCCGTCGACCCGTTCGCTGGTGTGCGTGACGTGGTCGGCCACGTCCCGCAGGTAGCGCTGGAGTTCCTCGTCCGTGCCGTACTTGGCGAAGCCCGCCATCAAGCCGTGCAGCATGCCCACCAGGGGGCGGGTCGCGCGCTGGAACTCGACCATCTCGCGCGAGAGTTCGTAGATGCGCCGGGACACCTCGGGCGCACCGCTGAACACCTCCGTCTCGATCTCGTCGATGTCCGTCTGGACGCCGGCGACGACCGGGGCGTAGCCGTCCACGACCGCGTCGAGGATCGCGTAGAGCACCGCCTCGGGGCCGAGTTTCAGCAGCTCGGGGGAGTCCTCCATGCGGCGGCGCACACCGGACAGGTCGGGGGCCGCGCCGTGGCGGACCGTGATGACGAAGTCCGCGCCGACGAACACGTGCAGCTCCCCGAACTCGACCTCCTCCGGCGCGTCCAGGTAGCGGGCGGCGCGCAGGACGACGAACAGCGTGTCCCCGTACCGCTCCAGCTTCGGCCGCTGATGTGCCTCCAGAGCGTCCTCGACCGCGAGCGGATGCAGGTCGAACTCGGCCGCCAGGGAGAGGAGCTCGGACTCGGTCGGGCGGGCCAGGCCGATCCACGCCATGCCGTCCGGCTGCTCGCGCAGCTCGCGGAACGTCTCGGCGAGCGTCGCGGGCGACGACACCCGTACCCCGTCCCGGTACAGCGCCGCCTGCACCACGCTGGCCGTCTCCGGCCCGGGGCTCGTGGGTGCGGCGGGCGGGGGCGGAGTGGTGTCGAGCCTGGGCCGGTTCACCGGTGGCTGTCCGGTGGTGCGGCGCCACATGTACTTCTTCGGTTCCACTCCGGGGCGGGCCCGCCGCTCTGCCATGTCTCCGCCTTGCGTGTCGAAACGGCTGTCACTTCGGCCACTGCGCAGGATATATGGCCCAAATGCGGCCGGCGCGGGGTGATCGTCGGAAGCCGTCCGCCGGGGATCAGTCGGCGCGGCCCGTCGCCGCGACCGTCACGCCCAGGCCGATCATCGCGAAGCCTCCCGTGCCGCCGATCAGTGACAGGCGCCGGTCGGACCGGGCGAACCACGTACGCGCGGCGGACGCCGTCAGGCCCCACAGCGTGTCCGTGACCAGGCCGATCGAGATAGGCATCAGTCCCAACAGGAGCATCTGTGCCGGCACTTGACCGGCCGAGTGGTCCACGAACTGCGGCAGGACCGCCGCGAAGAAGACGATGCCCTTGGGGTTGGTGACCCCGACGAGCGCGCCGTCCGCCACCGTTCGCAGATCTCCGCGCGGCGGGCCCTGCGGCCCCCGGATGTCCTCGGCCCGCATCTCTTTGCGGTGCCGGAAAGCCTGCACGCCGAGGAGGACCAGATACGCGGCTCCCGCCAGCTTCACGGCCATGAACACCCCGGCCGAGCGCTCCACCAGGGAACCGATCCCGAGTGCCACGGCCACCACGAGCACGTACGAGCCGATGACATTGCCGAGCGCCGTCGCGACCGCCGTCCGCCGGCCGTGCGCGAGCGCGCGCCCGATCACGAACAGCACGCTCGGCCCAGGGATCACGATCACGAGGAGCGACATCGCCGCGAAGGCGAGATACCGGTCTGTGGACACCATGGCGCCCAGCATGTCCCGCTCCCCCCTTTCGCGTCCATGGAGCGCCTGAGGCGGTGCTCCCGGTCACCGAGGGCCTTGCCCTCGAGGAGCGGCTAAGGCAGCAGCCCTGCCCTCCGCGCCGCCACCACGGCCTCCAGGCGCGTGTGCGCGCCCAGTTTCCGCATCGCCGACCGCAGATAGCCCTTGACCGTCTCGGACCGCAGGCCGAGCCGCTCGGCCGTGACCGCGTTCGTCGCGCCCGTGGCCACGCACGCGAGGACGTCCACCTCGCGTGGGGTGAGGCCCACGTCGCGTACCCGTGGCGGAGCCGTCGCCGAGGCGAGCCGCCCGCACACCGCGAGGAGTTCCTCGCGCAGTGCCGGATCCACGACGCGAGGCGCGAGCGCCCGCAGCGCACCGTGCGCCTCCCGCACCTCCTCCCACGCCGCCGAGCCGACCGCCGCAACGGCCCCCGAACCGGCCGCCGGACCACCCGCACCGGCCACCGCCCCGGCCATCCCGCCGGCCACCGGGCCGGCGGCTCCCGCTCCCGCCACCGCCGCCAGCAGCGCGCGCGCCTCGTCCCGTACCACCAGTGCCTGTTCCACGTCGCGCGCGGCGGCGACCGCCTCGCCCAGCGTGCGGTCGCCCAGTGGTTGGGCGGTGCGCAGGGCGCCGTAGAGGACGCCCCGGACCCGGCGGCGTACGACGACGGGGACCGCGAGGACCGAGAGCAGGCCCTCGGCCGCGACCGCCGCGTCGTACTCATGGCTGATGTGCCGCGACACCGGGTAGTCCGTGACGGCGCACGGCCGGGACAGGGCGAGCGCCTTGCCGCCCAGGCCGTTGCCCGTCGCGATGGCGAGACCGCGGAGCGCGCCCGTCACCGCGCCGCTCAGCTCACCGATGCGCACCGAGCCGGCGCCGCCCGCCATGAGTCCGCCGAACGCGACGGGCAGTCCGGTGCCCCGCCGCAGCCGCACCAGAGCGGCACGCATCTCCACCGCGTCGGCCCCGTCTGCGCTCACTCGCCGTGTCCCTCCAGAGAGCGGGTCGTCCACCACCCCCGTCCGGGGGTGGTGAGATCTGCGTCACGGATTACACGATGGCATGCACGGTCCGCAATGAGGAGGACACATGACGACGGCGACCAGCGGTACGGATCCGAGCCCGACCGAGCAGTTCCGCACGGCGAGGGACTTCCTGCTGCGCAACGCGGACGACTACACCACCGCGTACGAGGGCTTCGCCTGGCCGCGCCCCGAGCGGTTCAACTGGGCCCTCGACTGGTTCGACGCCATCGCCGACGGCAACGGGAAGACGGCCCTGCACATCGTCGAGGAGGACGGCCGCGAGGGCCGCTTCACCTTCGACGAGCTGCGCCGCCGCTCGAACCGCGTCGCGAACTGGCTGCGCGGCCAGGGTGTTCGCGCGGGCGACCGGGTCCTCCTGATGCTCGGCAACCAGGTGGAGCTGTGGGAGATCATGCTCGCCGCGATGAAGCTGCGGGCCGTCGTCATCCCCGCGACGCCGCTGCTCGGCCCCGCCGACCTGCGCGACCGCGTCGACCGCGGCCGGGCCCGGCACGTCATCGTGCGGCCCGAGGACGTCGAGAAGTTCACCGAGGTCCCCGGCGACTTCACCCGAACCGTGGTCGGCGCGGGCGCCACGAACGGCTGGCTCTCCTACGAGGACGCCGATGACGCCCCCGAGACGTTCGAGCCCGACGGCGTCACCCTCGCGAAGGACCCGCTCCTCCTGTACTTCACCTCCGGCACGACCGCCCGGCCCAAGCTCGTCGAGCACACTCATGTGTCGTATCCCGTGGGGCACTTGGCGACCATGTTCTGGATCGGTCTGCGTCCCGGCGACGTCCATCTGAACATCTCGTCGCCGGGCTGGGCCAAGCACGCCTGGTCGAACTTCTTCGCGCCGTGGAACGCGGAGGCGACCGTCTTCCTCTACAACTACACGCGCTTCGACGCGGGCCGGCTCATGGAGGTCATGGAGCGCGCGGGCGTCACGTCGTTCTGCGCCCCGCCCACCGTGTGGCGCATGCTGATCCAGGCCGACCTGACACAGCTCGCGACGCCGCCGCGCGCGGTCGTCGCCGCGGGGGAGCCGCTGAACCCCGAGGTCATCGAGCAGGTGCGGCGCGCCTGGGGTATCACCATCCGGGACGGGTTCGGGCAGACGGAGACGGCCGTACAGGTCTCCAACAGCCCCGGTCAGGAGCTGAAGACCGGATCCATGGGGCGCCCCAGCCCCGGCTACAGGGTGGAGCTGCTGGACCCGGTCACCGGCGAACCCGGCGCGCAGGAGGGCGAAATCAGCCTCGACCTGTCCGAGTGCCCCGTCGGCCTCATGGTCGGCTATCACGGAGACCCCGAGCGCACGGCCGAGGCGATGGCGGGCGGTTACTACCGCACCGGCGACATCGGCTCGCGTGACGCCGACGGGTATCTCACGTACGTCGGCCGCTCGGACGACGTGTTCAAGGCGTCCGACTACAAGATCAGCCCGTTCGAGCTGGAGAGCGCGCTCCTGGAGCACGAGGCGGTCGCCGAGGCGGCGGTCGTGCCCGCCCCCGACGAGCTGCGGCTGGCCGTCCCCAAGGCGTACGTCGTCCTTGCCGAGGGGTACGAGCCCGGGCCCGACACGGCGAAGCTGCTGTTCGAGCACTCGCGGGACGTCCTCGCGCCGTACAAGCGCGTCCGGCGTGTGGAGTTCGCGGAGCTGCCGAAGACGGTCTCCGGCAAGATCCGGCGGATCGAGCTGCGCGAGCGCACGGCGCAGGGTTCCACGGCCGAGTACCGCGAGGAGGACTTCCGATGACACGCGAATCCCTCACGACGATCCAGTCCCCGCCGCTCTCGTACGCGCACGGGACGGACTCGGCGCCGCTCCTCGGCGACACGATCGGCCGCAATCTCGACCGGGCCGTGGCCGCCCACCCCGACCGTGACGCACTGGTCGACGTGCCGTCCGGACGGCGCTGGACCTACGCCCAATTCGGCGCGGACGTCGACGAGTTGGCGCGCGGACTGCTCGCCAGGGGCGTGCTCAAGGGGGACCGGGTCGGGATCTGGGCGGTCAACTGCCCCGAATGGGTCCTTGTGCAGTACGCGACCGCGCGCATCGGTGCGGTCATGGTGAACATCAACCCCGCCTACCGCGCGCACGAGTTGGAGTTCGTGCTCAAGCAGGCCGGCGTCTCCCTCCTCGTCGCCTCGACCGAACACAAGGGCAGCGACTACCGGGCCCTCGTCCGGCAGGTGCGGGAACGGTGCCCCGAGCTGCGCGAGGCGGTCTTCATCGGCGACGACGGCTGGGACGCCCTGACGGCGGGCGCGGCAGCGGTGACGGTGGAGCAACTCGACGCCAGGCAAGCGGAGTTGAGTTGTGACGACCCGGTCAACATCCAGTACACCTCGGGCACGACCGGCTTCCCGAAGGGCGCCACGCTCTCCCACCACAACATCCTGAACAACGGCTTCTGGGTGGGCGAGACGGTCGGCTACACCGAGCAGGACCGGGTCTGTCTGCCCGTGCCCTTCTACCACTGCTTCGGCATGGTGATGGGAAACCTCGGCGCCACGTCGCACGGCGCCTGCATCGTCATTCCCGCCCCGTCCTTCGACCCCGTCGCCACGCTCCACGCGGTCGAGCGCGAACGGTGCACGTCGCTGTACGGCGTCCCGACCATGTTCATCGCCGAGCTGAACCTCGCCGACTTCGCGACGTACGACCTGTCGTCGCTGCGGACCGGCATCATGGCGGGTTCGCCGTGCCCCGTCGAGGTCATGAAGCGGGTCGTCGCCGAGATGCACATGGCGGAGGTGTCCATCTGCTACGGCATGACGGAGACGTCGCCCGTCTCCACGCAGACGCGCCGCGACGACGACCTGGAGCGCCGCACCGGCACGGTCGGCCGCGTCCTTCCGCACATCGAGGTCAAGGTCGTCGACCCGGTCAGCGGCGTGACGCTGCCGCGCGGCGAGCCGGGGGAGCTGTGCACGCGCGGCTACAGCGTGATGCTCGGCTACTGGGAGGAGCCGGAGAAGACGGCCGAGGTCATCGACCCGGGACGGTGGATGCACACCGGTGACCTGGCGGTTCTGCGCGAGGACGGCTATGTCCAGATCGTCGGCCGCATCAAGGACATGATCATCAGGGGCGGCGAGAACGTCTACCCGCGAGAGATCGAGGAGTTCCTCTACGCGCACCCGAAGATCGCGGACGTCCAGGTCGTGGGCGTGCCGGACGAGCGGTACGGCGAGGAGGTCATGGCCTGTGTCATCCTCCGCGCCCCCGAGGACACGCTCACCCTGGGGGAACTGCGCGCGTACTGCCACGACCGGCTGGCCCACTACAAGACGCCGACCCGGCTGCGCATCCTGGACGCGTTCCCGATGACGGTGAGCGGCAAGGTCCGCAAGATCGAACTGCGGGAGGGGTACGGGGGCGACGCCGGCTGAGACATACGGATGTCTGCGGGGCCTCACCCGGGCGCGATCGGCCCAGGTGGGGCCCCGCCCCGTGCCTGTCGTCGTGCCCGCCCCCCTACCTGTCCCTGAGACGGAAGAACCCGGCAGGGCCTACGCCCCGGCAGCTATCAGTTCGTCCGCCGGATTGTTGACCGGCTGGGGCACGCCCGCCAGGTCGAGGACGAAGAGCGGGACATCGAGTTCGTCGGCGCGGGTGCGCGCGTCCTCGTCGTAGCCCGCGAGGGAGAAGTAGACGCACACCGCCGACTCCGTCATGCCGGTCAGCCACAGGCACTCCACGTCCCGCAGAGTGGCGGGCCGCACCGACGGCTCGACCTGGGCGACGACGCCGCGGGCCGCGAGGCCTATGCCGGACGAGGGGCGCTGGTCGGCGCGGCGCACGTCCCGGTAGCCGAGCCAGCGCAGATAGAGGGCGACGGCGGTCACGGCGTCGCGCGCCGTGCGGATGGCCACCGGCTGGAACGCGGGGCGCGGGGCGGGAGCCGTGGGCGGCAGCGGAATGTGGGCGGGCCCGGGTCGCGTCGTGCCGGCCGGATCCGGACCGCCCGGCGTGGGCGGGTGCGCGGGCCCCGGCCAGGTGGCGCCGCCCGCCACGGCGGAGTCCGGCGACGCGTCATGGCTCGGCGCCGGATCGCCCTCGACCGGGATCCGCAGCACCGTGCCGCACGCGCAGCCGAGCTCCGGGCGCGGCCAGCGGTCCCGGCGCCCGCAGGCCCCGCATCGCACGGTCACCCAGTCGTCGAGCCAGGTGCGGTGCGTGACCGGCTCCGCGGGCGCCCCGCGCCGCACCGGCGCCACGACGGGCGCGCCGCACGAGCACGGATAGACCGGTGGCGCATACACCTGTTCACGCCGGCAGGCGGGGCACCGCACCGGCACGTTCTGAGCCATGACCCACTCCCGGCATCCGCCCGGGGCTCCGCACCCGGGCTCACGCGATGGCTTCCCGCCCTTGGGTCTTTCGTTCGGATCAGGCCGGACGAAAGACCCTCGGTGCCCATCGTCCTCCAAACTCCCCGGCCGCGGCAGGCAGTCGGGCGAGATCCCTCCGGATCCGTCGACGAGAGGCCGTCCCTTGACGGTCGGGGGGTCGCCGCCTACATTGCTTCCATATAGCAGAACCTAGTTTCCGCAATGTGGAAATTAGACGCTGAAGACAGTACGAAGACGACACGGACTCACAGCTCGCCGCGGGGCGCGACGGGAGCGCGAATCCGACAGCCGAAGCAGGAGAACTCAATGGCTCGTATGACCGCTGCCAGCGCGGCAGTTGAGATCCTCAAGCGCGAAGGCGTCACGAACGCGTTCGGCGTGCCGGGTGCCGCCATCAACCCCTTCTACAAGTCCCTCAAGGAGGTCGGCGGCATCAGCCACACGCTGGCCCGCCACGTCGAGGGCGCCTCACACATGGCCGAGGGCTACACCCGTACGAACCCGGGCAACATCGGGGTCTGCATCGGTACGTCGGGCCCGGCCGGCACCGACATGATCACCGGCCTCTACTCGGCCATCGGTGACTCCATCCCGATCCTGTGCATCACGGGCCAGGCGCCCAGCCACCTCCTGCACAAGGAGGACTTCCAGGCCGTCGACATCGCCTCGATCGCCAAGCCCGTCACCAAGATGGCCGTCACGGTCCTCGAAGCGGCCCAGGTGCCCGGCGTCTTCCAGCAGGCGTTCCACCTGATGCGCTCCGGCCGTCCCGGCCCGGTCCTCATCGACCTGCCGATCGATGTCCAGCAGACCGAGATCGACTTCGACCCGGAGACGTACGAGCCGCTGCCCGTCTACAAGCCGGCCGCGACCCGCGCCCAGATCGAGAAGGCGATCTCCTTCCTCCTGGAGTCCGAGCGCCCGCTGATCGTCGCCGGCGGCGGCATCATCAACGCGGACGCCTCCGACCTCCTGGTCGAGTTCGCCGAGATCACCGACACACCGGTCGTCCCGACCCTCATGGGCTGGGGCACCATCCCGGACGACCACGACCTGAACGCGGGCATGGTCGGCCAGCAGACCGGCCACCGCTACGGCAACGCCACGTTCCTGGAGTCGGACTTCGTCCTCGGCATCGGCAACCGCTGGGCCAACCGTCACACCGGCTACAAGCTGGACGTGTACCGCGAGGGCCGCAAGTTCGTCCACGTCGACATCGAGCCGACCCAGATCGGCAAGATCTTCGCCCCGGACTACGGGATCGCCTCCGACGCCAAGGCCGCGCTCGAGCTGTTCGTCGAGGTCGCGCGTGAGCTCAAGGCCGCGGGCAAGCTCCCCGACCGCTCGGCGTGGGTCGCCTCCCACCTGGAGCGCAAGGGCACGCTGCACCGCCGCACGCACTTCGACAACGTGCCGATGAAGCCCCAGCGCGTCTACGAGGAGATGAACAAGGCGTTCGGGCCCGACACCCGATACGTCACCACCATCGGCCTCTCCCAGATCGCCGGCGCGCAGATGCTCCACGTCTACAAGCCGCGCCACTGGATCAACTGCGGCCAGGCCGGTCCGCTCGGCTGGACCATCCCGGCCGCGCTCGGTGTCGCCACCGCCGACCCGGACACCCAGGTCGTCGCGCTCTCCGGCGACTACGACTTCCAGTTCATGATCGAGGAGCTGGCGGTCGGTGCGCAGCACCGCATCCCGTACGTCCACGTCCTGGTCAACAACGCCTACCTGGGCCTGATCCGCCAGGCGCAGATCGGTCTCGACATCAACTTCCAGGTCAACCTGGAGTTCGAGAACCAGAACAGCCCCGAGCTCGGCGTCTACGGCGTCGATCACGTCAAGGTCGCCGAGGGCCTCGGCTGCAAGGCGATCCGCGTCACCGAGCCCGACCAGCTCCTGCCGGCCTTCGAGGAGGCCAAGAAGCTCGCCGCGCAGTACCGGGTGCCGGTCGTCGTCGAGGCGATCCTGGAGCGCATCACGAACATCTCGATGAGCCCGACGGCCGACATCAGCGCCGTCAAGGAGTTCGAGGAGATCGCCACCGAGCCCGGCCACGCGCCGACCGCGATCCGGCCGCTGACGGCCTGATCGGGCGCCTGCCGGTCCGATCAGGGGCGGTCCACCCGATGGGGGGTGGGCCGCCCCTTCGGCTTGCGCGGAGCCGTTGTCAGCGCCGCGCGCCACAATGCGACGCATGACGATACGAGTTGACATGTCGTTGGAGTGGCAGCTCCGCCAGATCGGCGGAGAGGCCGCCGACGAAGGGGTGCGGACGGCGATATCCGCCGTGGAGACGTACATGCACGGTGGGAGCGGCCGTAAGCGCCGGGGCGGCAAGGCGCTCGTGCGCCTGCTCGTCCTGGCGCGCGAGACAGCCGCTCGCGCGGGGGAGTGGGAGGCCGTACGGCAGCTCCACGACTCGATCGCCTATGCGGAGGGGCGCATCCTCCGGCCGGACTTCGAGGAGCGCTACCGGCTCTTCCAGGACGGGGCGCGCGACGAGGGCAAGCGTGACTTCCTCGCGCGCACACTGTGGGCGACACACCACTGGATGGTGTCTGCCGCCCGCGAGTTCATGAAGGACCGCCCCGACGCCACCGCGGGAGAGCTGGTGGAGCACTTCCGGATCCAGGGCGAGGACGCCAGGTTCATGGAGGCTCCCGACAGCCGACCCGGACGCTACGTCATCCCCCGCGGCCGGGCCGAGACCGCGATCTGGCTGGAGCGCATCCTGAGCGACGGCCGCATCGACATCGAGGACCCCGCCGAGTCGGCCCGGAAGATCGTCACGCGGCCGGAGGCGCTGGCGCTGCTCGCCGCGGACAGCGAGGGGCAACTGCTGCTCCAGGCGGCAGAGTTGCAGCGCAGGGCCGCCGGCCTGAAGGCGTTGTGCAAGGTCGTCGAGGACCCCGCGGCATCCGAGCAGGACCTGCACCGGGCTCTCCAGGGCCAGCCGTGGATCTTCGGCGGACGCTATGTGGGCGAGGCCGTTCAACGCAGGCTGGTGCCGGGCGACGAGGTGGACATCCCTTTGATCCGCGGGGACGGCGCTCTGCACGTGGTGGAACTCAAGCGTGCGATGAGCCTGAAGGGATCACTGGTCAAGAGGTACCGCGACGCGTGGGTGCCGACGGCCCAGGTGCACGACGCCGTGGGACAGGCCGTCAACTACCTTGTGGGCCTGGACGAGAACCGTGACCGCATCCGCGAGGAGTTCTGCATCGAGACACGCCGTGCCAGTGCGATCGTCCTGATCGGGCATCCTGATCTTCAGGCCGACGTGCCGGAGGCCGAGATCAGCGAGGCACTGCGCACGTTCAACACGCACGTGAACCGCGTCGAGGTCCTCACCTACAAGGAGCTCCTGGACAACGCGCGCCGCGCGCTCGGCACGCAGAAGAGTGCCGGTACGGGACCGTCCGTACCGGCACTCTGGCCTGACGTCAGATGAACGTTGACGTTGGTGCCGCCCGAAGGCACGCGACTGGCGAAACATGCATGCGTGCCGCCGGGCGGATTCTGTGGTGTGGACGGTACCGCGGCGGTCTGAGATGAACCCCGGCGGCTGCCTTTCCCTCAGGTCGAGAAGGGGCCGCCAGGATCTTGACCACCGCACTGGCTCGCAGAGCCGCCGCGGACCGTACCTGTCCGCCTGGGGCGGACCGCCCGCACCGCCGTGTGACCACCCCTCATCCGGGTCTGCACAGTGGCGCGGGCTTCGCGTCCGGGACCTGACCTCCCGTCAGACCCCGGACGCGGCTCGGGTGCTAGTCCTCGCGCAGGGCGCGGACCGCTTCCTCGACGCGCTTGCCGTACTCGGCGTCGGCGGCGTGGAAGTGAGCCAGGTTCTTCTCGATCACGTCGTCGCGCGAGACCTGCGAGAGGCCGCCGGCGATGTTGGCGATCAGACGGGACTTCTCGTCCTCCGACATCAGGCGGAACAGCTCGCCCGCCTGGAAGAAGTCGTCGTCCTTGGTGTGGGCGGGCGCCTCGTGCGTGCCGGTGTAGCCGGCGACGGCGAGCGGGGCCGACAGCGGGCGGCCGGTCTCGGCGGGCCCGTCGTACGAGTTGGGCTCGTAGTTCTTGCGGTCGCGGCCGTACGCGTTCGAGGCCATCAGGCCGTCGCGGCCGTAGTTGTCGGCGTCGGTCGCCTTCGGCGCGTTCACCGCGAGCTGCGTGTGGTTGACGCCCAGGCGGTAACGGTGCGCGTCCGCGTAGGCGAACAGGCGGCCCTGGAGCATCTTGTCCGGGGAGGGGCCGATGCCGGGCACGAAGTTGTTCGGGGAGAACGCGGCCTGCTCGACCTCGGCGAAGACATTGTCCGGGTTGCGGTCGAGGACCAGGCGGCCCACGCGCTGCAGCGGGTAGTCCTTGTGCGGCCACACCTTCGTGAGGTCGAAGGGGTTGAAGCGGTAGTCGTCCGCCTCGGCGACCGGCATGAGCTGCACGTACAGGGTCCAGGACGGGTTGACGCCGCGCTCGATGGCCTGGAGCAGGTCCGTCTGGTGCGAGTTGGGGTCCTTGCCCGCGATCTCGGCGGCCTGCTCGCCGGACAGCGAGCGGATGCCCTGGTTCGTCTTGAAGTGGTACTTGACGAAGAAGGCCTCGCCCTCGGCGTTCGTCCACTGGTAGGTGTGCGAGCCGTAGCCGTTCATGTGGCGGTACGAGGCCGGGATGCCGCGGTCGCCCATCAGCCAGGTGATCTGGTGCGTGGCCTCGGGGGCGTGCGCCCAGAAGTCCCAGACGTTGTCCGCCTCCTGCTTGCCCGTGAAGGGGTCGCGCTTCTGGGAGTGGATGAAGTCGGGGAACTTGATCGGGTCCTTGATGAAGAACACCGGGGTGTTGTTGCCGACGAGGTCGTAGTTGCCCTCTTCGGTGTAGAACTTCAGCGCGAAGCCGCGCGGGTCGCGGACCGCGTCCGCGCCGCCGAGGTTGTCCGCGACGGTGGAGAAGCGGATGAACGTCTCGGTGCGCTTGCCGACCGTGTTGAGGAAGTCGGCGTGGGTGAAGCCGGTGACGTCGTCCGTCACCTCGAAGTAGCCGTACGCGCCGGAACCGCGCGCGTGGACGACACGCTCCGGGATGCGCTCGCGGTTGAAGCGAGCGAGCTTCTCGAGGAGGTGCTGGTCCTGGAGGAGAAGCGGGCCACCGACGCCGGCGGTGGCGGAATTCTGGTTGTCGGCGACAGGAGCGCCGGACTCGGTCGTGAGCACACGCTTCGACATGGTGGCGAGGGTGACCTTCCGTACGGAACTGCTGGGACTGCTGACGGTGAACCGGAGCGTAAGAGGCTCTGAACAGCTACGTCAACAGTTTGTTGAAGTTGTGGTCAACAGTTTGTTGAAGTGAAAGGCATGGTTCCGGGCCGTGGCGACGCCTGGGCGCGACAGGACAGGTGTCAGCGCCGCCACGGCCCGGAAGTCCGGGGGGGGGGTCAGACCTGCTGACCGGAGAGGCGCTCGACGCCGCGCAGCAGCGCGGAGTGGTCGAGGCCGCCGTCGCCCTGGGCGCGCAGGGAGGCGACGAGCTGGGCGACCACGCCGCCGACGGGCAGGGCGGCGCCCACGTTGCGGGCGGCGTCGGTGACGATGCCCATGTCCTTGTGGTGCAGGTCGATCCGGAAGCCGGGCTTGAAGTCCCGGTTCAGGAAGTTGTCCTTCTTGCGGGTCAGGACGGTCGAGCCGGCCAGGCCGCCGTTGAGGACGTCGAGCGCGGCCGTCAGGTCCACGCCGGACTTCTCCAGGAAGACCACGGCCTCGGCGCACGCCTGGATGTTCACGGCGACGATCAGCTGATTGGCGGCCTTCACGGTCTGGCCCGAGCCGTGCGGACCGCACAGCACGATGGTCTTGCCGAGGACGTCGAGGAGCGGCTTGGCCTCGTCGAAGTCGGCCTGCTCACCGCCGACCATGATCGACAGGACGGCCTCGATCGCGCCGGCCTCGCCACCGGAGACCGGGGCGTCGATGACGCGGATGCCCTTGTCCTTGGCGGCCTTCGCGAGGTCCACCGAGGTCTGCGGCGTGATCGACGACATGTCGATGATCAGCGCGCCGGACCTCGCGTTCTCGAGGATGCCGTTCTCGCCGTACGCGATGGCCTCGACCTGCGGAGAGGCGGGCACCATCGTGACGATGACGTCGGCGTCCTTGACGGCCTCGGCGATCGAGCCGGCCGCGGTGCCGCCGGCGGCCGCGAGCCGCTCCAGCTTGTCCTTCTCGAGGGTGAAGCCGGTCACCGAGTAACCAGCCTTGATCAGGTTCTCGGACATGGGGGAGCCCATGATGCCGAGTCCGATCCACGCGATCTTGGGAAGGTTGCTCATGAGGGTGCCTCTCTAACTGCGGTCGTACGTAAGTGAGTTGGCGCGCGTCGGAATGCTCAGCGCGCGGCGCGGGCCGCGGTGGGCAGCCAGTCGAAGGCCTCGGCGCTCGGCTTGTCGCCGGGCTTGTACTCCAGGCCGACGTAGCCCTCGTAGCCCGTCTTCGCCAGCTGGTCGAGCAGTTCCTCGAGCGGCAGCGAACCGGT
The DNA here is from genome assembly GCF_036345255.1 of Streptomyces sp. NBC_00569. Lineage (NCBI taxonomy): Bacteria > Bacillati > Actinomycetota > Actinomycetes > Kitasatosporales > Streptomycetaceae > Streptomyces > Streptomyces sp. NBC_00569. Next base: position 2,840,080 of record NZ_CP107783.1, on the reverse strand, counting down.
GCCGGGGGCGCCGCGGCCCGGGTTGTCGGCGATCTGCACGTGGCCGGTCTTCGCGGTGTACTGCTCGATCACTGCGGCCAGGTCCTCGCCGTTCATGGACAGGTGGTACAGGTCCATGAGGAACTTGGCGTTGCCGAGGCCCGTGGCGGCGTTCACCTTGTCGACGATCTCGATCGCCTTGGGGGCGCTCACGATCGGGCACAGCGGCGACTCGGGCTTGTTCAGGGCCTCGATCAGGAGGATCGCGCCGACGCGGTCGGCGGCACGGGCCGCGAGCACCAGGTTCTCCAGGGCGAGCTCGTCCTGCACGGCCGGGTCCACGCCGTCGACGCGGTTGCCGTACAGCGCGTTGAGCGCCTTGCAGCCGAGGGACTGCGCGAAGTCCGCCGCGATGTCGATGTTCGCGCGGAACCTGTCGCTCTCCTCGCCGGGAACCGACAGGGCGCCGCGGTCGGGGCCCGGCAGCTGTCCGGCGTAGAAGTTGAGCCCGGTGAGCTGTACGCCCGCGTCCTCGATCGCCTTCTTGAGGGCGTCGAGCTCGGACTGCTCGGGGGTGGGGGCGTCGACCCAGGGCCACCACAGCTCGACCGCGGTGAAGCCCGCCGCGGCGGCGGCCGCGGGACGCTCCAGGAGCGGGAGTTCCGTGAAGAGGATCGACAGGTTGACGTTGAAGCGCTGGTCTGCGAATCCCATGGGGGTCGGCGCTCCCTTCCGTATCGAGATCCGTACGGCACTCGGTGTCGAGTTCCGTATAGCGGAAGTTCGTTTCTGCTTGATGGAAGACTGCCGGGGATGCTTCGCTCTTGTCAAGAGGGGCTGCCGGAAAATCGGCGCGCGGCAGTAGGTTGACCCCGTGCGATTGAGAGTGGAGTTCACGACCGAGCCCTTCGACCTCGACGAGGCGCCGCCCCACGCGGTCGTCGCCCGCGACGTCATCCAGAAGGCCGAACTGGACGCGGTGGATGTCGGACCCTTCGGCAACACCGCCGAAGGGGAGGCGCAGGCCGTGCTCGGCGCGGTGGACGCGCTGCTGCGCCAGGCCCTGGCGGCCGGCGCCACCCGCGTCTCGCTCCAGGTCAATGTGATGGGGGAGGGCGATAAGTGACCGCTACAGGAGACGTCCCCTTCGTCAGCGCGGTGAAGCCGCTGGTGGACGCCATGGGGGGCGAGATGCTGCCGCCGCAGGAGGCGGGCAAGGATGACGTCGTCCTGCACTGGGAGGGTCGCGAGGTCATCGCCGTACGGCTGCCCCAGCTGGCCGACTCCCTGGATCACATCCTGGTGGCCATGGAGCGCGGACAGGGCATGCCCCTGTCGGCCCTCGACCGCAAGGCCAAACAGGAGGTCGTGCGGATACTGGAGGCACGAGGTGCCTTCTCCGTGCGGCACGGAGTGGAGACCGTGGCCGGGGCGCTCGGCGTCTCCAGGTTCACCGTCTACAACTACCTGAACAGGGAAAACGCGGCCAAGGGAGAGTAGGCCGCCCTCTAGCACGCCAAGGTGTCGAACCAGCCGCCGTCCGGATACCGGGCGGCGGTTTTTGTAACTCCGAGTTTTCAACAAAGTGTTGACGTGGTGTTTCGGAGGGCGTTAGCTATCCGCAGCCCGTCCAGCACAAGGCCACGGAGGCTTCCCGTGACTTCACGTCCGATGCCGGGGCTTTCCCGGTTCAACACGCTTCAGGAGAACGCGGCCGCCGCCGCGCTCCACGAGGTGTGTGCCAGCTCGGCGTGGGGGAGCAAGCTCCTCGCCCAGCGCCCCTTCACCACCGTGGAGGAACTCTTCGCCGCCAGCGACGCCGCCATGGCCGAGCTCGCAGCGGAGGATCTCGCCGAGGCGATGGCGGGGCATCCCCCGATCGGCCGCCCGAAGCCGGGCGACCCGACCTCGTCCCGCGAGCAGCGGGGCATGGCCGGCGCCTCCGAGGAGCTCAAGGCCGAGATGCTCGAACTGAACCTGGCGTACCAGGAGCGGTTCGGTCATGTCTTCCTGATCTGCGCCACCGGGGCGACCGGCGAGCAGATGCGCGACGCGATGAAGGCCAGGATCGGTAACGACACGGGTACGGAGCGCGAGATCGTGCGCACGGAACTGGGGAAGATCAACCGTATCCGCCTGACCCGCCTCGCCGAAGAAGACGTAGAAGTGGAAGAGGACAAGGACTGATGAGCACCGCGACCACCGCGTCGGTGTCGACGCACATTCTCGACACCAGCATCGGACGCCCCGCCGAGGGCGTCGCCATCTCGCTCGCCGCCCGCTCGGGCAGCGACGCCGAGTGGGTGGCGCTCGGCGGCTCCGCGACCGACGCGGACGGGCGCTGCAAGGACCTGCCGGCGCTGCCGGAGGGCACCACCCACGTACGCCTCGACTTCGCCGTCGAGACGTACTTCGAAAAGAAGCAAGCCGAGGCGCAGCAGGACGCCCCCCGCGTAAGGGACAGCGGTGCGTTCTTCCCGGAGGTGGCGATCACGTTCGCCGTCAAGCCGGGCGAGCACTATCACGTACCGCTGCTGCTCAACCCGTTCGGCTACTCCGTTTACCGAGGGAGCTAGCAGACATGCCCACGATTCTCGGCCAGAACCAGTACGGCAAAGCAGAGAACCGCGTCGTCAAGATCACGCGGGACGGCGACACCCACCACATCAAGGACCTGAACGTCTCCGTCGCCCTCTCCGGCGACCTCGACGACGTCCACTACAACGGCTCGAACGCCAACTGCCTTCCGACGGACACGACGAAGAACACCTGCTTCGCGTTCGCCAAGGAATACGGCATCGAGTCGGCCGAGCAGTACGGCATCCACCTCGCCCGGCACTTCGTGGACAGCCAGCCGTCCATCCACCGTGCGCGCATCCGCATCGAGGAGTACTCCTGGGAGCGCATCTCCGGCTCCGACGGCAACTCCAAGTTCATCGGCGCCGACGAGGTGAAGCACTCCTTCGTCCGTAAGGGCCAGGAGACCCGCCTCGCGCAGATCACGTACTCCGCCGAAGGTGACGGGGGAGGGAAGTTCGAAGTCCTGTCCGGGCTCAAGGACCTGACCGTGATGAACTCCACGAACTCCGAGTTCTGGGGCTACATCAAGGACAAGTACACGACGCTCCAGGAGGACTACGACCGCATCCTCGCCACGTCCCTGTCGACGTGGTGGCGGCACAACTGGACCTCCGACGAGCAGCGCATGCCGCAGTGGGAGAAGTCCTACGAGCAGTCCAAGAAGCACATCCTCCAGGCGTTCGTGGAGACGTACTCGCTCTCGCTCCAGCAGACGCTGTACCAAATGGGTTCGCGGGTCATCAACAACCGCAGCGAGATCGACGAGATCCGCTTCTCCGCGCCCAACAAGCACCACTTCCGGCAGGATCTCTCCGCCTTCGGTCTGGAGAACGAAGCCAAGGACGGCGCCGTGTACTACGCGGCCGACCGCCCCTACGGCCTGATCGAGGCCACCATCCTGCGCGACGGCTGCGAGCCGCACATCCCGGTCGACATGACCAACCTCTGACGGCAGTCGATGTCCCCGGGGCTCTGCAACGGCCCCGGGGACCGAGTTCCCGCAACGACCGGTCACATCACCGGAGGGAACAGCAGTGACTCCGCCCCAAGGGGCTCTTCACTCGGCCGTACGGTCTCATGACGGTCAAGCCCTGACCGCCCTCCCGTAGGAAGACGAGCGGTTTACTACAGCTCAGGAGACGTCAATGGTGCAGGACTTGACCGTCCACCCGGTTGACCAGAAGCTCCACCCCTCGCGGCTCGTCCCCGCGGCACTCCAGCACATCGCCGCGATGTACGCGGGCGTGGTCACGCCCCCGCTCATCATCGGTCAGGCCGTCCACCTCGACACGGCGGGCCAGACCCGCCTCATCGCCGCCAGCCTGCTCATCGCGGGCGTGGCCACCCTCCTGCAGACCCTCGGCGTCAAGGGGCTCGTCGGCAACCGGCTGCCCTTCGTCAACGCCGCCTCCTCGGCCGGCATCGCGCCGATGCTCGCCATCGCCGAGACCAACGCGCGGGGTGACCAACTCCCCGCCATCTACGGTGCGGTGATGGTCGCCGGCGTCTTCTGTCTCGCGATCGGCCCCTTCTTCGGCAGGCTCCTGCGCTTCTTCCCGCCGCTCGTCACGGGCGTCGTCATCACCCTCATCGGGGTGACCCTGATGCCGGTCCCGGTCGCCTGGGCCCAGGGCGGCGACAGGACCGCCGCCGACTTCGGCGACATGAAGTACCTGGGACTCGCCGCCTTCACGCTTGTCGTCATCCTGATGATCCAGCGCTTCGGCCGCGGCTTCGTCAAGCAAGTCGCCCTGCTTCTGGGCCTGTTGGTCGGCACGCTGGCCGCGATCCCGTTCGGCATGGCGGACTTCGGCGCCCTCAGGTCGGCCCCGGTCGCCGCACTGCCCACACCGTTCGCCTTCGGCACGCCCGAGTTCCAGCCCGCCGCGATCCTCTCGCTCTGCCTGGTGATGCTCGTCCTGATGACGGAGTCCAGCGCCGGAATGCTCGCCATCGGCGAGATCTGCGACCGGGAGACCAGCGGCAGGACCATCACCCGCGGCCTGCGCACCGACGGCCTCGCCACGCTTCTCGGCCCCGTCTTCGGCGGCTTCCCCACCTCGGCCTTCGCCCAGAACGTCGGCGTCGTCTCGCTGACGAAGGTGCGCAGCCGCTACGTGGTCGCCGCCGCGGGAGGCGCGCTCCTGGTCCTCGGCGCCTTCCCGGTGCTCGGCGCGGTGGTCTCCACGGTGCCGATGCCGGTCCTCGGCGGCGCGGGCATCGTCCTCTTCGGCTCCATCGCCGTCAGCGGCATCCGTACGCTGTCCGAGGCCGGCCTCGACGACAGCTCGAACATCATCCTGGTCGCCGTCTCGCTCGGTGCGGGCATCATCCCGCTCGCGGCGCCCACCTTCTACGCCGAATTCCCGGCGTGGGCACAGACCGTCCTCGGCTCCGGCATCAGCGCGGGCGCCCTGGTGGCCGTTTCGCTGAACCTGTTCTTTCACCATCTCGGCACCCGCGGCCGCGCCACCGCCGCCGCGGCACTCAAATCCTCCTAGGGTCCTGCCGTGCCCAATCGCCACTCACTCATGAAGGAAGCACCATGGCACCTTCGGCAGCCCCTTCCCGCATCGTCATCGAGAACGCGGCCATCGCGACGGTCGACGCCAACGACACCGAGTACGCCTCGGGGTACGTGGTCGTCGCCGACAACAAGATCGAGTCCATCGGCGCCGGCCAGGCCCCCGCGGGCCTGGAGAACGTCGTGCGCCGCGTCGACGGCACCGGCCACCTCGTCACGCCCGGTCTGATCAACACGCACCACCACTTCTACCAGTGGATCACCCGCGGCCTGGCCACGGACCACAACCTGTTCAACTGGCTGGTCGCGCTGTACCCGACGTGGGCACGCATCGACGAGCAGATGGCCCGCGTCGCCGCGCAGGGCTCCCTCGCGATGATGGCCCGCGGCGGTGTGACCACCGCGATGGACCACCACTACGTGTACCCGAAGGGCTCCGGCGACCTGTCCGGCGCCATCATCGGGGCCGCCTCCGACATGGGTGTCCGCTTCACGCTCGCCCGTGGCTCCATGGACCGCTCCGAGAAGGACGGCGGCCTGCCGCCGGACTTCGCGGTCGAGACCCTCGAGGGTGCGCTCGCGGCCACCGAGGAGACCGTCGACAAGCACCATGACGCCTCCTTCGGCGCGATGACCCAGGTGGCCGTCGCCCCCTGTTCGCCGTTCTCCGTGTCCACCGAACTCATGAAGCAGGGCGCCGAGCTGGCGCGTCGGCTCGGGGTACGGCTGCACACCCACGGCAGCGAGACGGTCGAGGAGGAGAAGTTCTGCCACGAGCTCTTCGGCATGGGCCCGACCGACTACTTCGAGTCGACGGGCTGGCTCGGTGAGGACGTGTGGATGGCGCACTGCGTCCACATGAACGACTCGGACATCGCGGCCTTCGCCCGTACGGGCACGGGTGTCGCGCACTGCCCGTCGTCCAACGCGCGTCTGGCGGCCGGCATCGCCCGCGTCCCGGACATGCTCAAGGCCGGCGTTCCCGTCGGTCTCGGCGTCGACGGCACCGCGTCCAACGAGTCGGGCGAGCTGCACACCGAGCTGCGCAACGCGCTCCTCATCAACCGGCTCGGCGCGCACCGCGAGGCCGCCCTGAACGCCCGTCAGGCGCTCCGGCTCGGCACCGCCGGCGGGGCCCGGGTCCTGGGCCGCGCCGCCGAGATCGGCTCCCTGGAGGCGGGCAAGCTCGCCGACCTGGTCCTGTGGAAGATCGACGGCATCGGGCACTCCTCGATCGCCGACCCGGTCACCGCCATCGTCTTCGGCGCGGCGGCCCCGGTCACCCTCTCCCTCGTCAACGGAAAGCCGGTCGTCGAGGACGGACGCCTGCTGCACGCCGACGAGGACGCCATCGCCCGCGATGCGCGTCAGGAGGCCCAGCGCCTCGCGCGGATCACCGCCGAGGCCTGACAACCCTGGAACTCCGGTCGGGGGGGACGGCCCCCGACCGGACTTGAGCTGCCGAGCGGGCTGCTCAAGTGCCGCCCCGGATCGTGGCCCAACACTTCACGATCCCGGGGCGGTCAGCACTACCTGGGCGCAGTACCCACAACCGAATACCGGCAAGTCCTTGCACGTCGTACCACCTCCCAGAAGCGAGTGCCGCCCAGGCACTGGAAAACAACCGGAGGAGCCGCTGTGGCCATCAAGCCCAGGTTCACCAAGCAAGGCACCACCCCCGACGAGATATCCGAGGGGCACACCGAACATCCGACGGGCAAGCACCCGGTGGACGAGAAGCTGCCGCCGCTGAAGATGGCGACGACCGGCCTCCAGCACGTCGCCGCCATGTACGCGGGCGTCGTCGCGCCGCCCCTCATCGTGGGCGCCGCCGTGGGCCTGTCGCCCAAGGAGCTCACCTTCCTGACCGGCGCCTGCCTCTTCACCGCGGGGCTCGCCACCTTCCTCCAGACCCTCGGATTCTGGAAGATCGGTGCCCGTCTGCCGTTCGTCAACGGCGTCACCTTCGCCGGCGTCGCCCCCATGATCGCGGTCGTCAACTCGACCGACGACAAGAAGGACGCGCTGCCCGTCATCTTCGGGGCCGTGATCGTCGCCGGCGTTCTCGGTTTCATCGCCGCCCCCTTCTTCAGCAAGCTGGTGCGGTTCTTCCCGCCGGTCGTGACCGGCACGGTCATCACCCTCATCGGCGTCTCGCTGATGCCCGTCGCGTTCGGCTGGGCCCAGGGGCCCAACCCCGCGGCGAAGGACTACGGTTCGACGACCTATCTCACGCTGGCCGGCATCACCCTGGTCATCGTCCTGCTGCTGCGCAGGTTCACCACGGGCTTCGTGAAGCAGATCGCCGTACTACTCGGCCTGATCATCGGCACACTCGTCGCCATCCCCTTCGGCGTCACGGACTTCAGCCCGATCGGCGACGCGGACGTCGTCGGATTCCCGACGCCGTTCCACTTCGGCGCCCCGCAGTTCGCCGCCGCGGCGATCGTCTCCCTGTGCGTCGTCATGGTCGTCTCGATGACCGAGTCCACGGCCGACATGCTGGCGCTCGGCGAGATCGTGGAGCGCCCCGCCGACGAGAAGACCATCGCGGCCGGTCTGCGGGCCGACACGCTCGGCTCGGCGCTCAGCCCGTTGTTCAACGGCTTCATGTGCAGCGCGTTCGCCCAGAACATCGGCCTCGTCGCGATGACGAAGATCCGCAGCCGGTACGTCGTCGCCACGGGCGGCGGCTTCCTCGTCCTGATGGGTCTGTGCCCGATGGCCGCTTCGCTGATCGCGGTCGTGCCCCGGCCCGTCCTCGGCGGCGCGGGCGTCGTGCTCTTCGGTTCGGTCGCGGCGAGCGGCATCCAGACCCTCGTCAAGGCGAACCTGGAGCGGGACAACAACGTGCTGATCGTGGCCGTTTCGCTGGCCGTCGGGCTCATCCCGATCGCGGCGCCGGAGTTCTACCACGCCTTCCCGGAGACCGCGAAGATCATCCTGGATTCGGGTATCTCCACGGGCTGTGTGGCCGCGGTGATCCTCAATCTGATGTTCAACCACATCGGCCGCGGCGAGGACGCGGACGACGTGACGGCCCCGATGGAGCCGGGCGGTGAGATCGCTCAGACGCGCACGGTCGCCGGCGCCTCCACCTCGGCAGGGTCTTCCGCGGCAGGGGTGCACTGAACGTAACGTGCGCGACGCCGCCGACCGCATGGCGGAAGTTACTTTCCAGTTAACCCGGATTGCCGGTCCCGTGTGAGCCGCTGCGCGACGGGACCGGCCCCGGCGTCACAGCACGGAAGAAGCGCCACCCATGAATGACACCCTGACGTGCGGGCTGCCGCGCTGACCGTCATTCCGCCTCCTTCGCGGACCTTCCGCCGGGCTCGCGCAGCGTCCGTACGAGCAGCCAGCCGAGCGCCGGCAGGACGGTCAGCGGAGCGAGCGCTGTCCGCAGGGAGGTGGCGTCCGCGAGGGCGCCGATCGCCGGGCTCGCGATGCCGCCGACGCTGACCGCGAGGCCCAGCGTGACGCCGCTCGCGGTGCCCACGCGCCTCGGCAGATAGTCCTGGCCGAGCGTGATGTGCAGCGAGAACGGCACGTACAGACCGGCCGACGTCAGCGCCACGCACCCGTAGAGCGCGGGACCGGGGACGAAGACGACCCCGGCCACGGCGAGGACCGTCAGGGCGTACGACCAGCGGAGCACCGGCACGCGGCCGAAGCGGGTCGCGAGTCTGCCGCCCGCCACGGTGCCCACCGCGCCGCCGACGTAGAGCACGAACAACGCGGCCGTGCCCGCCACCTCGCCCCCGCCCGCCCGCTGGCGCGCGTACAGCGAGATGAACGCGCTCAGGCCGACGAAGACGACCGAGCGGCACATGATGGCGCCCGTCAGCTTGAGGAACGACGGCCAGTCGGCCCTGTCGGCCGCCGCGAGCGCGGGTCCGGCCGTCGCCGGGGCATCTCTCCGGCCCGAGCGCAGGGCGGCCACGCACAGCGCCGCTCCGGCCAGGCCCGGGACGACGAGCAGCGGCGACGCGTGCAGCCCGCCGGTCGCGACCACGGCCGAGACCAGCAGGGGCGCGGTGGCGAATCCGAGGTTGCCGCCCAGCGAGAACCAGCCCATCGCCGTATGGCTGCCACGGCTCGCGGCGCGGGCCACGCGCGCGGCCTCCGGGTGGTAGGCGGCCACCCCGATCCCGGACACCGCGACCACCACCAGTGTGAGGGCGTACGAGTCCCCGACGCCGGCCAGCGCCACACCGGCCCCGCCCACCACGCAGCTCACCGGAAGCAGCCATGGCATCGCCCACCGGTCGGTGAGTGCGCCGAACAGGGGCTGCACCACCGACGACAGCAGGGACGCGGCCAGGACGATCCCGGAGGCGGCGGCGTACGTGTAGGCCCGCTCGGAGACGAAGAACGGCACCAGAGCGGCCACCGCGCCCTGGTAGACGTCCACACACGCGTGCCCCAGGGCGAGCAGGGTGATGGGCCCGCGCCGGGAGTCCGACGGTCCGGGGGCATGCGTGGGTGGAGTCGTGGGCCCGGTCGTCGCAGTCGCGGGTGCGGGGGAAACGGAGGTCCGGTTGTCTGACACCCGCCCATCGTCCGTACCGGCCACGGTGGCGCGCTTCCGATAAAGTGCCAACGTATGCCGGATATCCGCCACACCCCGCAGGCGCCCACCCGCACCCAGACGCTGGCGGCGGGCGGACGGATCGAGCCGCACCGGCACGACGAGCACCAGATCGTCTACGCGGGCTCAGGGGTCCTCGCCGTCACCACCGACGCCGGCACCTGGTTCGCGCCCGGCACCCGCGCCATCTGGGTACCGGCCGGCTGTGTCCACGCCCACCGCGCCCACGGCCACCTGGACCTCCACACACTCGGCCTGCCCGCCCGGGTCAACCCGCTCGGTCTGGAAGCGCCCACCGTCCTGACCGTCGGCCCGCTCCTGCGCGAACTGCTCCTTGCCGCCACCCGTGGCCCTTACGACGACCGCCCCGAGAGCAGGCGCCTGCGCGCCGTCCTCCTCGACCAGCTGCGGGCGTCCCCACAGCAGCCCCTCCAACTCCCCACCCCCACCGACCCGCGCCTGAAGGCGGTCTGTGACCTCCTGTACGACGACCCGGCCGACGCCCGCCCCCTGGCCGCGCTCGGGAGGGCGTCCGGAGCCGGCGAACGCACGCTGAGCCGCCTCTTCCGCCGCGAACTGGGGATGACCTTCCCCCAGTGGCGCACCCAGCTCCGCCTCTACCACGCGCTGCGGATGCTGGCGGAGGGCGACCCGGTCACCGCGGTCGCGCACCGCTGCGGCTGGTCCTCCACCAGCGCGTTCATCGACGTGTTCCGCCGCGCGTTCGGCTGCACACCGGGGGAGCACAGCCGGCGCTAGGGCCTCTCGCCGCGTCTCCCTCGGCCGCCCGTGGCGGGCGCCGCGTCGTGAGGGTGGCTGTTCGGCTTGGACGAAAGCGGCGCGCACGGCACCGGCAGGTGCCGAACGCGCCGCCCCACAAGGGGAGTTGTCAGCCGATGTGGTAGCTGTCCCCGTACACCATCCAGTCCAGCGGCGGGTCCAGGTCCAGGTTGCCGTTCTTCAGGAAGACGCGCTGCGCGGTGTCGACGCGGCTCGTGTCGCTGTGGGCCTCCTCCTGCTTCATGGCCCACACCCGCGCGTCGAGGAACGCGTTCAGGTACGCGACCTCGTCGCCACCCTGCGCCGGTGGCTTCGCCCGGGCGAGAGCGCGCTTGCGGATGTTGCGGAAGCTGGTCGCGTCGTCGCCGTCACCGTGCATCACGATGGCGTCGTAGTACGCGAACTGCCCGAGCGTGCCGATGCCGTCGGCCTTGCCCTGTGAGACCGCCGGGTTGAAGTACACGCGGTCGCGCTCGTCGTTCTGGGCCTGCTGGAACGCGGAGTCCTCGGCCGCCTTCCCCCAGTCGCGCCGGTAGTCGGGGTCGAGGCCGTCGTGCGAGTCGGTGCCGTCCACCTCGCGCAGGGCGGGCAGGTACTTCGCCAGGACGTTGCCGGGCTTGCGCCGGGTGTAGAGCTCCACGAGGTCGAGCATGTCGCCGGTGCCGGAACAGAAGCCGATGATCCCGGCGGTGTAGCCGCGGCCGTCGCCGATGTCCTCGATGTAGCCGTACTGGGCCTTCCAGTCGAGCGAGGAGTTCTCCGCGCTCGACACCAGCTTCATGGCGATCTCCTTCTTCGCCGGGTCGTCGAGCCCGCCCGCGGAGACGGGCGTGGCCGTCGCGAGCTGGGTCGTGAGCAGCGGGGCCGCGACGACCGAGGCGCCGATCAGGGCGAGCAGGGTGCGACGCGACGTGCGTATGTGGGGGGTGTGCACGGGACCTCCATGGGGGGAGCTCGTTGTTCCGCGAACTGTTAGGAAGGTTTCCTACCAGAGATTGCGGGTGACGTATACCCGTCAAGCGGGAGGGAGTTGGGGGTCCGGGGCGGGGGTCGCCGTACTGGTGCAGGTGTTCCCGCACGTGAACGGCGGTTTTATGTGTGGCGGGGAGAGGGGAGGTGCGTCAGCGGCCCGGGCCGCAGGGGCGCGCGGCCGGGAGGCGCCCCGAGACGAACGCCGTCGGCGGTACGCCGAACAGCGCGTGGAACTCCGCCGTCATGTGCGACTGGTCGTAGTAACCGGTGGCCTGCGCGAGCCCCGCCCACCGCGGGTTCCCCCCGGCGCCCGCCCCGGCGAGCACCTGGCGCACCCGGTCGATCCGAGCGAAATGCTTGGGGGACAGGCCGATGTCATCCGCGAAGACATTGCGCAACTGGCGCTCGCTCACGGCGAGTTGCCGCGCCACCTGCGTGACCGTCCCCGGCCGGTCGCGCCCCGGGGCGGTCGACAGAGCCTCGACCGCCGCCCGCACCAGGCCGTCGCGGGCACGCTCGTCCCGGTCGCGGGGCATGAGGTCCTCCGGCAACAGCTCCGCCATGCGCGCGAGCACGGCGTCCGGGTCCGGAGCGGGCCCGAGGGCGGCGAGCCCGCGCGCGAGCCGCCGGCCCGCCTCGCCCGGAAGTGACTCCAACGGCTCGGCGCGGCCCACGAGTTCGCGTACGGACACCCCGAACAGCGGGCGTGCGGCACCGGGCCGGAACCGGAGCTGCAGACACATCGGGAGCCGCTTCTCCTCGTAGTACGACGCCTTGGTGCGCGGCCCGATGGCGACCACGTCGGTGCCGCCGTCCGGCAGCACACGGAACACGAGCCGCGTAGCCGTGTCCGGGACGTGAGTGATCGCGCCGGTGTCCCCCTGACCGAAGTCCGGGGAGCCGACGGAGCCGACGGAGTCGATCGAGTCGATCTCGGTGATCCAGGGCCGCAGCACCTCCGGCGGCGCGACAGCGGTGCCGTAGCGCCCGGGGGTGCTGTGGTGCCGAGGGGTGCTGTGGTGAGCGGGGGTGCGGGTGCGGTCCGGCGTCCCCGCCTCTTCAGCTGTCCTGTCCCGCAGCATGGTCACCGCTCCACGTTAACCGGGGGGAGTGCCGTCCGGGGGCCGCCGGCTGTGCCGGAATTTCCTAGCCGCGGTGGCCCGCTGACCGGCAGCGTCGAAGCCATGATCCTCATCACCGGTGCCACCGGCACCATCGGCAGTGAAGTGACCCGTCTCCTCGCCGCGCGCGGCGTCCCGCACCGCGCCCTGACCCGTGATCCGGCCCGAGCCGCCTTCGGACCCGCCACCGAGGTCGTCCGCGGGGACCTCGACGACCCGAGGACCCTCGACGCGGCGACGGCCGGCGCCACGGCCGTCTTCATGGTGACCCTGCCCGGCTCGGGCTCAGGGCCAGGGGCCCAGGACAAGGCCCTGCTGGACGCGGCCGTGGCGGCGGGCGTACGCAGGGTCGTGAAGCTCTCGGCGATCGGCACGGGTGAGCCGGGCGCCGGAGGCTTCGGCATGTGGCACGTCCCGGGTGAAGAGGCGCTGCGGGCGGGTGACGTGGAGTGGACCGTGCTGCGTCCCACGACGTTCGCGTCGAACTTCCTGTGGTCGGCGCCGGAGATCCGCGCGGGGCGGCCCGTCCCCAACCAGTTCGGGGACGGCGCCCAGGGCGTGATCGACCCGCGCGACGTCGCCGAGGCAGCCGTGGAGACCCTCCTCGCCGACGGGCACGACGGCCGCGTCTACACCCTCACCGGGCCCGAACTCCTCACCGTGCCCGACCAGGCGGCCGCCGTCGCCGCGGTGGCCGGCCGGTCTGTCGAGACCGTCGAACTGACCCCGGAGTCCGCCCGCGAGTACGTGCGCGCCGCGGGCATCGCCGAGCAGTCCGTGGACAGCGTTCTCGAAGGGTTCGCCTACGTCCGCGCCGGCCGTAACGCGATCGTCACGGACGACGTCGAACGCATCCTCGGACGCCCGCCCCGCACCTTCGCCCTGTGGGTCGAGGAGCACAAGGAGGCGTTCGTGTAAGGCTGTTGGGTGAGTAGTCCTGCCCGGAAGCGCGTGGTTCTTCCGGAATCAGAGACCGAAAGCGCGTGGATCCGACGCGAGTGCCCGGAAGTATTCGCGCGGATCCGCCACGAGCCTGCGCTCCTTGAGGTCCATCAGGCCCCCCACCCCGGTCACCTCCGCCGCGAGTGTGCCGTCGGCCTTGCGCACCGACTGCTCGATCCGGAACGTCTTGCCCTCCGTCCACACGAACGTACAGCTCACGTCCACCTCGTCGCCCGCGCGCAGCTCGCGGCGGTAGCGGACGGTCGTCTCCAGGGTGACCGGGCCGACCCCCTTCGCCAGCAGGTCGGCCTGCTGGATCCCGCCGTGCTGGAGCAGCGCCCATCGCGCGTGCTCCGCGTACTGCAGATACACGCTCTGATTGAGGTGCCCCTGCGAGTCGGTCTCGTACCCGCGCACTTGAATGCGCACGGTGAACGGCTCGGCCACGATGTCCCCTTCGCCGGCTACTGGGTCTGCTGCTTCGACTGCTACGGCTGGTGCCTGATCGTCATGATCTTCTCGGCGACGCCAGCAAGTACCGGCCCCCGGTGCGGGGTTCCGCGTGCTCGCTGACCTGCCACCCCGCCCGCTCCAACGCGGCGGCGCAGCCCGCGGTTCCGTCCGGTCCACGCCCCCTCACGGCCACGGCCTCCGGCTGTGGTGTGCCGCCGACTCTATAGCCGTCCCCGTCCGTGCCCTCCGCCGGTGGGCAGCCCGCCGCCTCCAGGGCGAGGGCGGCGGCCTGCACCAGATGCGTGCGCTCCCAGGCGCACGGCCGGTCGGTGGCGCCGTCCGGATTGGTCATGCGGCGCATCTCCACGAGCCCCTGCCAGGCGCTGCGCACCTCGCGCGCCCGCGCCGGACCGCGAGGACCCGGCGCCTCTCCGCCCACCCGTGCCGCGAACGGGCCGCCGCCCGAAGCCTCCGGCGGCGGGGGCCGCTCGGCGCGCTCGGGCACGTCCCCCGCCTCCCGTATCCGGTGTCCGGTCGGTGTCAGGAAGTGGTCGTGCGGCGGGCGCGGGTGCCGGAACGCGAGCTTCATCAGGACGAGACGCGCGAGCTGCGCGTCGCCGCCCTTCAGCCGCCCGGTGACCGGGTCGGCCTCCTCGACGATGCGCCGCTGCGCGGCGGACAGCGGCCTGGTCATGGCGCCACCCCCTGATCCCGTCCCTCGGCCGTGCGTGCTCCGTACGTTCCGATGGTGCAGCAAGGGTCTGACAACGGCCGGTCCGACGGCGTATCAGGGTCGCAGGTTCCACCCGGCGACGACCGGGCGGCTGTGTTCCGTGCTCAGCCTGCTGACCGTGCCCGTCGCGAGCAGGAAGTGCGCGCCGTCCGCCGGGGTCAGGCCGAGCCTGCGCGCCGTGAGGACCCGCAGGAAGTGGCCGTGGCCGACGAGGACGACACTGCCCTCGTTCTCCGACAGCGCGGCGTCCACCTTGGCCAGCATCCGGTCGGCCCGCGCCCCGACCTCTTCGGGGCTCTCGCCGGGGTGCTCCGGGGGCCCTGGCGCGACCCCGTCCGTGAAGAGGAACCAGCCGGGCCGGGTGCGCTGGATCTCGAGCGTGGTGACGCCCTCGTACGCGCCGTAGTCCCACTCGCAGAGGTCGGCGTCGACCCGCACGTTCCCGAGACCCGCGAGTTTCGCGGTCTCGTGCGCACGCACCATCGGGCTCGAGAAGACGGCACCGACGTGATAGCTGTGGACGAGCGGGGCGAGCTTGCGGGCCTGCTCGCGGCCGTTCTCCGTCAGCGGGATGTCGGTCCAGCTCGTGTGCTGCCCGGACAGGGCCCACTCGGTCTCGCCGTGCCGGACCAGCAGCAGGTCACCCATGCGACTGTCCTGTTCTCTCCGAGGCTGCCGTCGGTCGGGCCCGGCGATCTTGCCCGGCCCGTCGTTCGAACCGTACACGCGGTGCGGGAGGGACGCCCGGCCTTGATTGTCAGACCCCGCCCGTAAGGTCGTAGACGTCGTCGGTCCCGCC
This sequence comes from Streptomyces sp. NBC_00569, assembly GCF_036345255.1. Lineage (NCBI taxonomy): Bacteria > Bacillati > Actinomycetota > Actinomycetes > Kitasatosporales > Streptomycetaceae > Streptomyces > Streptomyces sp. NBC_00569. Next base: position 2,824,606 of record NZ_CP107783.1, on the reverse strand, counting down.
GGACGAGGACGACGCGCGCCGCACCGACCAGGGCGAACGCATGCCGTACGGATCAGGGAAGGAGCCGGGCCATGACGGAGCAGACCCACCACCGGGGCGTCACCGTCTCCGCGGCCGCCGTGTTCCTCCCCGCGCCCCTGCCGCGCGAGAGCACGGTCGCGTTCTGGCACCCGGACGGCACGGACCTGCCCGGCGCCACCCCGCTCACCGTCGTCCGGCCGCACGGAGCGGGCGCCCGCACCCGGACCGTGCCCGCCGTCCGGCTGTCCGTCACCGACGCCCTGCCCCTGCTCGTGCGGGCGCGGCACACCCCCGGCGCCCACCCCGCCGCGGCCTGCTGGGGCGCCGCCGCCCTGCACGCCCTGCACCTCGTGGGCCGCGGCCGCCTCCTGCCCGGCCTCACCGCCTCCGATCACGACGCGTGGCGTGCGGGCCCGCTCGACGCGGACGACATCGCACAGCTGCGCGCCATCGCCGCCGCCATGCCGTACGAGGCCCATGCCGCGCCGGTGGAGGGCTCCGAGCCGCTGCGGCTGCCCGATCCCGAAGCTCTCGTGCGCGCGTTCCTCGACGCGGTCGCCGACTCCCTGCCGCGCAGCCCCGCCGCCCCCTTCGCGGCCGGGGCGCCCTTCGCCTCCTTCGCGCCGCAGCACCTGCCCCGCGCGCGTGCCTGGGCGGTCGAGGCGGCCGCAGGCATGGACGCGGGCGTGCGGGTCTCCCTGCGCCTCGACCTGTCGAACTTCACGCTCTTCGACACGGACGACGCCCCCGGCCCCGCCGACACCTCTGCCCGTGAGGACGGCCCGGCAAGCGCCGGTACCGAGGAGCGGCGGCGGGCCGGGGCCGCGCTCGTCCAGGTGCACAGCCTCGCCGACCCCACCCAGGTCGTCGACGCGGCGCGGCTCTGGGCCGGCGACGGCGAGGCGCACTTCGGCCCGCGCGCCAGGATCGACGCCGTTCTCGCCCTGCGCCGCGCCGCCCGCGTCTGGCCCCCGCTCGGCCGCGTCCTGGAGCGCGACGTGCCCGCCGTCCTCGCGCTCTCCGAGGGCGAGCTCCTCGACCTCCTCGGCCCGGCCACCGCCCGCCTCGCGGACGCGGGCGTCGAGGTTCACTGGCCCAGGGACCTGGCCCGCGCCCTCACCGCCACCGCCGTGGTGCGCGCCGCCGCGCCCGGCTCCGCCACCGACGGCACCCCGTTCTTCGACGGGGAGGAACTCCTCAAGTTCAACTGGCAGTTGGCGCTCGACGGCGACCCGCTCACCGAGCGTGAGATGGACGAACTCGCCGAGTCCCACCGTCCCGTCGTCCGGCTGCGCGACCAGTGGGTCGTCGTCGACCCCGACCTCGTCCGCAAGGCCCGCAAGCGCGAACTGGGGCTGCTCCAGCCCGTCGACGCGCTCGCCGTGGCCCTCACCGGCGAGGCCGAGATCGACGGGGAGCGGGTCGAGGCCGTCCCCACCGGAGTCCTCGCCCACCTGCGCGACCGCCTCGTCGAAGGCCCCTCCGCCGCCGCCCAGCCCGCGGGCCTGCACGCCACGCTCCGCGACTACCAGCTGCGGGGCCTCGCCTGGCTCGACCTCATGACCTCGCTCGGCCTCGGCGGCTGCCTCGCCGACGACATGGGCCTCGGCAAGACGGTCACCCTCATCGCGCTCCACCTGCGCAGGAACAAGGCGGCGCCCACCCTCGTCGTCTGCCCGGCGTCCCTCCTCGGGAACTGGCAGCGGGAGATCATCCGCTTCGCCCCCGGCGTCCCGGTCCGCCGCTTCCACGGCGCCGACCGCACCCTCGACGGCCTCGACGGCGGCTTCGTCCTCACCACGTACGGCACCCTGCGCACCCGCGCCGCCGAACTGGCCGGCCACACCTGGGGCATGGTCGTCGCCGACGAGGCGCAGCACATCAAGAACCCCTTCTCCGCCACCGCCAAGGCGCTGCGCACGATCCCGTCGCCCGCCCGTGTCGCGCTCACCGGCACGCCCGTGGAGAACAACCTCTCCGAGCTGTGGGCCCTGCTCGACTGGACGACCCCCGGGCTGCTCGGCCCGCTCAAGTCGTTCCGCGCACGGCACGCGCGCGCCGTGGAGACCGGTGAGGACGCCGAGGCCGTCGAGCGCCTGGCCCGCCTGGTGCGGCCGTTCCTGCTCCGCCGCAAGAAGTCCGACCCCGGCATCGTCCCCGAGCTGCCGCCCAAGACCGAGTCGGACCACCCGGCCCCCCTCACCCGCGAACAGGCCTCGCTCTACGAGGCGGTCGTCCGCGAGGCGATGGCCGAGATCGAGGCCGCAGAAGGCATCGCACGCCGCGGCCTGATCATGAAACTCCTGACGTCGCTCAAGCAGATCTGCAACCACCCGGCGCAGTTCCTCAAGGAGGCGGACGGCCCGCGCGCCCGCCTCACCGGCCGCTCCGGCAAGCTCGCCCTGCTCGACGAACTCCTCGACACGATCCTCGCGGAGGACGGCTCCGTCCTCGTCTTCACGCAGTACGTGTCCATGGCCCGCCTCCTCGCGACCCACCTGGCCTCCCGCGCGATCCCCTCCCAACTCCTGCACGGCGGAACGCCCGTGGCCGAACGCGAGCGCATGGTCGACCGCTTCCAGTCCGGCGAGGTACCCGTCTTCCTGCTCTCCCTCAAGGCCGCCGGTACCGGCCTCAACCTCACGCGCGCGGGCCACGTCGTCCACTTCGACCGCTGGTGGAATCCGGCCGTCGAGGAGCAGGCCACCGACCGCGCCTACCGCATCGGCCAGACCCAGCCCGTCCAGGTCCACCGCCTCATCACCGAGGGCACCGTCGAGGACCGTATCGCCGAGATGCTCGCCGCCAAGAAGGCCCTCGCGGACGCCGTGCTCGGCTCCGGCGAAGCCGCCCTGACCGAGCTGACCGACCGGGAGCTCGCCGACCTCGTCTCCCTCAGGAGGACGGCATGACCCCCCACACGCCGGGCCGCGCGGGCGCGCACGCCCAGGCCCGCGCCCGCGTCGACGACCGCCGCCGCACCTTCCCGCCCCTGCCGCCCCGCACCCGCACGGCCGACGACTTCGCCCTGACCTGGTGGGGGAACGCGTGGGTGGACGCCCTCGTGGACACGGCGCTCGACACGGCCCGCCTCACCCGCGGCCGCGCCTACGCCGACCGAGGGCACGTCGACGCCATCACCGCGACCCCCGGCCGCGTCATGGCCTACGTCCACGGCTCACGCCCCCGGCCGTACCGCACGGAGATCCGTCTGCGCACCCTTCACGACGACGACTGGGAGCGCATCCTCGACACGGCGGCCGCCCGCCCCGACCACATGGCCGCGCTCCTCGACAAGGACGTGCCGCACGCGCTGGCCGCCGTCGCCGACCTCCTGCCCGCCGTCGGCGACCTGATCCCCGACTGCTCCTGCCCGGACGACGGTCACCCCTGCAAGCACGCGGCCGCGCTCTGCTACCAGACGGCACGACTGCTCGACGAGGACCCGTTCGTCCTGTTCCTGCTGCGTGGCCGCGGCGAACAGGAGCTCCTCGCCGACCTGACCCGGCGCAACGCGGCCCGTGCCGCCGGCGAGCGCTCCGCCACGGCTCCCGCGCTGCCCTCGGTCGAGGCCCGCGAAGCCCTCGCCCCCCGCACCCTGCCGCACCTGCCCCCGCCGTTCCCGGCCCCCGCGCACCCGGGCCGCCCGCCCGTCTACCCGCACGCCTCCGGCGCCCCCGACCCGCTCGCCCTCGACCTCCTCGCCACGGAGGCCGCGGCCCGCGCCCACACGTTCCTCACCCGGGGCATCGACCCGATCGCCGGACTCACCCCCTGGCAGGACGCGGTCCGGCTCGCCGCCGCCCACCCCGGCTCCGGCCTCGCGGCGTCCACGCGCGCGCTGTACAAGTCCCTCGCCCAGGGCACCGGACGCACGGCCACCGACCTGGCCCGCGCCGTCGCCGCCTGGCGCCAGGGCGGACTCGCGGGCCTGGACGTCCTCGAAGGGGAGTGGGACCCGCCGGCCGGTCCCTTCGACCGCGCCCGCCCGGCCCTCATCGCCGCGGACTTCCCCCACTTCCGCCCCCACCGTAACCGGCTCTCGACCGACAACCTCCAGCTCCGCCTCGGCCGCGAAGGCCTCTGGTACGGCTACGAGTCGGACCCCGGCCGCGAGGACTGGTGGCCGAGAGGCACCCCCGACACGGACCCGGTGGGCGCCCTCACGGCATTGCTCGGCCGCTGAAGGCCGGGCCGGGCCGGCGGGCGCACCCCCGACACGGACCCGGTGGGCGCCCTCACGGCACTGCTCGGCTGCTGAAGGCCGGGCCGGGCCGGCGGGCCGTCAAGAGCTCGCTCCCACAAGGCGTACGGCTCACGGCGCACGACTCACGGCTCCGGCCCACGACCGGGCACGGTCTTCACAACGCCTCGGCCCACCGCGTCAGCGTCGTGAAGTCCCTCTCGCGCAGCCCGTGGCGCGGGTGGATGCGCAGGAGCAGCGCCGGGGCGTCGTGGTGCGCCGTCACATGACGGGAGTCCAGGTCCGTGATCATGTCGTCGACCCAGGCGAAGGGCCGCCCGGCCGCCCAGTCGAGCAGCGGGCGCGTCTTCCAGTAGAGGCCGTCGGGATCGCGGGCGAACAGTTCGGGCCACTCGATCACGGGGAGCGCGGCGGGCAGTCCGATCGCCGGGCCGATCATCTCGTTCGCCTCGTGCATCCACGTGGTCGCCCAGGCCAGTTCGAAGGGCAGGCCGACCAAGCGCCGGCCGTGGGAGGGGTTGAGCACGACCCGTAACCCGCGGCGGTGGCGGCGGGAGCCGGGGGTCTGGCGCGCGAGCCAGTTCGCCGGGTGGCAGCGGTGAGCGGCGTATCCGCGCAGACGGGGGAGGCGGGCGGCGTACGGGTTGAGGGGTCCGTCGACGTCGAGGAGGAGCAGCGGCCTGTCTGTCATGCAGAGGTGTTGCCCAGTGAGACCGGTGATCGCTCATCGCGCCGCCGGACACACCGTCAGCGCACGCTCGGGGCCGCCGACTCGATGAACCTCGTCAGGGCGTCCTTGCACCGCCGCGACCGCCGGTCCCGGTCCTCCTCGTCCACCGACTCGTGCAGACAGTTCGCCAACTCGAAGGCGGACTCCGCCAGTTGACGGGTTTCCGCCCGGTCGCACACCAACTGGAGCCGCGCCAGCGCCTGCCGCGCGCTGATCCGCGCCTCGTACGACGCGAAGCGGGCCTCCTCCGCCTGCGAGGAACCCGGCAACTCCTGCGCCCGGAACCACCGGTCGTTCTGACTGCGCCGGTAGTCGAACAGGGCCCCGGCGAACGCGCTGTAACTGGAGATCCGCTCCTGACGCAGCTGCTCGGCACGGGCGAGCCCGGCGACCCGCTCCGTGGACCGCGCCTGGAAGAAGTGGGTGACGACGGACCCGAGCAGGGTGCCGAGCACGGCTATCAGCGCCGCATCCATGGTGAGTTGCTCCTCGTGGTCCGGGGAAAAACCATTCGATTCGGAGTGCGGTGCCTGACTACCTTTCTCGCGTGGCAACGAAACTCAATCAGATCATCGCAGTCGAGAAAGGCGTCAAGTCCAAGGCACACCAGGACCTGACGGCGGCCCATCACGGGCTTCACAAGCCGGCACTCCTGGCCGGGATCTCGCGTACCTACCAGCCCAAGGACGAGGAGGGCGAGCAGCTGCCGCCCGAGTCGACACGGGTCCAGGTGAGGGCCGAGCACGTGCTGCGGGACACCGCGAAGACGCTCACCCGGCTGTTCGATGTGACCGCCACCAAGGACTGGGCGAACTGCGAGGCGCGCGCCGATGTCACCGTCGACGGACGGGCCGTCCTGAGCCAGGTGCCGGTCGCGTATCTGCTCTTCCTGGAGAAGCAGCTCGTCGACCTTAACGCCTTCGTGCGCAAGCTGCCCGTGCTCGACGCCTCCGAGGCGTGGACGCAGGACCCGTCGACCGACGACTGGAAGACGGAGCCGGTGCGGACGCTGCGCACCAAGAAGGTGCCGCGCAACCACGTGAAGGCCGAGGCGACCGAGAAGCACCCGGCGCAGGTCGAGGTGTACTACGAGGACGTGCCCGTCGGGTACTGGACGACCGTGAAGTTCTCCGGGGCGCTGCCCGCGCGCAGGGTGAACGAGCTGCTCGAGCGGATCGAGAGGCTCCAGCAGGCCGTCAAGTTCGCCCGCGAGGAGGCGAACGCGGCGGAGGTCGCCGACCAGCGGGCGGGTGACCCCGTGTTCAGCTACCTCTTCGGCTGATCCAGGGGCACATTCAAGACTCCCCGGGCGCCGCTGAGCGGCGGCCGGGGTGCGCGAGGAGCGCAAAGCTGAAGCTGAAGCTTGTCGTGACGGTGCGGTCCGCACAGCACACGCGGACCGCCATCAATCTCAGACTCTTGCTCCAGACTCAGTATTCGCCGCTCATCGCCGAATCGATCGGACCCGGGCCCCAGGCCCCGAATTGCCGGTTCGAATCCGGCCCGCCCAGCTCGATGGGCGGTAGTCCAAAGGCAGGACGCAGGGCATTGACACTGACCCGGGTCCTCAAGCGTGTCGGCGTGTGATGTGAGTGGCATTCATGGGGTCCGGGGGCCGGCTACGCCCTCGGACCCGCTCCGTGTCCGGGACCCAACGAGACTCCCCGCCCCGCGAAGAACGTCTCGAACGTCGCCGACGGCAGTTCCGCGCAACGGGTCTCGGGGCTGATCCCCGACGGGTTGTGGAAGCGGAAGCGGTCACCGTCGTGGGCCGTGAGCAGGACCAGGTGTCCGCCCCGGCCGGGCGCGGGCCGTTCCGGGCGCCGGATCCCGTAGTGGACCGACGCCATGACCGTACGGCCCCCATCGAGCAGCCCGGAGATCTCGTCGACCGTCAGTGTGCGGTGCACGGTCGCGTCCAGGCCGAGTTCCTCGCGGGCGTACTCGGCGAACGGGGCGTAGATCAGACCGTGGATGTCGCCCTCCGCGTCCACGGTGTACGCGCCGTACTTGAGCGCTCCGTCACGCAGGTCGAACAGGCTGGGAGCGGTCGGGCCGAGTGCCATGCGCAGGCAGGTCAGGCCGCACAGATGGCCGCACCACCGCGCGTAGTCCTCCACCGTGGCCGCGCCCGAGGTCTCCCAGGCGGGGTCGTCCGCGCGGTCGTGGCCGCCCTCCACGATCGCCTCGACGAGTTCGGGCGAGGCGAACTGCGTCAGGCTCGGCAGGGCGCAGGTGGTGCAGAACGTCACTGGCGGTACCCACTCAGGAAGCGGCCGATCCGGCTGATCGCGGCGTCTAGATCGTCAGCGTACGGGAGGGTGAGGATGCGGAAGTGGTCCGGGCGCGGCCAGTTGAAGCCGGTACCCTGGACAACCTGGATCTTCTCGCGGAGCAGCAGGTCGAGGACGAACTTCTCGTCGTCGACGATGGGGTGGACCTTGGGGTCGATGCGCGGGAACGCGTACAGGGCGCCCTTGGGCTTCACGCAGGAGACCCCCGGGATCTCGTTGAGCTTCTCCCAGGCCTTGTCGCGCTGTTCGAGGAGGCGGCCGCCCGGCGCGGTCAGTTCGCGGATGGACTGGCGGCCGCCGAGCGCGGCCTGGATGGCGTACTGGGCGGGGGCGTTGGCGCACAGCCTCATGGAGGCGAGCATCGTCAGGCCCTCCAGGTAGTCACGGGCGTGCTGCCGCGGTCCCGTGACGACCAGCCAGCCGGAGCGGAAGCCCGCGACGCGGTATGTCTTGGAGAGCCCGCAGAAGGTGAGGACGACCAGGTCGGGGGCGAGGGCGGCGGCGCTGTGGTGGACCGCGTCGTCGTACAGGATCTGGTCGTAGATCTCGTCGGCGAGCACCATCAGGCCGTGCCGGCGGGCGAGGTCGAGGATGCCCTCGATGATCTCCTTCGGGTAGACGGCGCCCGTGGGGTTGTTGGGGTTGATGATGACGACGGCCTTGGTGCGGTCGGTGATCTTCGCGGCCATGTCGTCGAGGTCGGGGTACCAGTCGGCCGACTCGTCGCAGACGTAGTGCACGGCCTTGCCGCCGGAGAGCGTCGTGACGGCCGTCCACAGCGGGAAGTCCGGGGCGGGGATGAGGACTTCGTCGCCGTCCTCCAGGAGTGCCTGTACGGCCATGGAGACCAGCTCGGACACGCCGTTGCCGAGGAACACGTCGTCGACGCCGACCTCGAGGCCGAGCGCCTGGTAGCGCTGGGCGACGGCGCGGCGGGCGGACAGGACGCCCCGCGAGTCGGTGTAGCCATGGGCCTGGGGGAGCATCCGGATCATGTCCTGGACGATCTCCTCGGGCGCCTCGAAGCCGAAGAGCGCGGGGTTGCCGGTGTTGAGGCGCAGGACGCTGTGGCCCGCCTCCTCAAGGGCGTTGGCGTGCTCGATCACCGGGCCGCGGATCTCGTAGCAGACCTCGCTGAGCTTGCTCGACTGCCGGAACTCCATGTGGTGCCCTCCCGGACTGCCCGTGACGTGTGTGACTTGGTTTTACCAAGTGACCGCTTGGAAAGTCCAACAAGTTGCATAGACTGCGAGCCATGCCACGCCGAAGCTACGACCAGTACTGCGCCGCCGCCCGCGCCCTCGACGCCGTCGGGGACCGCTGGACGCTCCTGATCGTCCGTGAGCTCCTCGCGGGGCCGCGCCGCTACACCGATCTGCACGCCGACCTGCCCGGCGTCAGCACGGACGTACTCGCCTCACGTCTGAAGGACATGGAGCGCGAAGGCGTCGCGGAGCGCCGCAGGCTTCCCGCGCCCGTCTCGGCGTATGTGTACGAACTGACCCCGCGCGGAAGGCAGTTGCTGCCGGTGCTCCAGGCGCTGGGGGAGTGGGGCGCGCCGGCCCTGGAGGAGCGCGGGCCCACGGACGCGGTGCGCGCGCACTGGTTCGCCCTGCCTCTCCTGAGCCATCTGGAGCGGCTGGGCGGCGAGGGCGTGGTGGAAGTACGCCTCGACGAGGGGGAGTTCCATGTGCGGGTCGGCGGCTCGGGCGCGGACGGGCCTGTGTACGGCGAGGGGCCCGTGGCCGGTGAGTCCGACGCGCGGCTCGTCCTCGGCACGGAGACCTGTGTCGCCGTGGTGCGGGGCGAGCTGACGCTGGAGGAGGCGGCGCGCGCCGGCCGTGTCGCCGTGTCCGGGGACGGCGCCCTGGCGAAGGCGCTGCGGGTGGCGTGACGCAGCGGCCGACTCGCCCATGGCGTCCGGCACTTGAGGTGCGCGGGCGCCATGGGCGGGGGTGTCACATGCCCGGCGGTACCCGGGACGGGCGGCCCGTGCCGCGCGTCAGGGCGTAGCCGCCGATGCCCGCGAGCGCCGCCAGGATGCCGCCCGCCGCCGTCCAGACCCAGCGGTCCGACCACCAGCCGGAGGACCAGCCGTCCTCGGGCTCACCCGTCGCGAGGGCCTGGCCGGCCGACGAGCCGTTCTCCTCGTCGGAGCCGTCGTCGGAGGCGGCAGCGGCTTCCTTCGTCGTCGAGCCCGGCACGAGCGGGGCCGCCAGCGTGCCGTCCACCGCCGAGGACCCGCCGACGTCCTTGGAGGTCACCTCGACCTCGGCCGAGACGGGCAGCCCCTGGTCCGAGGGCGTCAGTGTGGCCGCCGTGAGCCGGACGTAGTACGTGCCCGGCAGCGGGTCGTTCGCCCACTGCTCCGACCAGGCCCGCACCGTACGCAGGGTGCAGGACAGCCCGACCGACGTCGCGTCCGGCGCCGTCGCCCTCGACTGCATCCCGTACATGCAGGACTGACGGCGCCTCAGTCCGTCGTACACGTCGATCCGCCATATCGCGCCCGAGGGCCGCGCGGCCGAGTCCGGCAGCTTCACCGTCGCCTTGACCGTGGGACGCTGCCCGGCGTCCGCCGGGAACGACCAGTACAGGTAGTCGCCCGTGGAGGCGCCCGCGGTGGCCTGCTGGCCCTGCTTCACCTCCTGCGCGGTACGGAACGACGTGCCCGCCTCGGTGGGGGCCTTGTCGTCACCGGAGGAGCCGGAGTCGCCGGAGCCGGCGAACGCCGTACCGGCCCCGAGCAGCGCGGTCAGCGCGCTCGCGCCGAGAAGTCCCGCCGTCACCAGCAGTTTGGTCGTACGCATCAGTTGGTCCTCCAGACCGCGACCCGCCAGCGCGAGATCCAGCCCCACAGCACACCCGCGGCGAAGCCGGTGAGCACCAGGGCGCCGAGCAGCCACCAGCCGCGGCCGAGGCCGAACGCGGCCACGTCGGACGCCGCGCTCGGCGCGTCCACGACGTCGACGGTCAGCTCGACCGGGAGCCCCGGCGTCGTCTTGACCGACGCGGGGGCCGAGTAGGAGTTCGACACCTGGAGGCACACGGTCTCGGGCGCCGCCTCGTCGCCGTCCTGCTCGGGCTTCGGGTAGCGCAGACCCGTCGAGATCACGTCCGTACGCCCGTCGCCCGCCTCCGAGCCCCGGACGATCTCACGGCCGTGCTCGGTGACCGCGCGCAGCAGCACGCCGTAGTCCTTGTTGACGGCGCGGTCCGCGGCGACGCTCACCGAGGCGCGCAGTTCCTGTCCGGGAGCGACGGCCACACGGTAGAAGCGGTGCTCCCCGAACGTCTCGCGGTCCGTGTACAGACCGGGCTTGATCTCCGGCGCGCCGGTGCACTCGTCGGTGCCCTCGACGGCCACGGGGTTGACCACGGGGTCGGCCGCCCGGTCCACCAACTGGCCGACGCGGTCGGTGAGTTCGTCGGTGTGCCGCACGGAGGTGTAGGTCCCGCCGGTGGCCTCGGCGATGCAGCTGAGCTGGTCACGCGTCTTGGCGTCCGGGACCAGGCCGAGCGTGTCGATGGTGAGGTTGATGCCCTTGGCGGCGATGTCGCGCGCGACCTCGCACGGGTCCAGCGGCTGGCAGGTGTCCTCGCCGTCGCTGATGAGGACGATGCGGCGCGATCCGTCGCCGCCGTCCAGGTCCTCGGCCGCCTTCAGGAGCGCGGGGCCGATCGGCGTCCAGCCGGTCGGCGAGAGGGTGGCGACGGCGGTCTTCGCCTCGGTGCGGTCGAGCGGCCCGACCGGGTAGAGCTGCGCGGTGTCCTTGCAGCCCACCTTCCGGTCCTCGCCGCGGTAGTCGGCGCCCAGCGTGCGGATGCCGAGCTCGACCTCCTTCGGCGTCGCGTCGAGCACCTCGTTGAACGCCTGCTTCGCGGCGGCCATGCGGCTTCCGCCGTCGATGTCGCGCGCCCGCATGGAACCGCTCACATCGAGCACGAGCTCGACCTTCGGAGCGGCCGTGGGCTGCCCGTCGGGATTGTCCGCCGCGGAGGCGCCGACGGGTGTCAGCCCCATGGTCAGGGCGGCGAACAGGACGCAGGTTCCCGCCGCCAGCCGTTTTCTTATGATCATCGCCGGATCTTATGGATCAACGTACGCACACAACAAAACGAGTGCTCAGCGGGGATGCGGGCCGGTGCCGGAATCCAGCTGTTTCCCGCCGAACACCCCGGTTCCGTCCGCCTGTGCCCACCATGCCTCGAGCCCGGCCCGGTCCAACTCCCGCCAGTCGGGGGTCTCCTGCACGAGCGCCCGGCCCAGGCTCCGCCCGAGCCCGACCAGCGCACCGCCGGCGGCCGTGCGGGAGTCGTCGTACGCGGCGAGCGCCTCGTCGACGTCCGCCGCGGAGCGCAACGCGGATTCGAGGGCGGCGCCGTCCTGGAGGGCCTTCACCGCGCCCGCCCCGGTGTGCGGGCGCGCGACCGTCGCCGCGTCCCCGGCCAGCAGGAACCGGCCCGTCGCGTACCGCGGGGCCGTGAAGTCGTACATGGGCTGGAGCGCGAGCTCCTCCGGGGTGGTGAGGCGGACCAGGTCGCCCCAGTACGACGGCAGCAACTCCTCGGCCACATGGGCGAGATGGGAGTGCAGCGCGTCGGTGAGGGTGCCGGGCGGCAGGCTCGTCGGCAGGTCGACGCGCAGCGCCGCGTCGACGCCCGGCGGGGGAGCCGTGTAGAGAACCCAGTTCACGCGGTGGCCGCCGGCCGGGCCGCCGTCCGGGATCCGGTAGACGATGAGGTGTCCGCCGGGGAACACGACGTACGCGCAGTCCTCCTCGGCCCACAGCCCGGGCTCGGCGAGGCGCTCGGCCGGGAACGCGCCCCGCCAGGCCAGATACCCCGCGTACCGTGGCTGTACGTCGGGGAACGCGCAGGCCCTGACCGCCGAGCGGTAGCCGTCCGCGCCGATGACGAGGCCGAACTCCTCGGCGCCGCCGGCCGCGCAGTGCACGCGGGCCCCGCCCGCCGTCGCCTCGACCCGCGCCACCGCCGCACCCGTACGGAACTCGACGCCCGCCGGCACCGCCCGGCGCAGTTCGCGCCAGAGCGGCCCCCAGTTGTACGTACGGAACGGGAACGGCATGGTGGCGATCTCGCGGCCGAGCACTGTGTCCCTCGCGGACCCGCCGTCTCCGTCGCGTACGTACCAGCGGCGGCGCACCAGGCCCACCCACGGCATGCCCGCGTCCATGTACCCGGCCGACTCCAGCTCGGCGTACCGCGCGTCGTGCACCGCGAGCCCCACGCCGCGCTCCGCGAGGGAGCCCGCGGCCCGCTCGTACACGACGATCTCGTCCGCGCCCCCGCGATGCGCCGCGAGAGCCGCCGCGCAGCCCGCGATGCTCCCGCCCACGACCGCGACCCGGCCACCGTTCACCATGCGTATCCGTCCCCGTCCTCGGTCCCGCGCAAGGGAGATGGCGCGAGGAGATCTCCGCGGCCGGGACGACGGTACCGGCAGTCGCCGGGCGCCGCGCGGACCCGGAGCCCGCACGGTGCGTTCCCGGCCACCCCCGGCCGTGGGGGCCGCCGGTTAGGCTGGCGGGTGTGCTGCGAGAAGTGACGGCTGTCCGGTATCTGACTCCCCTGCGGACCGGCGGCTCCGTGCCGGGGGTCGTCGAGGCCGACGACCTGGGGACCTACGTCGTGAAGTTCACCGGCTCCGCGCAGGGCCGCAAGGCGCTCGTCGCGGAGATCGTCGTCGGTGAGCTCGCGCGCCGCCTCGGCCTGCGCTTCCCCGAGCTGGTCCTCACGCACTTCGACCCCGAGGTGGCCGCCCACGAGCCGCACCAGGAGGTCCAGGACCTGCTGCGCGCGAGCGACGGGCTCAACCTCGGGATGGACTTCCTGCCGGGCGCGAAGGACTTCACGCCCGAGGTCGCCGCCGCCTTCACGGTCGGCCCGCTGGAGGCCGGGAAGATCGTGTGGCTCGACGCTCTCACGGTCAACGTGGACCGTACGATCCACAGTTCGAACCTGATGATCTGGCCCACCTTCGGCATCCAGGAGCCGAAGCTGTGGCTGATCGACCACGGCGCGGCCCTGATCTTCCACCACCGCTGGGACGCGTCCGCGCCCGACAAGGCGTACGACTTCCGCCATCACGCCCTCGGCGCCTACGGGCCCGACACGGCGGCCGCCGACGCGGAGCTGGCACCCCTCGTCACCGAGGAGATGCTCCGCGAGATCACCGCTCTCGTCCCCGACGCGTGGCTGACCGACGAGCCGGGCTTCACCTCGCCGGACGAGGTCCGCGAGGCATACGTCTCCTACCTCGCGGCCCGCGCCCGTACGTCCGGCGCCTGGCTGCCGACGGACTTCCCGTCGCGCGACCAGCTCGCGGCGGCCGACGCACGCCGCGCCGCCGACACGGAGAAGGGCCGCCCCGACTGGCTCAAACGCGTCCCCGACCTGCACGGCAAGCCGGCCGCCGAGCAGGACTGGTCCGTCCACCTCGGCTGACCTCGGCCGATCGGGGTGTCCGCCCCGGACACCACCGAACCCCCGGCGCTGTGCGGTGCCGAGGGCTCGGGTGGTGCGGGGCAGGACTCAGCCGGCGAGCTGCTCGTACGCGGGCAGCGTCAGGAAGTCCGCGTAGTCCGCGTCCAGGGAGACCTGGAGGAGGAGGTCGTGGGCCTGCTGCCACTTGCCGGCCGCGAAGGCCTCCTCGCCGATCTCGGCCTTGATGTTCGCGAGCTCCTGGGCCGCGACCTCACGGGCCAGGTCGGCCGTGACGGTCGTGCCGGAGTGCTCGCCGCCCTCGAAGACGACACCGGCGTTGATCCACTGCCAGATCTGCGAGCGGGAGATCTCGGCGGTGGCCGCGTCCTCCATCAGGTTGAAGATGGCGACGGCGCCGAGGCCGCGCAGCCACGCCTCGATGTAGCGGATGCCGACCTGGACGGCGTTGACCAGGCCGTCGTAGGTGGGCCTGGCGTCGAGGGAGTCGATCGCGATCAGGTCGCCGGGCGCGACGGACACGTCCTCGCGCAGGCGCTCCTTCTGGTTCGGCCGGTCGCCGAGGACCGCGTCGAAGGACGCCATCGCGATCGGGACCAGGTCGGGGTGGGCGACCCACGAGCCGTCGAAGCCGTCACCGGCCTCGCGGTCCTTGTCGTTCTTGACCTTCTCGAACGCGACCTTGTTGACCTCGGCGTCGCGCCGCGACGGGATGAACGCGGCCATGCCGCCGATCGCGTGCGCGCCGCGCTTGTGGCAGGTGCGGACGAGGAGTTCGGTGTAGGCGCGCATGAACGGTGCCGTCATCGTGACCAGGTTGCGGTCCGGCAGGACGAACTTGGCGCCGCCGTCACGGAAGTTCTTGACGATGGAGAACAGGTAGTCCCAGCGGCCCGCGTTCAGGCCGGCGGCGTGGTCGCGGAGCTCGTAGAGGATCTCTTCCATCTCGTACGCGGCCGTGATCGTCTCGATCAGGACGGTCGCGCGGACGGTGCCCTGCGGGATCCCGACGTAGTCCTGCGCGAAGACGAAGATCTCGTTCCAGAGGCGGGCCTCCAGGTGCGACTCCGTCTTCGGGAGGTAGAAGTACGGGCCCTTGCCGAGCTCGATCAGACGCTTGGCGTTGTGGAAGAAGTACAGGCCGAAGTCGACGAGCGCGCCGGGAACGGGGCGGCCGGCCTCGTCCTTGAGGTGGCGCTCGTCCAGGTGCCAGCCGCGCGGGCGCATCACGACGGTCGCGAGCTCGTCGTTGCCCTTGAGGGCGTACGACTTGCCGCTGCGCTCGTCCGTGAAGTCGATGCTGCGCGTGTAGGCGTCGACCAGGTTGACCTGGCCCAGGACGACGTTCTCCCAGGTGGGGGCCGAGGCGTCCTCGAAGTCCGCGAGCCAGACCTTGGCGCCCGAGTTGAGGGCGTTGATGGTCATCTTGCGGTCGGTGGGACCGGTGATCTCGACGCGGCGGTCGTTCAGCGCGGCCGGGGCGGGCGCGACGCGCCAGGTGGTGTCCTCGCGGATATGAGCGGTCTCCGGGAGGAAGTCGAGCGTGGAGGTGCGGGCGATCTCGGCGCGACGCTCCGCGCGGCGGGTGAGGAGCTCGTCACGCCGGGGCGTGAACAGCCGGTGCAGCTCGGCCACGAAGGCGAGGGCCGCGTCCGTGAGCACCTCTTCCTGCCTGGGCAGGGGCTCTGCGTCGACGATGGCCAGCGGGGACGGCGCTGGTGCGGACATGAGCTGTCACTTCCTTCAGCGAACGGGCGCGGGCGGCACCGAGTGCCGTGGGCGCCGGGATACGACTACGGACCCCGCGCGGGGGGACCGGCCCTTCTGAACAGTGGATACTAGTTTCCTCATTGTGGAAGTTCAATGGTTTGTTGATGTCGAGATTCTTCGGGTCGACATAACGTGGCGCTCGGTGCCAGGCCCCTCACGCCCCGTTCATGCCCTCGCCCACCCCTCACTCATTCAAGGTGCTCGAGGTCGGCCTCGGTGTCGATGTCGTAGTCATCGGCCACATCGCCGCACTCCACGAGCGTGAGTTCCGGCGCGTGCTCCTTCAGGTACGCGCGCGCCCCGCGGTCCCCGGCCGCGCTCGCCACGATCCCCGGCCAGTGCTCCGCCCCGAACAGGACCGGATGCCCGCGTTCCCCGTCGTACGCGGCCGCCGCGAGCGACCCCGCCGACCGGTACGCGGCCCGGACCCGAGCCACCGCAGGCGCCCCGATGCCCGGTTGGTCCACCAGGAGTACGAGTGCGGCCGACGCCCCCGTGCCGGCGAGCGAGCCGAGGCCCGCCCGCAGAGAGGACCCCATGCCCTCCTCCCAGGCCGGGTTCTCCACGAGCACGCACCCCGTGAGGTCCGCCCGCGCCCGTACGTCCTCGGCGGCCGCGCCGAGCACGACGTGGACGCGCTCGCAGCCGCCCGCACGCAGCACCGCCACCGCGTGCTCCACCAGGGGGCGGCCGCGGTGCGTCAGGAGCGCCTTCGGCCGCCCGCCGAGCCTGCGCCCGCCGCCCGCCGCGAGCAGCAGTCCCGTCACCGGAGCGTCATCCGTTGCGTGTGTCATGAAGCCTGGATACCTCACCGGGCGCCCCGCGCGCCGACCTCCGGGACACTCGTGAGGCCGGAATTCGGTCGGCACGGTGGCGGGCGCGGCAGAAAGTGGCGTTTACTGGCCGGCGACCCCGATGTGGCGAGTCCGGCCGACGCCCCGCCGGGGCTGCGGAAGGCGTACGGCGTGCGGAACGCGCACGTTCGCGGTCGCACAAAGGCGTGCGAGGGGGGAGAGCGGTGTTGCGGAGCGTGGGGCAGAAGCTGGTGGCGGTCAGGGAAGAGGATCCGCGGGTGGCGGAGTTACGCACCGCGGTGTCCAGGCTGCGCCGTGAACTGGCCGCCCATCCGGCCGAGTTCCCCGACCGGGCCGTCGCCGAGGACGAACTGGCCGCCCTGGACGCGATGGCCGCCGGCGGCCTCCCCGAGATCCCGCGCCTGCGCCGCTCCCTGCTGCTCATCGCGGGCGCGATCGGCTCGGTCAGTGCCCTGGCGAAGGGCCTCGGGGATGTGCGGAACGCGGTGGAGCTGTTCGGCGGGCCGCCACTGCACTGACCTCGTAAGCGGGTTGACGGTCCCTCAGTCCGGTGTCACGCCACCCAGTGGGGCCGGCCCGGCTCGTCCCCCGTCGCGCCGAGGCCGTCCGCGAGTGTCTGCGCCAGGCGGCGCACCGCCTCCCTGGCGACCTCGGGAGGCTGGGTGTAGGGGAAGCGCAGCCGGTGCTCGTGCGTGCCCGGGTCCGCGCCGAAGCGGGAGCCGCCCTCGATACGTACCCCGTGCCGCAGGGCGGCCCGGGCGAGGGCCGAGGCGATCGGGCGGCCCAGGTCGATCCAGAGCGACAGGCCGCCCGGCGGCAACTGCCAGCGCCACTCCGGCAGTTCACGCGCCAGGTCCTCGGCGAGCGCGTCCCGCTGGGCCCGCATCCGCGGCAGGCGCTCGCTCAGGACCTCGTCCATCCGGTCGAGCAGCCGCAGCGCGACGAGCTGGTCGAGCACGGAACCCGACATGTCGAACGGCACCCGTGCCGTGGCCAGTTCCGTGATGAGCCGCGACCCGGCCCGCACCCAGCCGATACGCAGCCCGCCCCAGTGCGACTTGCTCAACGAGCCCACGGTGACGACCTGTTCGCCCGCGCCGTGCGCGGCGAGCGAGGCGAACGGCGCGGGCGCTGGCACGTCCAGCGCGATGTCGGCGACCGTCTCGTCCACGACCAGCCAGGTCCCGGTCGCCCGCGCCGCATCGAGGAGCCGCACCCGCTGCTCGCGCGGCATCAGCCGCCCGGTCGGATTGTGGAAGTCCGGGATCAGATAGGCGAGCCGCGGCGCGGTCTGCCGCAGCGCCGACTCGAACAGGTCCGTGTCCCAGCCGCCGTCCGTGACCGGCACCGGCGTGGCCCGCATCCCGCCCCTGTTCAGCGCGTCCAGGGCGTTCGGGTACGAGGGGTTCTCGACCAGGACGCGGTCGCCCGCCCTCGCGAGGAGCCCCAGGGTGAGCGACACCGCCTGCTGGGCGCCCGAGGTGATGAGGATCTGCTCGGGGAGCGTCGGCAGGCCGCGCCGAGTGAACCGCTCGGCGACCGCGGCCCGCAGCTCGGGAAGTCCGTACGGGTGGTAGCCGGGCGTCGACGCGTGCCGGGGCAGCAGTGTGCTCGCGGCGGCGAGCGCGTCGGCGAGTTCCGCCTCGGGCGCGCCGGGCGCCGCGACGGCGAGGTCGATCACGTCGTCGCCCGTGGGGAAGACGGCCACGCTGGCGGGCCGCTGTCCCTCGGGCAGCTCGGTCCAGGTGCCCGCGCCGCGCCTGCTGCGGGCGTAGCCGCCCTCGCGCAGCAGGTCGTAGGCGGCGGTGACCGTGGCGCGGCTGACCCCTAGGGCCGTGGCCAGCTCGCGCTCGGCGGGCAGCCGGGTGTGCAGCGGGATACGACCGTCGAGCAGCAGGGTGCGCACGCCCTGGGCGAGGGCGCGGTAGCCGGGCCTCTCCCCGGCGGTCACCGCCAGGAGGCCGGCGAGGCGGCGGCTGCCCAGGGATCTGTTCATGCTGTCCGCGCCCGGAGTGTTCAAGGCGTGGACCACTCGATTGCCTGCCATGCCAACTCTCCGTTATTGGCCCTGCTGTCCAGGCCAATCAGCGTACAGACTCGACAGAGGTCAGAGGCTTTGGCCTGGGGAGCGGCTGAGGAGGCATGCCATGGACGGATACGGGGCGGGCTGTGTCACGGACCGTTTCGAACGGGAGATGCAGCGTCGGGCGGAAGCGCGCACCGTACGCCCGGCGGGCGCCTGGGTGCGCGCGCTCGTGAACGGGAAGCGGCGCAAGGGGAGGAAGCCGTGACCGGGGTCGTGGCCCGGCGCCCCGAGACAGTGGCCGGGCGGGTCGTCGTCGGGGTGAGCGACTCGCTCGGCGGGCTCGCGGCGCTGCGCGCGGCCGCCGAGCAGGCGCGCCGCTCGGGCCGGGTCCTCGTCGCCGTCCTCGCCTGGGAGCCGCCCGAGGGCGAGGGCATGTACGCCCGCCGCCCCGACCGGCAGTGGGCCCGGCACTGGCACGGAGAGGCCCGCGCCCGCCTCGACCGCGCCTTCGCCGAGGCCCTCGGCGGGCCGCCCCGGGACGTGGACCTGGTACGCCGTGTGGTCAGGGCCAGGCCGGGCCGCGCCCTGCGCGACGCGGTGGCGGGCCCGGACGACCTGCTCGTCATCGGCGTCCGGCCGCGCCGCATGTGGCGCGGCCGGATCCACCGCTACGTCGTCGCACACGCCGGCTGCCCGGTCCTGACCGTGCCCGCGCCGCCGCTGGCACGGCACGAGCTGCGCGCGCTGCGCCGGGCGAGCGCACATGACTTCGCGGCGGCGGGTCCGGCGGGGTGACCGGGCGCAGCGCCGCGTGGGCCCGCGGCCGGTGACGGTCGCTGGGCGGATCCCCGGCGTGGGCGTGGGACGCGTCGGCCGGTGGTGCTGACGGTGCTGGGGCGGTATGGCTGCGGTGGGTGACCGCAGGTGATTTCGCGGCGGTGGGTCGGACAGGGTGACCGGGCGCAGCGCCGCGTGAGCTTGCGGGCGGTGATGGTCGTTGCGTGGATCCCCGGCGTGGGCGTGGGGTGCGCGTCGGCCGGTGGTGCTGATGGTGCTGGTGCCGGGATGGCATGGGCTGCGGTGGGTGGGTGCGGGTGACTTCGCGGCGTTGGGGGTCCGGCAGGCGGGTCAGCGGCGCATCAGGCCGCGCGCGGTGGCCGCGGCGACCGCCGCCGTGCGTGAATCGACGCCCAACTTGGCGTAGATGTGCACCAGATGGGACTTCACCGTCGCCTGGCTGAGGAACAGTTCCTTGCTGATCCGCTGGTTCGACAGGCCGTCCCTGACGAGCTGGAGGACCTCCAGCTCGCGGCGGCTGAGCGCCTCGGCCGGGGCCCGCATGCGGTCCATCAGGCGGTGCGCGATCGCGGGCGCGAGCGCGGACTGGCCGGAGGCCGCCGTGCGGACCGCCGCCGCGAGCTCCTCCGGCGGCGCGTCCTTCAGCAGATAGCCGGACGCGCCCGCCTCCACCGCGGCCAGGATGTCCGCGTCCGTGTCGTACGTGGTCAGGACGAGGACGCGCGGCGCACCGGGCCTCGCCGCGATGGCCGCGGTCGCCTCCGAGCCGTGCATGCCGGCGCCGAACTGGAGGTCCATGAGGACGACGTCGACCCCGCCGGCCGCGGCGAGCTCCACGGCCCGTTCCGCCGTGGCGGCCTCCGCGGCGATCTCGAAGTCGGGTTCGGCGTCGAGGACCGCGCGGAGCCCGGCGCGTACGACGGGGTGGTCGTCGGCGAGCAGGAGCCGGATGCTCATGCCACCCCTCCCGCCACCGGAAGAGGGAGCGTGATCGCGACAGCCGTGCCCTGACCCGGCGCCGACTCCACCGTGAACGTGCCCCCGAGGGACTCGGCGCGTGAGCGCATCGCGGGCAGGCCGAACCCGCCGTCACCGGCCGGGGCCGACGCGGGGTCGAAGCCGCGCCCGTCGTCCACGATGTCGAGCGCCACGGCCGTGTCCATGAAGCTGAGGGTGATCTCGGCTCGGCGCGCACCCGCGTGCCGCACGGTGTTGGCGAGGGCCGACTGCGCGATGCGCAGCAGCGCGACCTCGTACGGCGTCGGCAGCCCGGCCGGCGTGCCGCTTTCCGTGAAGCGGACGGTGAGCCCGGGAGCTGTCGCGCACAGCCGCTCCAGGGCCCCGGCGAGCGACCCGTTGTCCAGGTCCGGCGGGGACAGGGCCCGTACGAAACGGCGGGCCTCCGCCAGGTTGTCCTGGGCGGCCGCGCGCGCCTGTTCGATGTGCGGGGCGGCCGGGGACTGCGGCGGCAGCGCGCGCTGGGCCGCGCGCAGCAGGAGCTGGATCGAGGACAGGCCCTGCGCGAGGGTGTCGTGGATCTCGCGGGCCAGTCGCTCCCGCTCGGCGAGGGTGCCCGCCGTGCGCTCGGCGGCGGCGAGTTCGGCGCGCGTCGCCATCAGCTCCTCGATCAGGTGCCGTCTGCGCTCGCTCTCGCGGTACAGCGTCTGGTAGCCGATGACCGTCGCCACGGCCACGGCCGCGCCGAGGAGCGGCCCTATGAACGCCCCCGGGTTGAGAGGCTGCCCATGACGCACGTACGAGGCGATGGCCGCGCCCGCGGTGAGCGTCACGGCGGGCACGCCCCAGCGGGCGGGCAGCAGATGCAGCTCGAGGAAGTACAGCGGGAACGCCAGCCACAGGCCGTCGGGGGAGAGGGCGAGGAGCACCAGCCACACCGCGCACAGCGCCCCGAGCCACAGCGCCGCCCCCGCCCGCGTGGCCCGTACGGCCGGGATCAGCGGGCCCGCGCCGTACACGACGGCCATCACGACCGCGGCGGCCACCACGGCGCCCGCCCCCGTGGAGTCCCCGGCCAGTGCCCGGCCGGCGACCAGCACGAGCAGCCCGGCCATCAGCAGATGCAGGCACAGGCGCAGGACGCGCAGAACGGGGGTCAGGGAACGTGGATCCATACCGTCACCAGCGTAGGCAGAAGATCCCGGCCCGCGGTCAACCGAAAGTTTGAAAGGTGGCTCCTTCCTTCGATCCGGGTGAAGCGTGCTGTGGCGCGATGCCCGGGACGAGGGCCCGGCCGCAGGCTGGGGACCATGTTCGTCGCATGGAGAGATCTACGGTTCGCCAAGGGCCGGTTCGCGCTGATGGGAAGCGTGGTCGTGCTGATCACGCTGCTTGTCGGCCTGTTGTCCGGCCTGACCGCGGGCCTGGCCCGGGACAACACCTCGGCGCTGACCGGGCTGGCCGCCGACCGTCTGGCCTTCGCCCGGCCCCCGGACGGCCAGGCGGTGTCGTTCACCGGGTCGACGGTCGCGGCCGGGCAGTGGCGCGCGCTCGCCGCGAGCCCGGGGGTCGACAGCGCGCAGCCGCTCGGAATCAGCACCGTCAACGCCGAAGCGGGCCATCACACGGCGGCCGTGTCCGCGTTCGGTGTGCGGCCCCGCTCGGGGCTCGCGCCCGACACGACGGCGCCCGGCACGGCCGTCCTGTCCCAGCAGGCGGCGGACGATCTGGGCGCGGGGCCCGGTGACCGTATCGCCCTGTCCGGCACGTCCCTCACGGTGAGCGCGGTCGCGGGCGACGCCTCGTACAGTCACACGCCCGTCGTCTGGATCGACCTCGGTGACTGGCAGAGCGTGGCGCCGGGCGGGCAGCGCTCCGGGGAGCAGGCCACGGTGATCGCCCTGCGCACCGGGGACGGCGCCGACCTGGGCGCCGCGGACCGGGCCGCGGGCACCGAGACGCGGACCGTCGACGGGGCGCTGGAGGCCATAGGGTCCTACCAGGCCGAGAACGGCTCGCTCCAGCTGATGCGGGGCTTCCTCTTCGTCATCTCGGCGATGGTCATCGGCGCTTTCTTCACCGTGTGGACGATCCAGCGCAGCGGCGACATCGCGGTCCTCAAGGCTCTCGGCTCCTCGACGCCCTATCTGCTCAAGGACGCGCTCGGGCAGGCCGTGGTCATGCTCGTCGGCGGTACTGCTCTCGGTACGGCACTCGCGGCGCTCGTCGCCGTCTTCGTGCCCGACAGCGTGCCGTTCGTCATGGAGCCGCTCACCACGCTCGGCCCGGCCGCCGTCATGACCGTCCTCGGCGCGGCCGGCGCCGCCCTGTCCATCCGGCGCATCACCGCCGTCGACCCCCTCACCGCACTCGGGAGCGCCCGATGAGCCTCGACCTAGACGAGATCACCCTGACCTACCCGGACGGCGACGGCCGCATCACGGCGCTCGACGGGGTCACGCTGCACGTCCCGGCCGGCACGGTCACCGCCGTCGTCGGCCCGTCCGGCTCGGGCAAGTCCAGCCTCCTCGCGGTCGCGGCGACGCTGGTCACGCCCGACAGCGGCACCGTGACGGTGGGCGGCACGCCGACGGACTCGATCGGCCCGGCCGAACGCGCCGAGCTGCGCCGCCGCTCCCTCGGCATCGTCTTCCAGCAGCCCAATCTGCTGCCGTCCCTGACCGCCCTCGAACAGCTCCAGGTCATGGCCCACCTGGACGGCCGCAAGCCGCGCGAAGTGCGGGAGAGGGCAGGGGAGTTGCTGGCCGCGGTCGGGCTCACGGACCAGGCTCGGCGCCGCCCCCACCAGCTGTCCGGCGGTCAGCGCCAGCGCGTCAACATCGCCCGCGCCCTGATGAACGAGCCGTCGGTCCTGCTCGTGGACGAGCCGACGAGCGCCCTCGACCACGAGCGCGGGGCGGCCGTACTGGATCTGCTCGCCCGCCTCACGAGGCAGCGCGGCACCGCGACGGTCCTGGTCACGCACGACCGGGCGCATCTCGCGGTCGCGGACGAGGTGTGCGAAATGGTGGACGGGCGGCTCACGAAGGCCGACCCGTCCCGTGACACCGCGGGCGGTGCCCGCTACACGCCCACCCCGGAGCTCGACAGCGCCACCGACAGCTCTTCGGCGACCTGCTGAAGCACCGGCACGATCTTCTCGGTCGCCGCGTCGGTGACGCGGCCCGCCGGCCCCGAGATCGAGATCGCGGCGGCCGTGGGGGAGTTGGGCACGGAGACGGCGAGGCAGCGCACACCGATCTCCTGCTCGTTGTCGTCGACCGCGTACCCGGCGGTGCGCACCTCGGCGAGCGCGTCGAGGAAGCCTTCGGGTGTCGTGATCGTCTTCTCCGTGGCGGCCGGCATGCCGGTCCGCGCGAGCAGCGCGCGCACCTCGTTGGCCGGGGTGTCGGCGAGCAGGGCCTTGCCCACGCCCGTCGAGTGCGGCAGGACGCGACGGCCCACCTCGGTGAACATCCGCATCGAGTGCTTGGACGGCACCTGCGCGACGTACACGATCTCGTCCCCGTCGAGCAGCGCCATGTTCGCCGTCTCACCGGTCACCTCGACGAGGCGGGCGAGATAGGGGCGGGCCCAGGTGCCGAGCAGGCGGGAGGCGGACTCGCCGAGGCGGATCAGGCGGGGGCCGAGCGAGTAGCGCCTGTTGGTCTGCTGGCGCACGTAGCCGCAGGCGACCAGGGTGCGCATCAGTCGGTGGATCGTCGGCAGGGGAAGGCCGCTGCTCGCGGAGAGCTCACTGAGACCCACCTCGCCCCCGGCGTCGGCCATCCGCTCCAGGAGGTCGAAGGCGCGCTCGAGGGACTGGACTCCGCCGGTCGGGGCGGAAGGGCCAGAGGACTTGGTGCTGGCGCTTGACGTCGGCACGGGCGCGTTCCTTTCGGGGCGGAAGGGCAAGGCTGCAGCCTACCCGGCGGTCACCGCGGGGGGTGTGGCACGGCCCGGGTTGTTCCGGCCGGTCAGGGCGTCTTTGTCCGGGTGTCGCCGGGCCGTACCCGTGTTCTCTTGACGGTGTCGTCGTAGATAGCTACGTTCTGGCTTACGGAATTCTAATTCCACTTTGTGGAAACGTCCAGGACGGCGTCGCCCCGTACGAGACGGGTCTTGACGGACCCTGGACCGGAGTGAAAACTCCTTCAACAGAACGTTGAATTTACTGAGAGGGGCTCGGGTGTCCGACGTCGAACTGGTGCTGCGCTCGACCCGCGTCATCACCCCCGAAGGCACGCGGCCGGCGTCGGTCGCCGTCGCCGGGGGAAAGATCGCCGCCGTCCTTCCGCACGACGCGGACGTACCGGCCGGCGCCCGGGTCGAGGACTTCGGTGACGATGTCCTCATGCCCGGCCTCGTGGACACCCATGTCCACGTGAACGACCCGGGGCGCACGGAGTGGGAGGGCTTCTGGACGGCCACCCGCGCCGCCGCGGCCGGCGGCATCACCACGATCGTCGACATGCCGCTCAACTCGCTGCCGCCGACGACGACCGCGGCCAACCTCCGCACCAAGCAGGACGTCGCCGCCGCCAAGGCGCACATCGACGTCGGCTTCTGGGGCGGCGCGCTGCCCGACAACGTCAAGGACCTGCGTCCGCTGCACGACGCCGGTGTCTTCGGCTTCAAGTGCTTCCTCTCGCCGTCCGGCGTGGACGAGTTCCCGCACCTCAACGGTGACCAGCTCACCGCCTCCATGGCGGAGATCGCCGGGTTCGGCGGCCTGCTCATCGTGCACGCCGAGGACCCGCACGAGCTGGACGTCGCCCCGCACAACAGCGGTCCCAAGTACGACGACTACCTCGCGACCCGGCCGCGGATCTCCGAGGACGTCGCGATCAAGGGGCTCATCGACACCGCCAAGCGGATCGGCGCCCGCGTCCACATCCTGCACCTGTCCTCCTCCGACGCGCTGCCGCTGATCGCCGAGGCCAAGGCGGGGGGCGTCAAGCTCAGCGTCGAGACGTGCCCGCACTACCTCACGCTCACCGCCGAGGAAGTCCCGGACGGCGCGAGCGAGTTCAAGTGCTGCCCGCCCATCCGCGAGGCCGCCAACCAGGACCTGCTGTGGCAGGCGCTCGCCGACGGCACCATCGACTGCGTCGTCACCGACCACTCGCCGTCGACCGCCGACCTGAAGACCGACGACTTCGCCACCGCGTGGGGCGGCATCTCCGGCCTCCAGCTGAGTCTCTCCGCCATCTGGACCGAGGCCCGCAAGCGCGGCCACTCCCTCGACGACGTGGTGCGCTGGATGTCCTCGCGCACCTCGGAGCTGGTCGGCCTCGACGACCGCAAGGGCGCCATCGCCGCCGGCCGCGACGCCGACTTCGCGGTCCTCGCCCCCGAGGAGACGTTCACCGTCGACCCGGCCGAGCTGCAGCACCGCAACCGCGTCACCGCCTACGCGGGCAAGACGCTGCACGGCGTCGTGAAGTCGACCTGGCTGCGCGGTGAGCGCATCGTCGCCGAAGGCGAGTTCACCGCTCCCGCCGGCAAGCTCCTCGAAAGGAACAACTGATCACTGTGACGGCGATACCCGGCTTCACCGGCGACGCGAACCCCTACGGCGGCGGGGACCCCTACGCCGACTACCGCACCTCCGACTTCCCGTTCACGCAGTACGCCGACCTCGCCGCGCGGCAGCTCGGCGCCGGCGTCATCGCCGCCAACGACGAGTTCTTCGCCCAGCGCGAGAACCTCCTCGTGCCCGAGCGCGCCGAGTTCGACCCCGAGCACTTCGGCCACAAGGGCAAGATCATGGACGGCTGGGAGACCCGCCGTCGCCGCGGCACCGGCGCGGACCACCCGTGGCCGACCGCCGAGGACCACGACTGGGCGCTCGTCCGGCTCGGCGCCCCCGGCGTGATCCGCGGCATCATCGTCGACACCGCCCACTTCCGCGGCAACTACCCGCAGGCCGTCTCCGTCGAGGCCGCGTCCGTCGAGGGCGCGCCCACCCCGGAGGAGCTCCTGTCGGGCGACGTCAAGTGGACGACGCTCGTACCGCGCACGGCGGTCGGCGGCCACGCGGCCAACGGTTTCGCCGTCGACGTGGAGCAGCGCTTCACGCACCTGCGCGTCAACCAGCACCCCGACGGCGGCATCGCCCGCCTGCGCGTCCACGGCGAGGTCGTGCCCGACCCCAAGTGGCTCGCCACCCTCGGCACCTTCGACGTCGTCGCCCTGGAGAACGGCGGCAGCGCCGAGGACGCCTCCAACCTCTTCTACTCGCCCGCGAGCAACACCATCCAGCCGGGTCGCTCCCGCAAGATGGACGACGGCTGGGAGACCCGCCGCCGACGCGACCAGGGCAACGACTGGATCAGCTACCGCCTGGTCGCCCAGTCGCAGATCCGCGCCCTGGAGATCGACACCGCGTACCTCAAGGGCAACTCGGCGGGCTGGGCCTCGGTCTCGGTGCGCGACGGCGAGTCCACCGACGAAGCCGCGTGGGTCGAGGTCCTGCCCCGTACACGCCTGCAGCCCGACACCAACCACCGCTTCGTGCTCGACACCCCCGCGGTCGGTACCCACGCGCGCGTGGACATCTACCCGGACGGCGGCATCTCCCGCCTGCGCCTGTTCGGCTCGCTGACCGACGAGGGCACGGCCCGCCTGACGGCCCGCCACCAGGAGCTCGGCGGCTGATCCCGTCCCTCCCGCAGACCCGCGCGGGGGCGTACCGGCCCGACAGCACCGGTACGCCCCCGCGCGCATCACGTCACGCCGCGTGCCCGCCGTCCACGGCGAACTCCGCGCCCGTGATGTACGTGGCCTCGGGGCCCGCGAGATAGGCGACCATCGACGCCACCTCGTCGGCCGTGCCGAATCGGTCCAGCGCGACGGAAGCCGTCTGGCCCGAGGCGTAAGGGCCGTCCGCCGGGTTCATGTCGGTGTCGATCGGCCCCGGGTGGACGATGTTCGCCGTGATGCCGCGGCCGCCCAACTCGCGCGCAAGCGCCTTCGTCAGGCCGATCAGGGCCGCCTTGGTCGTCGTGTACACCGTCCCGCCGGGACCCGGTACGCGCTTGGCCATGCAGGTGCCGACGGTGACGATCCTGCCGCCGTCGGACAGCCGCGTCGCGGCGGCCTGCGAGGCCAGCAGGACACCGCGCACGTTCACCGCGAGCGCGTGGTCGATCTCGGCGAGGGAGAAGCCCTCCAGAGGTCCGAGCACCCCCAGGCCCACGTTGTTCACCAGCACGTCGAGCCTGCCGAACGCCTCCGCCGCCTGCTCCACGGCGCCGGCCGCCTCGTGGGCGTCCGCCGAGTCGGCGCGCAGGGCGAGGCCGCGCCGGCCCATGGCCTCGATGCGCCGCACGACCTCCTCGGCGGCCTCCTTGCCGTTCACGTAGGTGACCGCCACATCCGCGCCTTCGCGGGCGAGCCGCAGCGCGGTAGCCGCGCCGATGCCACGGCTGCCACCGGTGACGAGTGCTGCCCTGCCGTTCATGGGTCCTCCTGAAGCCATCGGTTGTTATGACTTCAAGTAAATGGACGGGCGGTCCCTGGCGCTGGCGGCAAACGGACACCTATGCCGCAGCCCCCGGCCACGCGGGCAGACCGATGAGTTGTGGGTGGGTGGGTGGGTGCGGGGCGTGGGTGCGGCCAGGGCCTCTCGTCCGGATCAGGCGAAAGTCCCGAGTCGGCCCGGTGGCCCGAGCCGGCCCGGTGGGCGGAAAGCGCTGGCCCGGACGATCTTGCCGCGGGTACGGTGAGCCGCCCCCGTGCGAGCCGCCGCCGTCTCCACGCCCGCCGTACGCCGCCGGAGACCGCACCTTGACCACGCTCACCGTCGCCGCGCCCCGCCGCGCCTGGCTCACCGACCTGCCCGTTCTCCTCGTGGCCGTCGTCTGGGGAGCCAGCTATCTCGCGGCCAAGGGCATCACCACACAGACCACCGTCCTCGCGGTGCTCGTGCTCCGCTTCGGCGCCGTCCTTCCGGCGCTCGCCGTCGCCGGGTGGGGCGCGCTGCGCGGGCTGCGCGCGGCGCAGTGGCGCGGGGCGGGACTCCTCGGGCTGATCCTCAGCGGGATCTTCCTTCTGGAGACCTACGGCGTCGTCCACACCTCCGCGACGAACGCGGGCCTCATCATCAGCCTCACCATGATCTTCACGCCCCTCGCGGAGGCCGCGGTGACCCGGATCCGGCCGTCCCGGACGTTCCTCGCCGCGGCGGCCGTCTCGGTGGCGGGCGTCGTCCTGCTCACCCAGAGCGGCGGCTTCACGGCCCCGTCGGCCGGTGACCTCCTGATGCTGCTCGCGGCACTCGCCCGTACCGTCCACGTCCTTGCCATGGCCCGGATGAAGTCCGTGCGGGGCGCGGACGCGCTGCCCCTGACGACGGTCCAACTGGGCTCTTCCGTGGTCGTGTTCGCCCTCCTGTGCGCGGTGCCGGGGACAGGCGCCGCGCCGTGGGATGCGGCCGCGGACTTCGGCGCGCGCGAGTGGGCGGGGCTCGTCTTCCTGTCCGTCTTCTGTACGCTCTTCGCCTTCTTCGTACAGATGTGGGCGGTCCACCGGACGTCACCGTCCCGGGTGAGTCTGCTCCTCGGTACGGAGCCGCTGTGGGCCGCGACGGCCGGCATCGTCATCGGCGGCGAACGCCTGGGACTGCTGGGCCTGTCGGGAGCCGTGTTCGTGCTGGCAGGGACGGCATGGGGGCGTCGGGCCACCGCCTGAGACACCGCCCCGGACGCACGGCGATCAGGCCCCGATCGGGCGCCGAACGCTCCCCGGGCGCGCCTGAAGCGGCGCCTCCGATCGGTTAACTTCCGGAAAACTCCCCTGACTTGACGTTGACACGTCATGCTCTACGCGCGTCACACTAGGGCCATGCGAATCCCCCCACGAATCGCCAGTGTCACTGCCCTCGCCGCCGCCCTGCTCATCGGCGGCCCCGTCCTCGCCGGCTCGGCCACCGCGGCCCCGGCCCCCGTCACGTACTCCGTGACCGCCGTCGGCGACATCTGCTACTCGGCGCTGCCCTCCCAGGCCCACGACACCCTCGACCTCATCGAGCAGGGTGGCCCCTACCCGTACGACCAGGACGGCGTCGTCTTCCAGAACAGGGAAGGCGTCCTGCCCTCGCAGTCCACCGGCTACTACCACGAGTACACGGTCATCACTCCCGGCTCCCCGACCCGCGGCGCCCGCCGCATCGTCACCGGTGAGCAGTCCCAGGAGGACTACTACACCGGCGACCACTACGCGACGTTCGACCTCGTCGACCGCGGCTGCTGAACCGTCCGCGGTGACCGGCGCCGTCAGCTCCTGATGCTCTCCGACGCGGCGAACAGGGCGAACGCGAGCACGGTCAGCGCGATGCTCCCGTACACCTCGTGGCCGTCGAGGAAGCCGAGGTGCTGGACGACGCCCCAGCTCAGCCATCCGGTGAACTCGTGCAGCAGGCCGATCGCGCCCTGAATGAGCGCGATCGCGCCGATGAACTCCAGAACCTTCTTCATAGGTGACAACCTCGCCCCGCGGACCTCCCACGCACATCGGCCGCGGGGCGAGGCGCGTCCCGCCGCAGGACGCGACTTCCGCAGGAGCGTGCCTACCGAAGTACCGGCCGCCGCGACTTTCGTCCACGGTCCGCTCCACGGGGCGGTCCCGGGCGCCCCGGGTGCGTAGATTTGTCGACCATGGAGGTTCAGGAGCGGACAGATGCGACCCCACCGGGAGAGCGGTACCGGTGGCGGCGCAGGATGCTGCCCTCGGCCGTCGCCGACGAGCTCGACCTGGACCCGGACGGCCGCCCCGGCCGCAGGCGCCGCACCCTGCGCGACTGGGTCGTCGACTTCACTTCCTTCGGTGTCGCCGTGGGCATCGGCCTGCTCGGCGCCCACTCCGTCTCGAACGACCCGAACACCTCCGAGGGCCTCGCCGACCTCGACCAGTGGCTCGGCGCTCTCGCCTGTGCCTCCGTGTGGCTGCGCAGGCGGTGGCCCATGGGCCTGGCCGTCGCGCTGTCGGCCGTCAGCATGGTGTCGAACAGCGCGGGCGGCGCCACCCTCGTCGCCGTCTTCACCCTCGCCGTGCACCGCCCCTTCCGATACGTCGCCTGGGTCGCCGGCGCCTCCTGCGCCCTGATCCCGTTCTTCTTCTGGATCCGGCCGGACCCGGACTCGCCGTACCTCGTCTCCGTCGCCTTCACGATCGTCCTGACGATCACCGTCGTCGGCTGGGGCATGTTCGTACGCTCCCGGCGCCAGCTCCTGCTGTCGCTGCGCGACCGGGCGCGGCGCGCCGAGACCGAGGCCGGACTGCGGGCCGAGCAGGCGCAGCGCCTCGCCCGTGAGGCCATCGCCCGCGAGATGCACGACGTGCTCGCCCACCGGCTCACGCTGCTCAGCGTCCACGCGGGCGCCCTGGAGTTCCGGCCCGACGCCCCGCAGAAGGAGGTCGCCCGCGCGGCCGGCGTCATCCGCGAGAGCGCCCGCGAGGCGCTCCAGGACCTGCGCGAGATCATCGGCGTCCTGCGGGCCGACGACCACGGAGAGGAGTCGGGGCGGCCCCAGCCGACGCTGGCCGCGCTCGACGCCCTGGTCGCCGAGTCGCGCGAGGCGGGCATGAAGATCGTCCTCGACCACCGGGTCGCCGCCCCGGACGCCGTCCCCGCGTCCGTCGGCCGCACCGCCTACCGCATCGTCCAGGAGGGACTGACCAACGCCCGCAAGCACGCCCCCGGCGCCGAGGTCGTGGTCGTCGTCTCCGGCGCGCCGGGCGACGGCGTCACCGTCTCGGTCCGCAACCCGCCGCCCCCCGGCGAGGTCCCGCACGTGCCCGGCTCGGGCCAGGGCCTGATCGGCCTCACGGAGCGCGCGACCCTGGCCGGTGGCAGCCTCGGCCACGGCGCCTCCGACGACGGAGGCTTCGCGATCGAGGCGTGGCTGCCGTGGCCCGGGTGACCCCCGCCCGCGGCGGGCACCCGTGGACCAGGTGATCACCGCCTCGCTACGGTGACCCCCGGGGACGGTGGCGGCGGCGACGGTGACGGCTGCGGTACGAGGGCGCGAAGGCGGGACTGGATGAGTGCGGTGGAACCGATCAGGGTGCTTCTCGTCGACGACGACCCGCTCGTGCGCGCGGGGCTCTCGTTCATGCTCGGGGGCGCGTCCGACATCGAGATCGTCGGCCAGGCGGGCGACGGCTTGGAGGTCCCCGCCCTCGTCGCCGAGACCCGTCCCGACGTCGTCCTCATGGACATCCGCATGCCGGACGTGGACGGGCTCGCCGCGACCGAGGCGCTGCGGGCTCACCCCGACGCACCCGAGGTCATCGTCCTCACCACGTTCCACGCCGACGAACAGGTACTGCGCGCACTGCGCGCCGGGGCCGCGGGTTTCGTCCTCAAGGACACCGCGCCCGCCGAGATCGTCGAGGCGGTCCGCCGGGTCGCCTCCGGAGCGCCCGTCCTGTCGCCGACCGTGACCCGGCAGCTCATCGCGCGGGCCACCGGCCCCGACCCGCAGCGGGACCGCAGGGCACGCGCGCGTGAACGGCTCGCCGAACTGGCCGACCGTGAGCGGGAGGTGGCCGTCGCCGTGGGCCGCGGCGCCGCCAACGCGGAGATCGCCGCCGAGCTCTACATGAGTGTCGCCACCGTCAAGGCGCACGTCTCCCGCATCCTCGCGAAGCTCGGCCTGAACAACCGAGTCCAGATCGCCCTCCTCACACACGACGCGGGACTTCTGGACGACTGACCCGCGCGGCACGGGTAAATAGCCCGTCGGTTTCGTAAGGGCGCGGAGCGCCCGCGATCGGTTCTGCCCGGCGGCGCCGGGACAGGCGAACACCCGTCCAGGGTGTCACTGGATCGCGGACAGGAATGCGAAAGTCGTTTGTGTGTGCGGGGGTTGGTTTTAGCGTCAGGTGTCATGAAGCTGGTGGTGCAGGTCAAGCTGCTGCCGACGCCGGAGCAGGCGGCGGCTCTGGAAGCGACCCTGCGCGTCTGCAACAGGGCCGCCACCCACGTCGCGTCCGTCGCGTTCGACACGGGTGTGAAGGACTGCAACGGGCTGCAGAAACTCCTCTACACGGACATCAAGGCGACCTTCGGACTGTCGGCGCAGCCCGCGGTGCGGGTGGTGAAGAAGGTCGTCGACGCCTACGCCGCGCTGGCCGCCCAGGCCAGGGCCGGGATCCTGGGGAAGGCCACCTCGAAGCGCTACCGCAGGGCGATGAGCAGCCCGGTCAGCTTCCGGCCCGAGGCGGCGCAGCCGTTCGACGACCGCTGCCTGTCCTGGCAGCAGGATGCACTCACCGTGTCGATCTGGACGGTCGAGGGCCGGATGAAGGTCCTGCGCTACACCGGCTCCGCCGGCCAGCTGAAGGTCCTGCACGAGCACCGCAAGGGCGAGTCCGATCTTGTGCAGCGCGGCGGGAAGTGGTTCCTGATCGCCACCTGCGACCTGCCCGAACCTGATGTTGGGGAGCCGGTGGACTTCATCGGTGTCGATCGCGGGATCGTCAACCTCGCCACGACCTCCGACGGCGTCAACTACCAGGGCCGCGGCTTGCGGCGCTACCGGAACTGGTGCGCGCGCAAACGGGCCGAGCTGCAGAAGAAGCAGACGCGCTCGGCCACCCGCCGTCTGGCGCGGCGGTCGAAGAAGGAGCAGCGGCATGCCACCCACCTGAACCATCGCATCAGCAAGGAGATCGTGTCGGTCGCGCAACGCACCGGTCGTGGCATCGCCGTCGAGGAACTCGGCGGGATCCGGGACCGGGTACGGCTTCGACGCGACCAGCGCGGCACGCTCTCCTCCTGGCCCTTCCGCCAGCTCGGCCGGCACCTCGCCTACAAAGCCCGACAGGCCGGGGTGGCTTTCCTTGAGGTGGATGCGGCCTATACCTCGCAGCGCTGCCCGCGCTGCGGCCATACCGAGAAGGCCAACCGGCCCGCTCGGGACCACTTTTGTTGTCGTCGGTGCGCTCTCGCTGGACCCGCCGACGTCGTCGCCGGGGTCAACGTGCGTGATCGCGCACGCTCGGCGTGGGTATTTGTCACCATGCCCGTCCCCGCCACCGCGGCACAGCCGGAGGCGAAGGGGAGATGCGACCCGTGACCGTCCCGTCGTAGGGGACAGTCGGGAGCGCGACAAGGTGTAGACGATACAGAGCGAACAAGCTCGATCGTTTACGGTCGAGAGGGTGACAGCGTGATCCGGGTGTGGCGAACAGCGTCCAGGGTCCGCCGCACGGGGGAGGATGACGATGGCCGGACCACGCCGGCGCACGGTGCGTGACCTCAGACGCAACAACCGCGCCACGGTGCTGCGCAAGCTCTACTTCGACGGACCGCTCAGCCGACAGGAGTTGGGACCCCTCACCGCACTCAGCTCGGGGTCGATCAGCAACGTCGTCTCCGAACTCGTCGCCGACGGCCTCCTGGAGGAGGCCGGGTCGGTCGACTCCGACGGCGGCAGGCCGCGTACGCTCCTGCGCGTCGCCCCGCACTGCGGCCACCTCGCCGGCGTCGACATCGGCGAGACACGCGTACGGGTGGAGCTGTTCGACCTCACCCTGAACGAACTCGCGCGTGTGGACGCCCCGTTGCCCGACGGACACCATGACGCACAGGACGTCGTACGGATCGTCGCGGCCGGCCTCGCGCAGGTGCTCGGCGAGGCGCAGGTCGCCCCGGACGCCCTCATCGGCGTCGGCATCGGCGTGCCCGGCATCGTCGACGCCTCCGATGCGGGCGGCGCCGTCGGGGCCGTCGTGCACGGGCAGGCCATCGGCTGGGACGCCGTCCCTCTCGAAGCGATGCTCCGCGACTGCGGTGAACTCCCCACGGAACTGCCCCTGTTCGTCGACAACGGCGCCAGGACACTGGGTCTCGCCGAGATGTGGTTCGGCGCGGGCCGCGGCGCCCGCACCGCCGTCGTCACCCTCATCGGCTCCGGCGTCGGCGCCTGCGTCATCGCCGACGGCGTCCCCTACCAGGGCTCGTCCGGCAGTGCGGGGGAGTGGGGCCACACGACGCTCCAGGTCGGCGGCCGCCGCTGCCGGTGCGGGGCGCGTGGCTGCCTTGAGGCGTACGCGGGTGCCGAGGCGCTGCTCGAACGATGGCGCGAGAGCGGCGGCCACTGGACCTCGACCGACGAGGAAGGGGCGCTGGCCGAACTCCTCGCCGACCCCGGCGCCGGTGAACTCCTCGACGAGACAGCGGAGTTCCTCGGAGCGGGCATCGCCGACCTCGTCAATCTCTTCAACCCGGAGCGCATCGTCGTCGGCGGCTGGGCCGGGCTCCTCCTCGGCCCCCGACTCCTCGAACCGGTCCGGCGGGCGGCCGCCGCGTACGCCCTGCGCCACCCGTACGCGCAGACCACGATCGAACTCGGGCGCCTCGGGCCCGACGCCGTGACGGTCGGCGCGGCGACCCTGCCGCTCGCGCGCTTCCTCGCCGAGGGCGGCGCGTCGATCACCTCACGGGAACCGATCGTCAGTGGCGCGAGTTAGATTCGGCAGAAGGTGAGGGCCAGGGTCACAGCGAGGGGCGGCGCCATGGGGGAAGCGATCGATCTGGGCGGATACGCGGGCTTCACGGCCGACCCGTATCCCGTCTACGAGGAGCTGCGCGCCCGCGGCCCGGTGCACCGGGTGCTGCTGCCCAAGCCCGCCGACGACGGCGAGGCGTGGCTGATCGTCGGGCACGAGGAGGCGCGCGCCGCGCTCACCGACCCACGCCTGGTCAAGTCCCCCGCCAAGCTGGGCTTCTCGGGCCTCGACGAAGAGCTGATCGGCACCCATCTGCTGATCACCGACCCGCCGCACCACACGCGGCTGCGCTCCCTCGTCACCCGCGCCTTCACCGCACGCCGCGTCGAGTCGCTGCGCCCGCGCATCCAGCGCATCACCGACGACCTGCTCGACGCGATGCTCCCGCACGGCCGCGCCGACCTCGTCGAGTCGTTCGCCTTCCCGCTGCCGCTCACGGTCATCTGCGAGCTCCTCGGTGTCCCGGACATCGACCGCGCCGACTTCCGGCGTATGTCGAACGAGGTGGTCGCGCCGAGCGACCGCGACGGCGAGTACGCGACGTTCGTGGAACTCGCCGCGTACCTGCGCGACCTGATCGAGGACAAGCGGGCGTCGGCCCCCGCCGACGACCTGCTCAGCGCCCTGATCCGCACGACCGCGGAGGACGGCGACCGGCTCTCGCCCGACGAGCTGTGCGCCATGGCCTTCATCCTCCTCATCGCGGGCCACGAGACGACGGTGAACCTGATCGCGGGCGGCGTGCGCGCCCTGCTGATGCACCCGGACCAACTCGCCGCGCTGCGCGCCGACATGACGCTCCTCGGCGGCGCCGTCGAGGAGATGCTGCGGTACGAGGGTCCCGTGGAGAACGCGACGTACCGGTTCACGGTCGAGGACACCGAGGTCGGCGGCACGGTCATCCCCGGCGGCTCCGCCGTCCTCGTCGGTCTGGCCGCCGCCGACCACGACCCGGAGCGCTTCCCGGAGCCGGACCGCTTCGACATCCGGCGCGACGCCCGGGGCCACATCGCCTTCGGGCACGGCCTTCACCACTGTCTCGGCGCGCCCCTGGCCCGCCTCGAAGGCCAGATCGCGCTGCGCGCGCTCCTGGACCGCGCCCCCGCGCTCGCACTCGACGGCCCGGCGGACGACTGGCTGCCCGGCATGTTGATACGGGGCGTGCGAAGCCTGCCGGTCCGGTGGTGACCGACGCCCCCGCGTGCGCCACGGCCGGCCGGCCGTACCCGCCCCAGCCGACCTGCCCGGAGACCTCCATGACCGCACCACGCGACAACGACAGCCCTCAGGAGCCGGACCTCGCCCTGGCGGCGAAGCTCCTGGACGCTCAGCCGTTCAGCCGTCTCGTGGGCGCCCGGCTCACCGCGTTCGGTGACGGCGCGGCCACCATCGAGGTCGACATCAGACCGGAGCTGCACCAGCAGAACGGGTTCCTGCACGGCGGGGTCCTGTCCTACGCCGCCGACAACGCGCTGACGTTCGCGGGCGGCACCGTCCTCGGCGCGGCCGTGCTCACCGGCGGCTTCTCCATCCAGTACGTCCGCCCGGCCACGGGCCGCACCCTGGTCGCCCGCGCCCAGGTCGTGCACGGCGGCCGGCGCCAGGCCGTCGTCCGCTGCGACCTGTCGACCGTGGACGAGGAGGGCGCGGAGAGGCTGTGCGCCGTGGCCCAGGGGACGATCCTGCCGGTCGCCCAGAGCTGAGCCTGCCGGTCGCGCAGGGCTGAGCCGACTGCGCCGACGGCGTCCCCCCGAGTTTCATTCGAGGGCTGGAAACCCTTGACACCTGCGATGCCGCACACCCATAGTTCTCGCCGCTGAGCGCAACGACGTTGCGCTCAGCGCACCGAACCGGAGTGAGAACCAGGCGTCAGGAGGAGCGGGCGATGACCGAGAACAGCCCGAAGACCGGTGGACCCGGAGTCCTCCAGGGCGCCGATCGCGCCCTGCTCGCGCTGCTCTCCTTCACGGAGCGCCGCCCCGAGTGGGGCGTGAGCGAGATCGCGAGGGAACACGGCTGGGACAAGGCCGTCGCCCAGCGCATTCTCGCCACACTCACCGCACGCGCGTTCCTGACCTGTGACAGTACGACACGGCGCTACCGGCTCGGGCCCGCCGTGTCCCGGCTGGCCCGCGTCGGGGAGCACAGCGGCGTCCTGCCGTCCCTGGTACGGCCCGTCCTCGCCGGCCTACTGCGCGAGACCGGCGAGAGCGTCGTCCTCAACGTGCCCAACGGCAGCGGCTACCGCTGTGCCGCCGCCGTCGACGGCACCGGTCCCGTCCGCTACACGGCGATAGTCGGCGCCCTCATGCCCGGCCACGCCGGAGCCTCCGGACACGCGATCTTCGCCCACTACCCCGAGGCGGAGATCCGGCAGATCTTCGGCGCGACCCCACTCCAGCGCTTCAACGACCACACCGTCACCGACTTCGACGACCTGCTCCGCGTCTATGGAGACGTACGGGAGAAGGGCCACAGCGTCAGCCTCGGCGAGTACGACGAGGCGGTCGCGGCCATCGCGGCACCCGTGTTCCAGGCCGGCACCGTCGCGGCGTCGCTCACGGTCATCGGCCCCTCGCACCGCATCGTGCGCGACGCCGACCGCATCACCCGGCTCGTCGTCGAGGGAGCACACGAGGCCACGGCCGCCTTCGGTCCCTGACGCCCTCCCACCGCTCCCGGCCGGCGCGGACCGCGCTCCCGGCAGGTCCGGCCCCGAATCGCAACTGCCACACCCACCGCATCAGCCCCATACCTGTCTTCACCTGTCCCCGCGCCGTGCGCCGCCCCGCGCACGCCGCCCGGTCCCGCCTGCCCGCAAAGGGGTGTCCCGTGTCGCACCACACCTCAGTCACCACCGTCAACGCCGAACCACCCCCGGGGGACAGCCCCGGCTCCGGACACCCCCGCGTCCGTGAACCCGTCGTTCTCGTCGTGCTCGCCGCGCTCTCCGTCGTCGGCGCGCTCATCGGCGCCGACCTCGTCGCCAAGCTCGGCATCTCCGCCAACACCTCCGTGGTCGGCGCCCTCATCGCCATGCTGGTCGGCCGCATCCCCGTCGCCGGGCTGCGCAAGATGCGCTCGGTGCACCGGCAGAACCTCGCCCAGAGCGCCATCTCCGCCGCCACCTTCGCCTCCGCCAACGCCCTGCTCACCTCGGTGGCCGTGCCGTACGTCTTCGGCCGCAAGGACCTGGTGTGGCCGATGCTGGCGGGCGCGTTCATCGGCCTGCTCATCGACACCTGGGTGCTCTACCGCGCGTTCGGCTCCCGGCTCCTGCCCGCCGACGCGGCCTGGCCGCCCGGCACCGCCGCGGCCGAGACCATCAAGGCCGGCGACAAGGGCGGCAAGCGCGCCCTCGTCCTGGGCGCGGGCACCCTCGTGGGGCTCGGCGGCACCCTCCTGAGCATGCCCCTGTCCGCCGCCGGTGTCGCCTTCCTCGGCAACGTCTGGGCCCTGCTGATGTTCGGCGTCGGCCTGGGACTGCGGGAGTTCAGCCCGGACCTGTTCCACACGGACCTCGGCGCGGGCTACGTACCGCACGGCGTGATGGTCGGGGCGGGCGTCGTCGCCCTCGGCCAGGCGGTCCGGCTGCTCGTGCAACGCCGCCCCTCGCGGACGACCGCCCGCGCCGAGCCCCAGGCACCCGCCGGCCCCGCCGCGGACCCCACGACCGCCTTCACCGTCGACGAGCGCACGCTGCGCCGCACCCTCCTGCGGGGCTACGCCCTGTTCACCGGCGGAGCCGTCGTCCTCGCCGTCGCGGGCGGACTGATCGGCGACATGAGCCCCCTCGGCCTCGTCGGCTGGGTCCTGTTCGCCGCGTTCGCCGCCCTCGTGCACGAGCTGATCGTCGGGCTCGCCGCGATGCAGTCGGGCTGGTTCCCGTCCTTCGCCGTCACCCTGATCTTTCTCGTCTTCGGCCTGCTCATCGGCATACCCTCCGTGCCGCTCGCCCTCCTCGTCGGCTACGTGTCCGCCACCGGCCCCGCCTTCGCCGACATGGGCTACGACCTCAAGGCCGGCTGGCTCCTGCGCCGTGACCACAGCCCCTGGGACCCCTACGAGCGCGAGGGCCGCCGCGAGCAGTTCCGCGCCGCGCTCATCGGCTTCGCCGCCGCCCTCGTCGTGGTCGCCGTCCTGTGGCAGTCGTACTTCCGCCAGGGCCTGATCCCGCCCGTCGCCAAGGTGTACGCGGACACCGTGAAGCACGGCCTCGGTGACCCGGGCGTCCTGCGCACCATGCTGCTCTGGGCGATTCCCGGAGCCCTGATCCAGCTGCTCGGCGGCCCCCGCCGGCAGATGGGCGTGATGCTGGCGACCGGCCTCCTGATCCTCACCCCGAACGCCTGCTGGCTGGTCCTCGCCGCACTCGCCGTGCGCGTCGTCTACCGCAGGGTCCGCGGACCCCGCGCGGACGAGGAACTCAACCTCGTCGGCGCCGGCCTCATCGCGGGCAGCTCACTCGGCGACTCGGCCCAGATCGTCAAGGCCGGCTGAACGCCCTTTCCCACCACCGCAGTTCACACTGCAGCGCACGTGCAAGGAGAAGTACCCCCATGGAGATGTTCAGCCGCCTCGAACCCCGCGGCGAGTACCTGAGCTTCGAACTCGCCCTCGCCGCCCGCAAGCTGGTCGAGCAGGTCATGCTGGTCAAGCCAGGCGAGCACGTCGTCCTGACGGGCGACACCAGCAGCGACCGCCGTGTCGTCGACGCGACCGCGCAGGCCGTCGCCGCGGCGGGCGCCCACCCCGTCGTCGTCTGGTACGAGACGATGCCCAGCTCCTCCATGGAGCCGCCGCGCCCGGTCGCCGGTGCCATCGCGGACGCCGACGTGTGGATCGAGTTCGCGGTCTCCTACGTCATGCACTCGGACGCCTTCCGTACGGCGATGGCGAACGGCTGCCGCTACACCAACCTCACGGCCATGGACGTCCACATGCTCGTGGCGACCGTGGGACGCCCCGACTTCGACGGGGTCATCCGCCTGGGCAAGGCCCTCGTACGCCTCCTGGAGCAGGCCGACGAGGTCCGCATCACCTCCGCGAACGGCACCGACATCACCGGCCGCAACGGGGACCGGCCCATCAACCTGCGCGGCAAGCCCGCCGAGAAGCCCGGTGAGACCGTCATGCTCTCGGGGCAGATCTCCTGGAACCCCCTGGAGGAGACCCAGGACGGCGTCCTCGTGTTCGACGGCGCGCTGTGGCCGCCGGACCAGCTCGGCCTGCTGCGCTCCCCGGTGCGCTGCACCGTCGAGAAGGGCGTCGTCACCAAGATCGAGGGCGGCCAGGACGCGGACGTCTTCCGCCGCTGGATGGAGTCCTGGGACGACCCGAACATGTACCGCATCGCCCACTGGTCGCTCGGCTTCAACCCGGGCGTGCTCGCGCCGACCGGCCGCATCGTCGAGGACGAGCGCGTCTTCGGCTGCGTCGAGCTCGGCATCGGCACCAAGGGCGCCTGGATCGGCGGCGAGCCCTGGGTGTCCGCCGCCCACACCGACGGCTCGGTCCTCGGCCCGTCGATCTATCTCGACGGCGAGTGCATCGAGCGCGACGGCGTGTACGTGCACCCCGAACTGGTCAGGATCTGCCAGGAGTTGGGCGTCGAGGGCTACTGACCGACCCTACCGGGTCGCCCCTCGCGAGGGGCGCCCCGCCTCCGTACGACCTCCTGGAGCCAGCCATGACCACCTACCGCCACAGCGGTCTCGTCTGCCACGACCACACCCTCGACGTACCGCTCGACCACGCGCGCCCCGACGGCCCGGCGATCTCCCTGTTCGCCCGCGAGGTCGTCGCCGAGGAGCACGAACACCGCGACCTGCCCCGGCTCCTGTGGCTCCAGGGCGGACCCGGGGGCCGCGCGGAGCGGCCCAACGCGGCCGGCGCCTGGCTGCGCCGCGCCCTCGAGGACTACCGGGTCGTCCTGCTCGACCAGCGCGGCACGGGCCGCTCCGCACCGGCCGACCGCACCACGCTCGCCGCCGTCGAGGACCCGGCCGCCCACCTCGCCCACTTCCGTGCCGACTCGATCGTGCGCGACGCCGAACTCCTGCGCCGCCACCTCCAGGGCGACCGCCCCTGGACCGTCCTCGGCCAGAGCTTCGGCGGGTTCTGCGCCCTGACCTATCTGAGCCTGGCGCCCGAGGGCCTGGGCCAGGTGTTCATCACCGGGGGCCTGCCCACGCTCACCGGTCACGCGGACGACGTCTACCGTGCCGCGTACCGCCGCACCCTCGCGCACAACGACCGCTACTTCGCCCGCTATCCGGGTGACCTGCGGCTCGCCGGCGCGGTTGCCGCGCATCTGGCGGACCACGACGTCCGGCTCCCCGGCGGGGAGCGCCTGACCGTGCGCCGCTTCCAGACCATGGGCATCAACTTCGGCACCTCGGCCGGCTTCGACGCACTCCACTACCTCCTGGAGACCGCGTTCGTCGACGGTGCCCGCGGGCCCGCCCTGTCCGACCCGTTCCTGCGCGGCGTCGACGCCACGGTCTCCTTCGCCCCGCGCCCCCTCTACGCCGTCCTGCACGAGCCGATCTACGCCCAGGGCGGCCGCGCCACCGACTGGTCGGCCCACCGGATCCGCGACGAGTTCCCGCAGTTCGACGCCCCCGGCACCGCCAGGACCGGTACCGCCACAGCCCTCCTCCGCTTCACCGGCGAGATGATCTACCCCTGGCAGTTCGACGAGGACCCGGCTCTCGTCCCCCTCAAGGACACGGCCGAGCGCCTCGCCCGCCGCACGGACTGGCCCGCCCTCTACGACCTCGACCGGCTCGCCGCGAACGAGGTGCCGGTCGCCGCGGCCG
This sequence comes from Streptomyces sp. NBC_00569, assembly GCF_036345255.1. Classification (NCBI taxonomy): domain Bacteria; kingdom Bacillati; phylum Actinomycetota; class Actinomycetes; order Kitasatosporales; family Streptomycetaceae; genus Streptomyces; species Streptomyces sp. NBC_00569. Next base: position 2,783,185 of record NZ_CP107783.1, on the reverse strand, counting down.
TCTACCAGGACGACATGTTCGTCGACCGCGAGCACTCCCTGGAGACGGCGAAGCTCGTACGGGGGCTGCGCGCCTGGGTCTCGGACGCGCACGCCCACGACGGCGTGAAGGCGGACCCCGCGGTCCTCGACCGGCTGATCGCGACGGCGCGCGGGGAGGCCTGAGCCGGGCTCGGCGGGGGCTCGGGGATCAGCCCCCGGGGATCTCCTCCATCCGGACCAACCGCCGTTCCCGGCGGGACAGTTCGCAGGCCTCCGCGATCCGCAGGGCGTGCAGCGCCTCGCGGCCGTCGCACGGGTTCTCGCGTTCGCCGCGCACCACGTCGACGAACGCGACGAGCTCCGCCTCGTACGCGGGGGCGAAGCGCTCCAGGAAGCCGGGCCAGGGCTTGGACGCGGCGGGCGGGCCCTTGGGCTCGGTGGAGGCGACGGGCGTGCGGTCGTCGAGGCCGACGACGACGGTGTCCAGCTCGCCGGAGAGTTCCATGCGTACGTCGTAGCCCGCGCCGTTGCAACGTGTCGCCGTCGCCGTGACCAGCGCGCCGTCGTCCAGTGTGAGGACGGCGGCCGCCGTGTCGACGTCCCCGGCCTCGCGGAACATCGCGGGTCCGGCGTCGGACCCGGTCGCGTACACCTCCGTCACCTCGCGGCCGGTCACCCAGCGCAGGATGTCGAAGTCGTGGACCAGGCAGTCCCGGTAGAGGCCGCCGGACAGCGGCAGATACGCGGCCGGCGGGGGCGCCGGGTCGCTCGTCATGGCCCGTACGGTGTGCAGCCGGCCGAGGCGGCCCGAGCGAACCGCCTCGCGCGCCGCGGTGTACCCCGCGTCGAAGCGGCGCTGGAAGCCCAGCTGGAGCACCGTCCCGGCCCGCTCGACCTCGGCGAGCGCGGTCAGTGTGCCCGGCAGGTCGAGGGCGATGGGCTTCTCGCAGAACACCGGGAGCCCGGCCCGCGCCGCCCGCCCGATCAGCTCGCCGTGCGCGGACGTCGCCGCCGTGATGACCACCGCGTCCACGCCCCACGAGAAGATCTCGTCCACCGTGGGCGCCGCCGTCGCGCCGATCCGGTCCGCGAGCGCGACGGCGCGCTCCGGGTCCGCGTCCGTGACGACGAGCGAGCCGACCTCGCGGTACCGCTCCAGAACTGCTGCGTGGAAGGTGCCGATACGGCCCGTCCCGATAAGTCCGATGCGCATGCAGTCAAGGTGCCGCCCGGGGAACCCGCTGTCAACGGTTTGTCCGGACAACCGAACTTCACGACTTCCCGTCAACATTCCTTGCGACTACGCTCGGCCCGTGGCCAAACCAGTAGTCGACCCGACCGTGTCGCTCCAGCTCAGCGTGGACCGCAGCAGTCCGGTCCCGCTCTATTTCCAGCTCTCGCAGCAGCTGGAGGCGGCGATCGAGCGCGGCTCCCTGACCCCCGGCAGCCTGCTCGGCAACGAGATCGAGCTCGCGGGCCGGCTCGGTCTGTCCCGGCCCACCGTGCGCCAGGCCATCCAGTCCCTCGTCGACAAGGGTCTCCTCGTCCGCCGGCGTGGCGTCGGCACCCAGGTCGTCCACAGCCAGGTCAAGCGCCCCCTGGAGCTGAGCAGCCTCTACGACGACCTGGAGGCGGCGGGCCAGAAGCCCGAGACGCGCGTCCTGGCCAACACGCTCGTGCCGGCGTCCGCCGAGGTCGCGGCCGCGCTCGGAGTGGGGGAGGGCGACGAGGTGCACCGGGTCGAGCGGCTGCGGCTGACCCACGGTGACCCGGTCGCGTACCTCTGCAACCACCTGCCCACCGGGCTGCTCCCGCTCGACACGGAGCGGCTGGAGGCGACGGGGCTCTACCGGCTGATGCGCGCCGCCGGGATAACCCTGCACAGCGCCCGCCAGTCCGTCGGCGCGCGCGCCGCCACGGTCGAGGAGGGCGAGCGGCTCGCCGAGCCCGCGGGCGCCCCGCTCCTGACGATGCAGCGGACCACGTTCGACGACACCGGCAGACCCGTCGAGTTCGGGTCGCACACGTACCGGGCGTCCCGCTACTCCTTCGAGTTCCAGCTCCTCGTACGGCCGTAGAAGCGTCGTGGAAGCGCCGTGGGCGTGGCGCGAACTCGACGCCGAAGACCAGCCGTAAGAATGTTATGACAAAGTCATTGACGGTGCCGGGTGCCCACCGCTAGAACTCCTCCAGCCGCACACGGGCGGCGAGGAGAGAGGTGGCACACCATGCGCACAGCCCGCACGGCAGCAACCCTCATGGCGGTCGTCGCACTCGCGGCCGGATGCAGCAGCTCCGGAGGCAAGACCTCCGAGGACAAGGCCGACGGCTCCACGGGCGGCAAGCCGGCCGGCACGCCCCGCCTGAAGATCGCGATGGTCACCCACTCCGGCGAGGGCGACACCTTCTGGGACATCGTCCAGAGCGGCGCCAAGCAGGCCGCGGCCAAGGACAACGTCCAGTTCCTCTACTCGAACGACAAAGAGGCCAAGGGGCAGGCCGAGCTGGTCCAGTCCGCGATCGACAAGAAGGTCGACGGGATCGTCGTCACCCTCGCCAAGCCCGAGGCCATGAAGGCTGTACTCGCCAAGGCGAAGGACGCCGGGATCCCGGTCGTCACGATCAACTCGGGCGGCGAGTTCTCGCAGCGGTTCGGCGCGCTCACCCACATCGGGCAGGACGAGTCCGTGGCCGGCGAGGCCGTCGGCAGCGAACTCAACGAGCGCGGCCGCAAGAAGGTGCTCTGCGTCATCCACGAACAGGGCAACGTCTCCCTGGAGCAGCGCTGCGCCGGAGTCAAGAAGACCTTCAGGGGCACCGTCGAGAACCTCAACGTCGACGGCACCGACGCCCCCTCGTCCCAGTCGTCCGTCGAGGCCAAGCTCCAGGCGGCCAAGGACATCGACGCGGTCGTCGCGCTCGGCGCCCCCGTCGCGGCCGTCGCCGTCAAGGCGAAGCAGGACGCGGGCAGCGAGGCGGAGGTCGACACCTTCGACCTGAACGCGGCCGTGGTCAAGAGCCTCAAGGCCAAGGACGTCGGCTTCGCCGTCGACCAGCAGCCCTACCTCCAGGGCTATCTCGCCGTCGACGAACTGTGGCTCTACAGGACCAACGCCAACGTCATCGGCGGCGGAAAGCCCGTCCTGACAGGCCCGGCGATCGTCACCGAGAAGGACGTGCCGAAGCTCGAGAAGTACACCGCGCGCGGTACCCGGTGAACGGACGCGTGATCCCGGTGCCTGATACTTGGACGTTTGGGGCCGGTCGTCGAGCCCCCGGGGCAGGTCCGCCGGCCCCGCAGATCCAGGCACCAGAAGAAGAAGGGCACGGCCTCGTGGCACGGTTTCGGAGCTGGGTGAGCATCGCCCTCGCAGGGGCAGTCGGTCTCACCCTCGCGGGGTGCAGCAGCACCGGCGGCAAGCGGGCGGAGGACGCCAGGAAGGCGGCCTCGGCCCAGGGCAAGGCCGCGGTGAACACCCCGCGCTGGACCGTCGCGATGGTGACCCATTCGGGCGACGGCGACACCTTCTGGGACATCGTCCAGAGCGGCGCCAAGCAGGCCGCCGTCAAGGACAACATCAACTTCCTGTACTCGCACAGCGACGAGGCGCAGCAGCAGGCCCAGCTCGTCGACGCGGCCGTGGACAAGAAGGTCGACGGCCTGATCGTCACGCTCGCCAAGCCCGACGCCATGAAGGCCGCCGTCGCCCGCGCCGAGAAGGCCGGCATCCCCGTGATCACCGTGAACTCCGGCTCCGAGGAGTCAGAGAAGTTCGGCGCGCTCACGCACATCGGACAGGACGAGACGATCGCGGGCCGGGCCGTCGGCGAGGAGCTGAACAAGCGCGGCCGCAAGAAGGCCCTGTGTGTCCTGCACGAGCAGGGCAACGTCGGCCACGAGCAGCGCTGCGCCGGTGCCAAGGAGACCTTCAAGGGCCAGATGCAGAACCTGTACGTCGAGGGCACCAACATGCCCGACGTCCAGTCCTCCATCGGCGCCAAGCTCCAGGCCGACAAGTCCATCGACTCCGTCGTCACGCTCGGCGCGCCCTTCGCCGCCACCGCCGTGAAGGCCAGGCAGGACGCGGGCAGCAAGGCCGAGATCGACACCTTCGACCTCAACGAGAAGGTCGCCGCCGGCCTGAAGGACGGCACGCTCGGCTTCGCCGTCGACCAGCAGCCCTACCTCCAGGGCTACGAGGCCGTGGACCTGCTCTGGCTCTACCGCTACAACGCGGACGTCCTCGGCGGCGGGAAGCCGGTACTCACCGGTCCGCAGATCATCACCAAGGACCAGGCCGCCAAGCTCGAGGAGTACACGAGGCGGGGGACCCGATGAGCGCCGCCGCACCAGAGACCCCGCCGCTGACGGACGAGCGGCTCCTGAAGACGTCGCCGCTGCGCAAGCTCATGGGCCGGCCCGAACTCGGCTCGGTCGTCGGCGCCGTCGCCGTGTTCGTCTTCTTCGCGATCTTCGCGGACAGCTTCCTGCGGGCCTCCAGCCTCGCCACGGTCCTGTACGCGTCGTCGACGATCGGCATCATGGCCGTACCGGTGGCCCTGCTGATGATCGGTGGCGAGTTCGACCTCTCCGCCGGCGTCATGGTCACCACGTCAGCGCTGATCTCGTCGATGTTCAGCTACCAGATGACGGCGAACGTCTGGGTCGGCGTGGGCGTCTCGCTCCTGCTCACGCTCGCCATCGGCGTGTTCAACGGCGTCATGCTGACCCGCACCGACCCGCCGAGCTTCATCATCACGCTCGGCACGTTCCTGATGCTGACCGGCATGAACCTCGGTTTCACCAAGCTGATCAGCGGCACCGTCTCCACCAAGTCGATCTCCGACATGGAGGGCTTCTCCTCCGCGAAGGACGTCTTCGCCTCCACGCTCACCATCGGCGGCGTCGACTTCAAGATCACCATCCTGTGGTGGCTCGCCCTGATCGTCGTCGCCACCTGGATCCTGCTGCGCACCCGCGTCGGTAACTGGATCTACGCGGTCGGCGGCGGCGAGGACGCGGCCCGCGCCGTCGGTGTCCCGGTCAACAAGACCAAGATCGGCCTGTACATGGGCGTCGCCTTCGGTGCCTGGATCTCGGGGCAGCACCTGCTGTTCTCGTTCGACGTCGTGCAGTCCGGCGAGGGCGTCGGCAACGAGCTGATCTACATCATCGCGGCCGTCATCGGCGGCTGCCTGATCACCGGCGGCTACGGGTCCGCGGTCGGCGCGGCCATCGGCGCCCTGATCTTCGGCATGACGAGCAAGGGCATCGTGTTCGCCGAGTGGAACCCGGACTGGTTCAAGTTCTTCCTCGGGGCGATGCTGCTCCTCGCGACCCTGCTCAACGCGTGGGTCCGCAAGCGCGCGGAGGCGACGAAATGACCGAGACCGCAGAACGTACGGCGCTTGTGGAGCTCGACGGCGTCAGTAAGTACTACGGAAACATCCGGGCCCTGGAGGACGTCTCCCTCGTCGTGCACGCGGGCGAGATCTCCTGCGTCCTCGGCGACAACGGCGCGGGCAAGTCGACCCTCATCAAGATCATCGCGGGTCTGCACAAGCACGACTCCGGGTCCTTCAGCATCGAGGGCGAGGAGACGCGGCTCGCCAACCCGCGCGAGTCCCTCGACCGCGGCATCGCCACGGTCTACCAGGACCTCGCCGTCGTCCCGCTGATGCCGGTCTGGCGGAACTTCTTCCTCGGCTCCGAGCCGACGAAGGGCTCCGGCCCCTTCAAGCGCCTGGACGTCGACCTGATGCGCCGGACGACCCATGCGGAGCTGCTCCGCATGGGCATCGACCTGCGCGACGTCGACCAGCCCATCGGCACCCTCTCCGGCGGCGAGCGCCAGTGCGTGGCGATCGCCCGCGCCGTGTACTTCGGCGCCAAGGTCCTCGTACTCGACGAGCCGACCGCCGCGCTCGGCGTCAAGCAGTCCGGCGTCGTCCTCAAGTACGTCGCCGCCGCGCGTGACGCGGGCCTCGGCGTGGTCCTGATCACGCACAACCCGCACCACGCCTACCTCGTGGGCAACCGCTTCGTCCTCCTGAAGAGGGGCACGATGTTCGGCAGCTACGCACGCGACGAGATCACCCTCGACGAACTGACCCGCCAGATGGCAGGCGGCAGCGAACTGGACGACCTGCGCCACGAGCTGGAGGGCCGGGACGCCCCGTGAGCGAGGCGCCCCCGAAGGCGCGCGGCGGGCCGTGACACGGGCGGCTCCGCCGCGGGGCGCGCCGGGCCGAAGACAACCCGCGACGACGGACCCGCGGTAGCGCCCCGGTCACTCCGAGTGACCGGAACCGAGCGGATACGCCCCCGCTGCTGCGAAATGGCACAATCGGCGCGATGAGCACCTACCGCGACCTCGCGCACCGCGGCTCCGCACGAGCCACTGTCCTGCGGACCGTCGGCACACGTGAGCGCCGTTCCCACCTGACGGCGCCCCGCGTCCCGACCGTCGGTATCGACATCGGCGGTACGAAGGTGATGGCGGGTGTCGTCGACGCCGACGGCAACATCCTGGAGACCCTGCGCACCGAGACGCCGGACAAGTCCAAGAGCCCCAAGGTCGTCGAGGACACCATCACGGAGCTGGTGCTCGACCTCTCCGACCGGCACGACGTGCACGCCGTCGGCATCGGCGCGGCCGGCTGGGTCGACGCCGACCGCAACCGGGTCCTGTTCGCCCCGCACCTGTCCTGGCGCAACGAGCCGCTGCGCGACCGTCTCGCCGGCCGCCTCTCCGTCCCCGTACTCGTCGACAACGACGCGAACACGGCCGCCTGGGCCGAGTGGCGGTTCGGCGCGGGCCGAGGCGAGGACCACCTCGTCATGATCACGCTGGGTACCGGCATCGGCGGCGCGATCCTGGAGGACGGCCAGGTCAAGCGCGGCAAGTTCGGCGTCGCCGGTGAATTCGGCCATATGCAGGTCGTTCCCGGCGGCCACCGCTGCCCGTGCGGCAACCGCGGCTGCTGGGAGCAGTACAGCTCCGGCAACGCGCTCGTGCGCGAGGCCCGCGAGCTCGCCGCCGCGGACTCCCCGGTCGCGTACGGGCTCATCGAGCGCGTCAAGGGCAACGTCCCCGACATCACGGGCCCCCTCATCACCGAGCTCGCCCGCGAGGGCGACGCCATGTGCATCGAGCTGCTCCAGGACATCGGCCAGTGGCTCGGCGTCGGCATCGCGAACCTCGCGGCCGCCCTCGATCCGTCCTGCTTCGTCATCGGCGGCGGCGTCTCCGCGGCCGACGACCTGCTGATCGGTCCGGCCCGCGAGGCCTTCAAACGCCACCTCACCGGCCGTGGCTACCGCCCCGAGGCCCGCATCGCCCGCGCCCAGCTCGGGCCCGAGGCCGGAATGGTCGGCGCCGCGGACCTCGCCCGGCTCGTCGCCCGCCGCTTCCGCCGCGCCAAGCGCCGTCGCGTGGAACGGTACGAGCGCTACGAGCGTTACCACCAGGGCAAGGACTTCGGCCCCGGCCCGCAAAGCCCGGCGAGCGCCGCCGGCGAGA